>CAIWVW010000035.1 GCA_903916255.1 uncultured Bacteroidota bacterium
AAAGTTGAAAGTAATACTGTAGAGATTTATAATATGCTTGGACAAAAAGTATGTACCCAATTACTAATTACTAATTACTCATCACTAATTAACATATCTGACCAACCAAACGGAATTTATTTAATCCGTATATTAGACAATAATGGCAATTTGGTTAGCCAGAAAAAAGTGGTGAAAACAAATTAAGTAGAATGTAAAAAGTAGAAAGTGTAAAGTCCCGGCAATAACTTTCTACTTTCTACTTTCTACTTTCTACTTTCTACTGAAAAGAGGAGCACAGCAATGTTCTCCTTTTTTTAGTTAATAATTATTCCAGTTTCCATATAAAATGGGTTTGAAATGAATCGTATCGAAAGGACCCTTGTATCGGGCTGTGTCACACCTTGTAATAGTTTTGAAAAATGAGCTATCGGAAGGCGGGTTTGGAGGGGCGGTATACAGTACTTGAAACTGAGTGTTTAATTGTAATACAGGCTGAGGAATTGTAAAGTTAGGTGGAATAATTACTTTCATTCCGAAGTAATACGTGTAATTACTGTCAAATAAAAGTACAAACATAGTGTCTGTGCGAAGGTTAGCGCAACTGCTGTTGTAGTTTGAAAAAGTGTTTTGCAAAGATTGGCCGCTTATGGCATGGGTAGGGTTTTGATAAATGCTCGAATTGGTATAATTCTGTAATTGAGCTCTGGTAAGAGGCTGCGTTTGTGCTACACACACACTAAATTGCGAAGAAATAAAAGCGAGAAATATAAGAACAATTAATTTTTTACGCATAAGCTTTTTTAAATTTAAAAGAAGTAGGGAGTGCTTCGCGGTTCATGCAACTTTTTTGCACTGCAAAGAAAAAAACAAATAAAGCGGTTTGGAAAATAGTCAATGACTTTACATGCCTTTTCAGGTTCGGACAAAGTAAGCCATTAAATTATTTGTCGGCCGGACTTAAAGAAAGAAAGAAAGAAAAGAACCAAAAGAAAGAAAGAAAGACATTTTAAATTACATTTTCATTTTCACCTAGGTTAAGCTACGCATAACCTATCGGTTATTTATTGTTAATGTTCAAATAATCAATAAGAAATGAAGGCTTTGTGTATAAATGCACCGTAAATCGGCATGTTTTTTTAAAGGATTTTGCCCGGCATGATTGGGCATTGCCCGGCAAAATGCCCGTTAGTCATTGACTTTTACACAACCCGATATCGCACCCTTTATTTTTGCATTGTAAAAAAAAAATCACTTACCACTATCCACTAATCATCAATCAAATGTCATTTTTAAGGGCCCGCGATTATTTGCCGCAAATACAAAGCACCATTCTTTCACAGCTTACCAAAGGCGACCCCTTGGTTCAGGCTGATGCCGAAGAAAACGCACAGGAAGAAATCAGTTCTTACCTTCGCCAGCGGTTTGATATAACCACCGCTTTTGCCAATACGGTAGTCTTCGACCCAACAGCCACTTACAACGCAGGCCAACTGGTTGAATTGAATTATCAGGCATGGATAAACCAAAATTATCAGGCAGGCGCATTGGTTTCCTATACCGATGGAAATGCCTATTTATGCACTACTGCCACAGTGAGTAATGATGCTCCGGGGTCAAACTTCTGGGCATTGCTGGGTACAAATTTTGGGCTCTGCTACATAGCTTACCCATATGTGCAATTTGATGTGAACAAAGGAAATTATGCCGTTGGAGATATTGTTTATTGGAAAAATAATATGTATCAATGCTTAATACCAAGCGCAGGATTCGGGCATTCGGCATTAATACAATTCGAGGCGCAGCAAAAAGTTCCGCTCCTGAATATTTTCCCGGATGACCCTGTAAACGGTTCTACCTATTGGGGTATCGGCACACCATATAGTGTTGCCAACGTATTGCCTTCGCAAAACCTGCAAAATACTTCCGCCTGGCTCAATTCAAATACCTACGCTGTTGGTTCGCTTGTAAGCTATAATAACCAGGTATGGCAATCACTGGTTAGAAACAATTTAAATAATATTCCCGGAACGGATATTATAAACTGGCAGCCCGTAAACTGGGTGCCGGGCGATAACCGCGACCGAAGCCTCGTGAAAAACATGGTAGATATTGCGCTTTATACGCTTCATTCCAATATTGCCCCGCAAAATATTCCGGCGCTGCGTCAAAAGCGTTACGAAAAAGCATTGGAGTGGTGCATGGCGGTTGCCAAAGGCGATATAACCCCAAACCTGCCCCTGTTGCAGCCAGCACAAGGAGGCCGCATTCGCATAGGCGGAAATATTAAACTGGAAAACAGCTGGTGACAATAATTAGTAATTAATAATTAGGAATCAGTAATCGAAAAAGGTTTTTATTTCTACTTATTAATTACACAAAATTACTAATTACTAATTTCTAATTACTAATTAAAGAAAGTGAGCAACATCCGCAAAATATCTTACAATTCCGAGCTGGATAAAGCCGGTAAAAAGCCTTACAGCATCAGTGTGAATGGCAAACCCCATTTTTTTGATATGGAACAGGCTACCATTATTCCGGAGCTTGGGCGGGGACAGGTGAACATTAAAGGAAAGAACTACTGGTTCCCTACGGAGATGTTCGACCCTACCTCGCCTAACTTCGGACGGAACCACGAGAATCCCATCAACATGGCCTATGATGCTAAAAATGTGAGCCGCAGCATTGCGCCTGTCCAGTTTCCGCGTGTGCGCATGGATATTCGCGAATGGCGCGATGCCATCAGCGAAGCTGAAATGCCCATTTTCCCATACCGGGTGAAGATGCAGCAGATTTACCAGGATTTGATTTTAGACGGTTACGTATATGCCTGCTGGCAAAAGCGCAAGCGATTAACTCTGTCTAAACGGGCTGCATTTTTCGACAGGGATAACAAACAGGTTACAAATCCCAATCTTGATTTTATCAATTCGCAATGGTGGACTACACTTGTCGATTATCTGCTCGATGCACAGGGATATGGCTACCAGCTGATATCGTTGGGCGATATGATTGGTAATGGTTTCCCCGAGTTGAGCGTGGTGCGCCGCCAAAATATTTCTCCCGACAGGGAAGTGGTGAGCCCGATTGTATATATGATTGACGGCATCCATTACGATGACCCAAACTATCGCGCGCCCAAATATTTCTTTGACAAAGAGAAAGAAATTAGTTTTAATAAACCGCAAGCGTTCGACGATGGGGGTGAACCTTACGCCGATTGGCATATTTGGGTAAAAACCCCAAACCCTTTCGGGATGAGCAATTGCGGTTATGGCATTTTTTATCAGGTAGCGTTGTTTGCAATACTTATGCGCAACAACCTCAAGTTTAATGCTGACTTTGTCGAGTTATTCGCACAACCCATACGTTGGCTGAAGACTAATAAAACGAATGAATCAGAGCGTGCCGCAGCAGAAATAGCATTGCAAAATATGGGCAGCTCGCCTTACATAATGACCGATAAGGACGATGATTTGCAACTGGTGCAAAACCCTTCGAGTGGCAATGCATGGCAGAGTTATACAAGTCTGGAAGAACGCTGCAAGAAATCCATATCCGCAGTAATACTGGGCCACGAAGATTGCATGAGCGGCACGGCCGGCAAACTTGGCTCGCAGCAAGGCGATGAAAACAGCCCGACCAATATCGCTTTAAAAGAAATTGAGAACGAACAAGACAAATGGCTGAGTGGAGTTATCAATGATAACGTATTGCCAAAGCTGCGTAATTTGGGTTTTGATATTCCGGAAGATGTTTGTTATGGTTACCCCAATAATTCCGAACTAAGTGAAATTGCAGATTTAGAATGCAAACGTAAAACCGAGTTTGCAACAATAGTTGAAACCCTTTCCCGTGCAGGGTATGAAGTGGACAACGAAGAACTGGAAAAGCAGATGGGGTTTAAGGTGAAGAGGAGGGGGTAGGGGTTTGAGATTTCAATTTGCAACCTCAAAACATCCGGTCACAGCTTGTTACAGCATAATATTATAAACTTGAGGTCGCAATTTGCGACCTCAAGTTTATAATTTATTGTAGTTGAGATTCTTCGCTCCACTCAGAATGACAATCTCATTTGGTAGGAGTAGAGAATTAAAACATTCCCCTTTTAACTCTGCTTTTTACGGTCCCCGCCTTGCCTTTCCATCATCCAGCCCGGATATTCAGGAGTTAATTTGCTTATTTCATCCAGCTTTTGCAGTTCGTCGGAAGTGAAGGTTACATCAACAGATTTAAGATTGTCGTCGAGTTGTTCCGGTTTTTTAGCACCGATAATAACGGTGGTAACAACACGTTGGTGCAATAGCCATGCCAGTGCAAGCTGCGCTACTGATGCATTTTTGGCTTTAGCCATTGGTTCCAGCATATCCACAATATCAAATGCTTTTTCTTTATTCACCGGAGGGAAATCGAAGTTGATGCGTCGTGCTCCTTCCTCTTTTTGTCCGTCGCGTTTAAATTTGCCGCTCAGGAAACCGCCTGCCAGCGGGCTCCACACCATCAGCCCCATGTGCTGGTCTTTCAACACAGGCACTATCTCACGTTCCAGATCGCGCGAAGCAATAGTATAGTAAGCCTGTAGCGAAACAAACGATGCAAGCCTGTTGTAATGAGAATAAGCCTTTGCTTTCATAATGTGCCAGGCTGCAATATTGCTGCAACCTATATAACGCACTTTACCACTTTTCACAAGGCTATCGAGGGCATCAAGGGTTTCTTCTATAGGTGTCAGTTCATCAAAACCATGAATTTGGTAAAGGTCAATATAGTCCATGTTGAGGCGTTTCAGGCTGGCCTCCACTTCATTCAATATGTGTTTGCGGGTTAGTCCGCTGCCATTTGGTCCTTCGTGCATTTTACCGCGCACTTTGGTGGCAATAACCAGCTGGTCGCGGTCAAGGCCAAGGTCGCGGATAGCTTTTCCGGTCATCTGTTCTGATAGCCCTTCAGAATAAACATTGGCCGTATCAATAAAGTTGATGCCGCCATCAACCGATTTTTTCACAAGCTCATTTACAATGTCTTGTTCAATAGCGCCAATGTTGGTCCAGTAGCCTTTGCCGCCAAAGGTCATCGTGCCAAGGCATAGTTCCGATACTTTCAGTCCCGTGTTTCCAAGTAAGTTGTATTTCATAGTAGAGGTTGTTTATTTTTAGGGAGACGTAAAGGTAGGGCATTTTATTTTGAAGGCGTGTTAATTCAAAGTTACTATCGTATGGCAATGATGAACATTCTTACCGCATACATACTAAATTCATATCTTTGAGTAATATTCTTGCAGATGAAAAGGGTGATTCTACTTTCATTTTTCATTCTTAGTTCTCTTTTCTACACGCTGTGTAATGGGCAGTACAAAGTTCTCTTGAATTTTAACGACACCAACGGAAAGAACCCTTATTTGGGCGCTCCTGTAGTTTCCGGAAAAACGATTTACGGAACTGCATCTTCTGGTGGCGCGCATGGAGACGGTTGTGTTTTCTCACTCGATACGAATGGCGGCAACTACAAGGACCTGCTCGATTTTAATGTTACCAATGGTTCCGATGCCAGCGCACCATTATTGCTTGTAGGGAATAAATTGTATGGAACCACCACCATGGGCGGTGCGAATGGTAAGGGTTGTATTTATTCGCTTGATACAAATGGAAGCGGGTATAAAGACCTGCTCGATTTTAATGGAGTGAACGGTTCCCGCCCCTATGGCGGTGTTCAGCTTTGCGGCAACCGCTTGTTTGGCATGACAGCTTACGGAGGCGCAAACAGCGCAGGTGTTGTTTATTCTATCGATACCAATGGAACAGGATTTAAAACGCTGTTAATTTTTAACGGAGTAGATGGCTCGAATGCGAATGGAGAACTATTAATTTTGGGTAATCGTTTAATTGGTATGACATTTGCGGGTGGTTCGTTTGGCGAGGGTGATATTTTTTCGATGGATACTAGCGGAAGAGGTTTCAAGTATCTGCTTAACTTTTCCGGCGGTAATGGTTCTTATCCCGATGGCGATTTGATATTCTCGAATGGTAAATTATTTGGCATGACGGAAGAAGGCGGTATAAATGCGGAGGGAAATATTTTTACAATTGACAGCAGCGGTAATAACTACAAGGACCTTATGGATTTTAATTTAACCGACGGGTCACTGCCATTTGGTTCATTGGTATTATCGGGTAGAACCTTGTATGGCATGGCGCAGCAGGGCGGCGCAAACAACGACGGACTTATTTTCTCCATCGATACCAGCGGTACACCTTATACCGATTTATATGATTTTACCGGAACCAAAGGCTCAACTCCGTATGGAACACTGGCACTTTCCAACGGTAGTTTTTACGGAATGACGTATAACGGTGGCGTCCACTCAGATGGTGTTGTTTTTAAGTGGAGTGACAGCAGCATAGCTACTTCTGCAAATGCAATAGCTGCGAATGCCCGAAAAGTGAATGTATTTCCTAATCCTTGTAATGGCAGTTTTCAATTTCAAATTAAAAATGACGGATTACGGAATGCCTGCCTGGAAGTGTATAATCTTCTCGGAAAGCAAATCTATAATTCTCAAAACGTAAGTGGTAATTTCCAATTCTCAATTGACTTGAGCGGTCAGCCCAATGGGGTTTACTTCTACAGGTTTCTGGCAGAAGACGGCAGCTTGATTGGAGATGGAAAATTAATAATTCAAAAATAATTCAAATTTACTATGAAAAAAATAGCACGTATTTCACTTTTTACTTTTACATTTTCACTTTTAACTTATCTGTGCCCGGCACAATATACCAACTTGCTTACCTTCAGCGGTACGAATAATGGCGCTACTCCCTGGGGTACATTGGTATTATCGGGCAATGTGCTTTATGGAATGACCTTTGAAGGCGGAACGGTGAATGACGGGGTTGTTTTTTCCATTCATACGGATGGAACGGGCTATAAAATGCTGATTGATTTTACCGGAACAAATGGATTAGGCCCTTATGGTTCTGTTAGATTATCGGGTAAAACATTGTTTGGCATGACTACCGGTGGCGGTGCGCATAGCAATGGAACGATATTCTCAATAGATACCAATGGAAATAACTATAAAGATTTACATGACTTCGATATGATAGGTGGGGCTTCACCCACCGGAGATGTAACCATTGCGGGAACCAAGTTATTCGGAATGACCACTACCGGCGGATTGTATGATAGCGGTATGGTTTTTTCCATGGACACTGCCGGAAGTAACTTTAAAGATATTCATGATTTTGACGGTCCGGATGGCGATGACCCCAATGGCTCCGTCACCATTTCAGGGTATAAATTATATGGCATGACTTTTTATGGAGGCTATCACGACAGTGGTGTAATATTCTCGATGGATACGAATGGTGGCGGCTTTAAAGTAATGCACGACTTTACCGAATCAACCGGCTTTAACCCGCTTGGTTCGTTGCTATTGGTGGGCGGTAAATTGTTTGGTATGCCATGGCAAGGCGGCACCAGCAATGCGGGCACCATTTTTTCAATAGATACAAACGGTAGCAATTACAAAGACATTTTGAATTTTAACAATGCGAATGGAGCAAGCCCAACCGACGGCAATATATTGCAAAATAAAGGGCATAATTTATACGGGCTAATTGGCGGCGGTGGCGCAAATGGCGCAGGGCGTATGTTTGTGCTTGATACAAGCGGCAGCGGATATTTGGATTTATATGATTTTGTTTACGCAACAGGCGGCAATCCATATGGCGGTTTAACACTTGGCGTTGGTGGAATGTTTTATGGCATGAATAATAGCGGAGAAACCTTCAGCGATGGAAATGTATTTAGTTTTGATTCAACGCTAACTACAGCTGCTCAAACATTATCTGCAGGTAATAGCGGAGTTAGTGTATATCCAAATCCTTCAACCGGGATGTATACCATTTCGCTCGGTTATCCTCAATTTGTTTCGGGGTTGCAAACAATGGTTGAAGTTTATAATGTTTTAGGAGAACAAGTATTGGAACAGGCTCTTCGCTTCACTCAGGGTGACAATATCTTGGACTTGTCAGGTCAACCAAATGGAGTTTATCTATACAGGCTTGTTTCTATGGGTGGCAATTTGATAGGGGAGGGGAAGGTGGTTATACAGAAGTAAATTGCCAGTCGGGCTCCGAAAAGTCAATGACTTTCATAAAAACCTCATCTTGCTGATATAGCTTTGGTGTTGAACCTAACAACCTAAGCTATGAAAGACACAACCATTAAAATTCCCGAAGCCGACAAGGCTCGCTACATTACACAGGTGGTGCTTACCGGCAACCAGGTGATAGACTGCATACAGGCAGCCATCAAATTTCATCAGGATAATTTTATTCCGCTACGGACCATTTCACTTATACCATCGTGGTATGAAAAATTTTTCGCTTACATGGACAAGGCGAATTACAAGCGCACCCGCGAGCATTTAAGCGAAGATGCCATTCTCTGCATGTTTGATGTGGATATTAAAAAAGGCACCCGCCTGCAGAAAACAGAAATGTATTTCGAGCACTATTTCACCAGCCGCGATGAGAATGCAGTAGCCTATTTCGGGCCGGAAGCGAAAGCGTAGCATTAGTATAAAGGGAAAAGTAGAAAGTATAAAGTGGGAGGCATAGCTTCATTGCGAGGCTTTGCGGGCAATCTTACTTAATAGTAAAATATTTTCTGTTAAACTTCAATACCCATTTCAAGCTATCGGGAAAGGGGAGATTGAATTGCTTAAAATCTTCAGGGAAAATCAATAGGAAATTAGTAAACTTAAGTGGTGGGTGAATACGGGATGTTGTATCGTACAAAATGGGAAATGATTTTCCAACGAGGGAATCCATCATAATACCATCCCCTTGCTTGAATTGACGGTCTATATCATATTCATCACCGATCATTTGTTGTGCCAACGTTGTTTTGCCCTTTACAGAAAGTTTGTAAATATAGCAAGGATAAATATCCGGAGATTTTGCATCGCGCGACCAATCAATTCGAAGGATAACGCCCGTAGTAAATCCTTTATTTTTAATCAGGGAAGTCTTTTCAAGGGTTTCCATATAGTAAGCGAACGCAGAGATAACCACAATTACAATAAGGAAAACTATTGAAAATTTCTTGATTTGTTCAGGTGTTGTTTTGGGTTCATTAATTTCCATACTACAAAAATATAATTCTAGTGAAAATAGCAATAGGTGATTTGATTTTGAGGAACCAAATTGGCACCTTAAGTTTTGGAATGTTTATAGTTGAGATTCCTCACTTCGTTCGGAATGACATCCGCTTTTGGTGAGAGGGAAGGGGAGGGCGGTCAAAGCCCGCCCTCCCCTTCCCTGAATGATATATTGAACCTGTCATTCCGAACGGAACGAAGTGAAGTGAGGAATCTCGGGCTTTCATTATTAATTCCAAATAAAAAGGGCAAGTCATTGACTTTTTCCTTCTCCGACATTTCAGCATTTATTTTTGCGGGTGTTAAGTCGTAAGTCAATGCAGGGTAATTTATTTTTCACTTTTCATTTTTCATTTAAGGCCATGCCAACTACCGCTTTTTTCAATGCTATTAAATCGCAACTGCAAAACATTGCGTCCTTCGATTCAAGTTTCGATATTTCTTCGTTTGATAATACCATGCCCCAGTTTGTGCAGCTTTGGAATAACCAGCTGGCAAGCCTGAAAGCCTCCGATAGCGAGGCAAACATCCTGTATTCGTTCTCGCTCCCCGCGCTTTTTATCGAGTTCCTTAACTTGGAAACCGAGCAGCTTGGCAACGGTAACCAGATTTATCCCGACCTGGTGGTGCGCATACACATATTACACCGTTTAGAAGACGCAGGCGACGGAACACTGGAGCAAAACCTTGCCGTGCTTGGGCTTCGCGATGCTGTGCAAACAGCATTGCAGAATTTCAGGCCGGCAGGCGCTTCAGAATTTATCCGCCATAAGCAGCAGATGGATTATAACCATAATAATGTTTACCATTATACTATGGATTATGAATGCACCTATGTGGATACCCTTACCAATCAGCCTGTGGATGGGATAACAACCAATCCTGCGCTGCAACCTATCACGCCTCAAATTACAAGCACTTATGACCCGCCACCGTTTATAAAACAAAGCTAAAATACAAATGGTAAATTGTAAATGCTTAATGCTAAATGAAATTCATTCACAATTTACAATTCACAATTTACAAATAAAAGCAAATGGCACGCAGCATACCGGTAATATATAATCAGCTTTTGCAGCAGAAGAATTCGCAATCTGCATTAAGCGGACTTACTTCAACATCGCAGGTTAGCATCTGGAATTTATGGCTCTGGATAACGGCTGTATCGCAAAATCTTTTCGAGCAGCTCTGCGATTTATTCCAGGCGAATATAGAAGCTACCATTGCTAATGCGGCGGTGTACACTCCACAATGGATTGTATCCAAGCTTCAGCAATTTCAATATAGCACATCGGTTCCGCAAAACGTGGTACTCGATACGGCCAATTTCACCATTAATTATCCGTCGGTTATTCCCGCTTATCAGTTGATTTCACAGGCATCTGTACAGATAAATGCAAACCGCTCTCTCACTATCAAAGTGGCCGGAGGCTCGCCATTGGCGCCTGTGTACACATTACCCGGCGGCGTTGCTATTTACGATTCCATTATTTCGTATATAAATACCTGGATGATTCCCGGAACGCAATATACACTGGTGAGCCTCGCTCCCGATATTGTGTATGTTTTTGCCCAGGTTTATTATGATGCGTCATATTCCGGTGTTATATCGGGAAATATGCAGACAGCCATAAATAATTACCTGGCAAGTATTCCGTTCGATGGTACCTTTAATGTAAGCGGGCTGGAAGATGCCATGCTGAACGTGAGTGGGGTGGAGGATGTGGTGCTGAATAATGTGTGGGTGCAAACTAATGCAGAATATACGGGTTATCCGCTTCCTTCCAGTCCCACCTATCCATGGACGTATGGTACTTACCTGGTACAGTCGAACTTGCCGACCGTCCTGCCTACGCTGGTTAACCGCTATTGGCAAACCTATGCAGGCTATGCAACGGCAGTTCCTTCGGGCAATGCAAACTATAACCTTAGCAAAACGATTACTTACATTCCTGTTTAAATATTCTATTTTAAGTATGAGATATAAGATTAGCTATAGAACTTTATGTGATACTTACCACTTATCACTTACGACTTACTCATGAGCGTATTTGATTTAGACCATATTAATACTGCCTGGAGGCTGTTACTGCCACCTGATAAGCGTTTGCCAAGTTGGCTCGCATGGGGTAATGCCCTTATGTCGGGTAAAGAATGGAAGCAGGAAGCATTTTTTACGGGGTACATGACAGGGGCATTGAACTTGCCGGGTTCGGGCTTGTTGCCTGCGCCTGCGGTTTACAATAATTCGATTGCCTACACCAGCGGACAAACGGTAATTTACGCCATACAGGGCGGCGGTAGCTATTTTGGAAATAATGCGGTATATCAGTGCATCAGCAATGCACCGGCGGAAACACCTCCTAAGGGAACCAGCCTGGTTCCGGATGTGGCTCCGGCATGGGTTGTTAACAGCACTACCGCTGCAGAATGGTTATCTACCGGAAATATGGGCTCCCCATTTTACTGGGTAAAGGTGCAGGATAATTTTGTGGGTGCCGGAGAACGTGTAATGTATAATGCAAGCCGCCTTGTTTTTGAGTATGCGCTGAATAAATGGTTTTACAATTCATCCACGCATTATCGCGACCCTGCGTCGGGCAATTCAGATATTTATATTGTGCCCAATGTGCTCGATTATGATATGTTGTACATGGGCCCTGCCGGAAATGGTTATAACTTTATTCCTGCTGCTTATGGCGTTGCAATGCCTTATATAAATAGCACCTCAGTGCCTTCAAGTTTATTCGATTTCAATATTCACATTCCGGTTGCTGTTTATAATGGTTTGGTAAGCAGCAATCCTATGATATTACCCTATGAAGCAGCCGTTGCAGCAGGCTACAATTCCGCTTTGCGCGATAGTATTGTAAGGGCATTTGCCGACCAGCTTAATGTAGCGGGAATGACCTATAACATTGTAACATATTAAATAGAATGAATGATATTTTGTTAAATAGCATAGGTGATTTGCAAATTAGCAACGGAGACTTTTCCATCGGTGAAAGCATTTACCGGGAAGTTCAGGATATTATTATGAGCTACCAGGGGTGGTGGAAAGAATATCCATTGGTGGGTTGTGCCGCGCCCAGTTACCTGAATTCTCCGTCTATAGGGCAGCAGCTTAGCAATACTATTAAACAGCAATTGAAACTGGACGGTAAAACCGTAACCTCGCTATCCTCTTCGGTAAGCGCCGATGGAACATTGACCATAAATGTGAACGGGCAAAGCATTGAAGTAAGTAACTAGTATTACGAATTAAAAATTACAATGAAAAACGGGGGGAAGTCTGATATGGTAAAATCAAGCAAGGTTCGTCATTGCGAAGCTCCGCTAAGCAATCTTACAATCAAAGGGAAAAGTGCTGTGCATGAGATTGGGCAAGACTGCTTCCTTCCTCGCATTGACGGACAAATACAATAAGTAATAACGGTAATACCAATGAAAAAGATTGATACATCAGCTATAACTTCCGGTTCATGGATGCCCGTATTGGGAAATTACGGAGGCAACAACTTTGTGAATGGAAGCCCTTCGGGCAGCCTTGCAGGGCTTGATTTTTTGCAGCAGGCCTATTATGAATGCCTGAATGCTTTGTCGCAATTTATTGTGAACGACCAAACCCAACCCACCGTTATGTATATTGCGCCGCCTCCGCCTCCAAGCCCGGGGCCTTATCAGGTGGCAAATTTCGGCACACAGGGATTTATGAATTACCAGGGCGAGATTTATGCTTTTTCTTTTCCCAATGAAGTCGCTTTGCGCATAGGCGGAGGGCCGCAATACCAGAATGCGAATATTGTAACCACTTTCAGCGGGGCCGACCCCGTTACCTTCAGCGATTCATCCATTCATAATGTGCACCAGATAAGGCAAGTGCAGTTCAGCTGGAGCAGTACCCGCAATGCGGGCAATATTCCCGACTATGATTTATGGCTGAATGCCACCAACAATTCCTATGCAAGTGTTTTGGCGCAAACTACTTTGAATAACTGGGTAACTGCTAACTATACTCCTTTTTTATCTGCCTACAATGCGAATGTAACTCCAACGGTAATACAGGTGGGCGCAATGGGCGCTCCGGCCTTTCAAAACAGTTGGGGTAATTCTACAGGCATACCGCAGCATACGGGCAATTATCCAAGCCCGCTTTCGTATTGTATAATGTTTAACAGAGTATATATATGGGGCGAAATAACGAACAACAGCGTAACGGGCAACTCTACTATTTTCACGCTTCCTTCAGGTTATACGCCATTGGCATACGAGGAAGTTTTTCAAGTTTGGAACACCGGTTTGCAACATGCTGTTGGCGGGAGCGATGTAACGCCTCCTTATTACCTGGTAATTACAAGCGGAGGCGCTGTACAATTGCTTAGTCAAACAACTACGCCATTTAATGCCATCAGGAATATTACACTTTCGGGTATCAGTTTTGTGCAAGGCGTTCATAGTTCTACCTTGGTTTCGGATTTCTATTCTACAGCTCTTACGGATGTTGCAACTCATACAGACACCTATACCACTTCGTTAACCGATTATTACTATTCCGGTGAAGAAATGGAAGATACAGAATCTGACGAACATCCATTGGGGTAATCAGTTTATACTATACTACATAATATTTATATAAATGAAAATAATCGACACATCAGCGGTAAATGAAAACAGTTGGCTCCCATTACTGGGAAACTACAACGGCGTAGTGGCTAATTCTTTTGTAAATGGGGGTTCGGCAAGTATGGTGGGCATTGATTTTATCCAGCAGGCCTACACCGAATGCCTCAACGCGATAGCTGAATTTGCTATTCAGGACACTACCAAAATAACGGTGATGTATGGTTGCAATCAATTTTTCACTCCGCCTACCTATGCCGTTTTCGATACGTATTACGAATCTGTTTACCGTGTTTCTACCCCTAATTCATACGGCATAAATCCGGGATGGGCATATTATAACGGAGAATTATTTTATGTGTCCGGCCTGGCATACACCGATCTTACAGGCCTGTACGTTAATGCAACTATAACTACCACTTATAGTACAGCTGATGAAGCCTTGTTCAGTAATGCTGCATCGCACAATGTGCATACCATACGCACCATCGTTTTAAGCGCAAGCTCTTCAACACATGCAACTTCTTCCGGCACTACGCTGCAGGATTACAGTTACTGGAAATTTGCAAGTAATAATTCCAATGCGCAAACCCCGATTTCAAATGTTATTAATAACTGGGTTACCAATACCTGGGATATATTTACAGCCAATTATAATACTTTAACATCACCTCCCACCACAATAGTGGGCACCACGGGCAATCCGCAGTTTGAAAACGGCTGGGTGGCAAGCGGGCTTCTTACAACATATACAACCGACCTTAACCCGCTGTCTTATTTCAAACTATTTAACCGTGTTTATTTATGCGGTGAAATTCATCTGCCAACCGCTACCAGCGGGCCAACCAGTTCCACTATATTCCATTTGCCTCCGGGGTTCCATCCGCTTGCGGCGGAAGAAGTGTTTGCTGTTCCTGATATTACGGCATCTAATTATACCGCCGGCGGAAACAACGTTGGAAACACCTGGTATATATGGATACAAAGTGATGGTTCTGTTACCTTTTTAGGAAATATACTAAGCACCGGCCCGCGCATTTCATTAAGCGGCATTAACTTTTTAAGCGGAGTTTATAAAGCGCCGGTGGAAGTATTGGCACCCGTAACTTATTTAACGGAATCATTTACCGAATAAAGAGGCATAACATATATGAAAAAACTAGATACATCAGCCGTCACCAATATCTCCTGGATGCCTTTGCTGGCCAATAATCTGTCAGGCCCGGGAGGAATCGATTTTTTACAGCAGGCTTATTCGGAATGCCTAACCGCGTTGGCCGGGTTTTTGGTGGCCGACCAAACCCTGGCAACCATTATGTATGGCTGTACCATTTCCGGCGGAACGGTTGCACCTGGCTGGGTCTTTTACCGCGGCGAACTTTTTTATGTACCGGGCGGTACGTATACTTTTCCGCCTTCCGATGCCTATTTGAATGCTAGTATTTATCTGAACAACAGCCTTGCCGACCCTACTTATTTTAGCGACGGGGCATTGAATACTGTCCACATACAAAGGGAAATACATTTTAACCCCAGCGGAACTCCAAATGCCGGCAATTTACCTGACTATGGAAACTGGTGCACTATAGCTGCTAATTCCAGTGCTACGCCTGCCACTACAGCGGTTTTGAATACATGGCTTACATCTACCTACAATACATTTGTTGCAAACTATAATACCTGGGCGGCGGGCCTGTCGCCTGTTCCCGTGCAGGTGGGCACTCCCGGTGCGCCCTCTTTTCTGAATGGATGGGCCAACGATTCGGGTGTTATGAATGTTGGAACCCCAAGCCCGTTGAGTTTTTACAAAATACAAAACAGGGTTTATATATGGGGCGAAATAGTACATGCCGGAAATACGAATGCTTCCACTATATTTAATTTGCCTATGGGATATTATCCGGCGGCACAGGAAGAAGTGTTTAACGTGCCTGATGTAGGAGCGCTCACATCTGCCGGTTCGGGCTATTCAGTTACCGTAAGGGCGCCCTTCTATACTATATGGATTACCGCGGGCGGCTCAGTTACCTTTTTGGGTGGAGGTACCGGAACCTTTTCTATTTCCCTTAGCGGAATAAACTTTTTGGCAGCACCCGATAACCTGCAACTGGTTATGGAGCTGGATTCGGAAGTGCAATCGCAGACGAGTTAGGGCGTTATTGTTTTATTAAATAATGTTCTCCTTCATCATTTGTTATTATTAAAATGGAATCTTGGAGTTTATAGTTTCCGCTATAGTTCTGGTAATCAGAGATAAAATCATAAGGCCGGGGACAATACATTTTAGTGCAACCAACAGTACCGTCTAATTTTATACTCGTATCTGTAACGAAAGCTATTTGCTTTGTGCATCTATTACAGCCATCACTATAACTTAAGGTTGTTTGATTAATAATAACGAAGAAGCTATGTTTTTCAGGATAAATAGGAGTATCTCCCATTACTACTTTTTCCAATTTCCATTTTCCAATTAGCTTATCAAGCGGGTCTTTCCCAAAGCCAAATGTACAAAGTAATAATAATACGAGAGAGGTTTTCATATATCAAATGTATGAAAATTGGAGAATTAATCTATCCCCATCACAAAGTGTGATACCATTTTTATGATGAATCAGTTTTAAGGTGCTATTTTAGCACCTTAGAAACTTCACATCATAAATTGTGACCTCATGACAAATAAGCTGTCATCACAATTTGTGATGACATATCTAAACTGCTCACTCCATCCCCTGCAAATCCTTGGCGTCGTCAGGGAAATGCTTTTCGATGTAGCGTTTATACATCAGTTTGTCGGGCAGGGGCAGTTTATCGAATTTTTCTTCGATGATGGCACGTATAGCATGCGATTCGTTGTCTTTGCCGGTTAAGTTTCGGAAAGCCAGCAGCAATAGTTTATAGCGCGGGCTTAAACTCGATTGAATGGATTTTCGGTAACTGAGCGCCATAAGTTAGGTGTATTGATTTTATCTCCTGTGCAGGCTGCCTCCGGATGTTTTGCATAAGCGTCAGCTATGTAATAAAACCTTTGGCAGCCTGCCGTTGGAGATATGCACAAAGGTCGGAAGCAAGATGTATTCTTCGACAAAAGTCATTAACCGATTACCGATACTTTTTAACAGTGCTATTTGTAATTATCTAACTAATTGTATTTGTACAAGTTTGCTGAAAGAGTCAATGACAAGTCAATGACTATTTTATAAATGGGTATGTGGCAATCTATTTTTGCATCATGATTTTTTGCAAGAACGAAAACGACGAAATCCCGGTATTACAGATTTATGATGTAATAGGGGAAACCAAAGACGAAAACGGAACTCTTAGCGGCATTAGCGGCAAAGAGTTTGCCGATTATTTATCGTCCATTGAAAATAAAGGCAAGAAGGGCATCGAGATACACATCAACAGTCTGGGCGGTTCTATACTAGATGGTATGACCATTTACTCCGCCATTAAATCCTGCTCTATACCGGTAGATACGGTTTGCGTAGGAATTGCCGTAAGCATGGCTGGTGTAATTCTGCAAGCAGGAAGAACCCGCAAAATGGTTCCATGGGGGCAGGTAATGCTTCACAACCCAAGTGGCGGCGACAGCAAAGAACTCGATACCTTAAAAGAAACACTCATTAAAATGCTTTGCCCGCGCACCGGGTTTTCGGAAGCGGAGATGAGCGATTTGATGGATGAAACATCTTGGCTGAATGCGGAAGCAAGTTTGAAAAACAAACTTATAGATGAGATTGCCGACATCACCACCGATGCCAATTTGCCAAGGATTACCGAAAAAACCACACCACAGGCAGCTTACAAAAAACTGCTGGAAGTGGTGAACAGTATTCATACAACTAAAACTGAAAACATGAAAGGACTTGCATCTCTATTGGAACTTCCGGAGAGTGCTTCGGAAAAGGACTTTATTAAAGCTATTAAAGCCCTGAAAAATGAACTTCCGTCGAAAGACGAAATGGACAAACTTTCGGAAGCTATTCTTTCCAAAGAAAAAGAATTGGCTGAACTGAAAGAAAAATATGCCAAAATGGAAGAAGATTGCAAATGCGCCAAACTGGAAGCTGAAACGCTGAAAAGCAAACGCCAGGAAGCAGAAGCGCTCGCGCTCAAAATGGAAGCAGAAAACATAGTGAACGAAGCGGTGAAAACCGGCAAGCTGAAAGCTGAAGCTAAAGCCGCATGGGTTGATTTGTATGTAGCCGATAAGGAAAGAACCCGCTCACTTATTGACGGGCTATCTTCTTACCGCGCTGCCGCAAAACTAAATGTGGAAAACGCAGGCGGCGCCGGCAGGCCCATGAACATCGGTTCCTATATGGCTGAAAAGCGCAGGGAAGCTGAAGAGCAAAATAAAAAACGCAAATAAAAAACCAACATAAATTAAATTTAAAAAGACATGGCAGATTCATTGAATATTACAGACACCAGTTGGTCGGGTCCCGCACTCGACTATATGATAACCCGGGCCGTTGTTGACGTAGACACCATTGTAAAAGGTTGCGCCAACGTGGTAGACGGAATCCGTAAGCAAATTACTATTCCGCGTGTGGAAGTAAGCGGACTAATCCAGCATTATGCAGTAACGCCTACCAGCAGCGGCAATACTACTGTCGATGGTCGCGTACTTGACCCGAAAAAGTTTGAAATGTACCAGGAGTTTAATCCGGCTGATTTCGAGCAGCACTTTTTTGCAGAGCAGTTTGAGCAGGACAGGCTTATTGACCGCACCCTGCCTCCAACTGCCGAAAATTTTATCATGTTGCAATACATGAAACGCCTGAACGAATATTTTGAAAATGCGTTTTGGAATTCACGCCTTAACTTTGACCCGGCATACGCCAGTCCGGTAAACCCTACTACTGTTGGATATCCGCTAACCAATACCTTGGTTGCCAATGCAGATTATATGTTCGACGGGTTTATTTACAAAGCCCTTACCGACCCTACGGTTCAAGCCCTTACACCGGTAGCGTATGATAATACCAATATCCGCGAAAACGTTCTTACGCCAATGCGCCAAACTATTATGAATAACCCAATCAGCAAGGCCCTGAGTTATAAATATGGCCCGCTTGGATTGCGTTATTTTATGAGTTATGCCGACCAGGATACCTATGAAGAAGCATTGCGCAAGGATGTTTATAAGAACATTGATTCTACCCAAAGTGGCATTAACCGTTACAAAGGGCACGACATTGTTCCATTGGCAGGCTTAAATGCAGGAACCTTATTCCTTACCGTTGGCCGCCCCGATATTCAAAGTAACTTTTGGATTGGCGTAAACAGCACCGACGATGTACAACTTGAAATGAAAAAAACCAGTAATCCAAGCGACCTCTGGTATGTGAAAGGCATCTTTAAAGTAGATGTGAACCACGGCTGGGGCGACCAAATGGCATTATTCACAAACTTAACTGCATAGTTTCCATAGAGGTTGATTCGGGCAAATACCCCCGGTGTAAAAAACCGGGGGGAAACCCCGACAATCTGAATGAAATTTTATTATAAAAATTAATCTCAAATCGCTATCTATAAAACATCAACACCTATGCCGGTAAAAACACTAAAACCACCTGTCAGGTCAAAAGCGGAAACTAAGTCCTCGTCTGAGAATATTATTGCGGAGCTTACGAATGCTCAAGCCTATAATTTGGTTTGTTCTCTCGAATTGCCGCAAAACAGCCATGTAGGAATAGTATATATCACCGGCGACGGTTATTATTTTTCTCAGGGCATGGACCTTCATGAACTGGTTGACCTGGACCCCGGCAACCCTGCCGAAGCCTTGCTGATAAAACAGGGCCGCAAGCAGAAACGTATTTTACTTCCCGGCAAGTACATTGCCCGCAAGCGGGTAATAAAGGAATACAGCCGGGCTGAAGTTATGGAATGCCGCAATGAAATTGTGGCGGCACATTCGGCGGAGCAGAAAGTTTTAAAAGCGAAACAAAAAGCAGCTTCGGGCGACGAAGACGGAAATCCGGTGAAAGCCATAACCGACGCACTGCAAAAACTATCGGAAACAAGAAAAGGCTAAAAGCTTAAAACAAAAACTAAACATTATAATTATAAAACAAAAATGAATAACGTAATAATTAACAGAGGGCAAGGCGGACTGGGAAGGCAACCATTGGGCCAGGACTATATATCTGGTCTTATTTTTTATCCTTCGGCTACCACATTTTCCATTGCCGGGTTTCCCGCCAGCGGAACAATTTTGCAATTGGGCGGCATATCTGATGCCATTGCCGCGGGCATAACCAACACACATGTTGGAGAAACTGCCGCTATTTTTCATGGCGCCGTTAGCGCAGGCGCTACCGGTGATGTTATATCCATTTATTTTAACGAACCATTGAACAATGTGTTGCTTTGCACCTATACACAGCAACCTTCCGACAGTACATCCACTATTCTTGCAGCCAGCCTGGTAAATGCCATTAACCTGAATACTGCTAGTACACAATACACAGCTTCGGTGGTAACTACAAATACCATCAGCATTAAAGCGCGCCCGGGACTTGGAACATATCCTACCGCTGCTAACTTTACTACGTATGTGAACGGAACTTTATCCGGTTCTTTCTTTTCAAGTGCATTGGCTTTATACAATATTCCTGCCGCTTCGGCAACCGATGTGTATTATTACCACATAAACCGTTTCTTCACACAATGCCCAAACAGCACATTATATGTAGGCTTTTTTGAAGTGACCGGTTCCTGGACGGGATATTTATTCCCCGAGGTGGCTTCTATGCAAAACTTTGCTACCGGTTCAATCAGGCAGCTTGGCGTATATGTCGACCAAACTCCGTTTGTAACCGCACAGGTAACAGCCTTGCAGGCACAGGCCAGCACGCAGATTGCCAGAAACTGTCCATTATCTATTATTCTGGGTGCCGATATGCATGGTATTGGTGCAGCTAACTTAACCAGCCTTGCCAGCCTTAACAGCGAACATGTTAGTGTGGTTGCAGGACAAGACGGAGGCGCGCAGGGATATTCCTTATTTTATGCCTATGACAAGTCTATTACTCAATTGGGCGATGTGCTCGGGCTTGTTGCTTCTTCTCAGGTATCGGATGATATTGCATGGGTAGCCACTTACACTCTTAGCCCTGATGGCGTTGAAAACGCAGTTCCTGCTTTAGCTACCGGTACGCTTGCTTCATTCGACTTTTTAAGTAATTTGAGCGACGGCACAATCGATGCGGTGGATGCCAATCGGTATATTTTCGGAAGGCAGTTTGTGAATGACAGCCCGAACGGAACATTCGTAAACGACAGCCATTGCGCAACAGCCTATACAAGCGATTATGCCTATATTGAAAATAACCGCACATTCGATAAAGCAGCACGCCAGTTATATGCTGCCTACATTGTGCAATTAGCCGCACCATTGGTGCTGAATTCAGATGGTACGCTGTCTAATTCAACGGTGGCATTCTTTGAAGGGCTGGGTGAACAGGCCTTGAGCAATATGGCACAAAATAATCCGAACACCGGCAGGCCTGAACTGAGCGGATTCAAGGTATTTATCAATCCTGCTCAAAACGTTTTACAAACAAGTTCGCTTATTGTTAGCGTTAAGATGGAGCCTGTAGGCGTGGCACGCGAAATAATTCTTAACCTTCAATTTGCAGTGTCTTTATAAATAGTAGTCAGTAGTCAGTGGTCAGTTATCAGTAAATGAGCAACTGACCACTGACTACTGATAACTGACAACTAATAAAATAACTTTTAATAAAATAAAAAATGGCAAATCCACTTATAAACGGTATAAACTACAGCTGGGGCGACGTTCAAGTAATGCTTTTTGGAAGCACCCCCCTGGTAGGCATCACTTCCATCGAATATGACGAAGAGCAGGCAATGGAAAATAACTACGGTGCCGGTAATTTCCCTATCGGGCAAGGTTACGGACAGTTTAAATACACCGGTTCCATCGAGCTTTACAAAGAGGAAATAAACAACATTATCTCTATGGCTCCCATGGGCAAAATTCAACTGATACCTGCTTTCAGCATTAAGGTTGTATATGGCAACAGCAGCCAGGCATTAACAGTAGATACGTTGCAAAGCTGCGTGTTTATGAAAAATCCTTTCTCTGCCAAAGCCAACGACAAAAAGCTGGTTATGAAAATCCCTCTTTTAATCGGCAACATTAACTGGAACTCTTAAAACAGTTGTCAGTGGTCAGTAATCAGTTGTCAGTAATTGGGCGGCTGACAACTGACCACTGATTACTGGCCACTTAATATTTAACCAATCTCTAAATTATGACAAAATCAACAGAAAAGGCAAATCATCTTGAACAGGTGTATGCCGATGCGGAAACAGACCGGCTGAAACTGGAAGAAAAGCTGAAAGTAAAAGTGAAAGTAGCCATACTTACTGCGGATGCCAATGAGGAACCGTGTGTGGTATTTTTCAGAACGGCAACCACATTTACCAAAATGCAGTGTATCGACCTGGCAATGCAAAGCCCTATGAAGGCCAGCGCAACTATGTTTGATGCAACGGTAATAAGGGAAGCATCAGACCCGCGTGTTTTTCAAATGGATAATGATAATGACGCCTATTATTTAGGCGCCATACAGTTTTGCGGAGGGCTTATAAAAGTGGCCCGCAACTCGTTAAAAAAAAAGTAGCCGCCTACAAAGAGATTTTTGATTCGAGCGATACGCTGAAAAAGGCGGCGCTCCTCAGGTATTATTTCCACGTAGATGCGGACAAACTTTCAGAAAAACGGTTTTGGGAGCTATGGATTCAACTTTGCTACTGCCTGAATTGGGTAAATGGAAAGGAGGAATAGTCCATTGTAACCAGAAAGCTACAAAATATAGTTTTCTTGCTTCAATTTAGTGCTTACCTTTGATATACTAAATAAAAAAGGTATGTTAAGGAGGCAAATTGGTTTCAGATTTTCAGTTGTTTTATTGAGTATTGCCGTAACTATTGCAAGCTGCCACAATTCAACGGGGAAAGTTACCGTTCCGGATAGCAGGGCAAAAAAAGATTCTTTAAAGGCTGTTGAAAAAACAGAAACGCACAAAGGCCCTTTCCCAACATTTGTTATTTTAGATACCGTTGTGGGTAGCGACACTATGAAGTTTACAATGTATGGTGATTCCCTTGTTAAATGTTCAATAAATAGATTGTCGGATACCAGCAATTGCGGCGGGCATTTCGAGCACTGGGACAGTTCATTTGGCGATTACGGACTAATTATAGTTCCGGATAAAATGAAATTACAGAAATTTATTCTGAATGATTCCATCCTTATAGTTCCGGTTTCATATGGCTTTATGAGGATGAGCGGCGGAGTAGCGCTTTTTCTATTAAACCGAACGAAATATTCATTAAAGTTTGCCCCCGTTAATACGGATAACCCATGTCGCATTGGCTCAGAATGCCCTTATGTGGATATTAAATCCAATCAAATAATAGACTATTACTACCATGCCATATATAATGATGAAGACTATGGGAATGGTGGAGACGAGCATGGCCGGTATATGACATTCAGGTCAAGAATTAAGAATAAGCAGTTTGTGCAGGCAGATGAAATAGCTGCATCGTCCAAAGAAATAGAAAAACTGGAACTGTTTGACCCCGGAAATAGTGACCTTATAGCCTACTATACCCTGCTTGCTCATCATGAAGATTGGAACCGCGACCGTTATGATTCTTCCAATATTCAGCGAATTACAGCTATAGACACGCTTATTGGCGAAGCTAAAATAAAAGTATGGTATGATAATAACGGAAATGTGGTATGCAGATTAAACGGCAAATGCGATTCCACGGATTGGGATGAACAATGGATGGGGTACGAGTGGTGGATGAAAAAAGACGCTCACCGCATTATTGTTCCGGGTGAAAAGAAACCAAAGGCCTTTATCCTGAATGATTCGCTCTTGCTTTTTACTCTTGTAAATAACGATAACAGAGCAGTGCTGTTTATTTTCGACCGAAAGAAAACCAACCTTGATTCCACTCAGATTAACACATTTGCCAATTACATTTATGTAGATTTAAAAAAGAATGTCATTCTTAGTTATGAAGATTCCGATGAGCGGGTAGATTTGAGGGATAATGCGGAAGTATTTCCCCATCCTAAAGGTGCTCCGTGGGGGCTTGGCAAATATAAAATTCAAAATCGGGTTTTTGTTGATGTGGGAAATGACTTGTGTTATTGTAAAGGCGAAAACCCGCAAGTTTTGAATTCACCGGAAGATTTCAAATGGTTTTACAACTGCGGATTGCACAGTAAAGATTCAATCTTTTCCGATAAATCAAAATAGTCATTGACTATTCCTGAAAACGATATTGCAGCTATTAATTTTGTATAGGTATGGATTAGCCATGCTTTCTGTAACTATACCATTATTAGTAGTATGCCACCAAAAAAGAAGAAAAAAAAGAAGAGTGTTCCGGCAAAAGTGGTTAAATCGAATCCCCCGGTTACCAGTGCAACCAAACAAAGTGAAGGACTAACCAACTGGTGGGATTTTAATTCGGACCAGAATTATGGCATAAGCAACACCAACTGGAATTTTATAAATAACCAGGGTTTTGACATCTACAATTATGCCCGCAAGTTGGGTTACAGTGTTCAGGGCGCATCTCTTATGCTGGCATTATCAGCCACGGAAGCCGGGTACGGACAAGAAAATCAATATGAAAAATCAGAAAAACAACATAATTACTGGGGGTATAAAATTCCGGGAACTCAAACGAATAAAACATTTCATGACGAAGAGACAGGTGAACGTGCAGGAATTAATCTGGTAGAAACAGATTCAAGGTATGCGGACTTGAAAGAGTTGGTAAGAAAGGATAACGTACCACTATCAAAATTAGACCCTGCAATGAAGAATTATGACCCGAAGGAGCAGCCGACTTATGCAACTGACTTACATGACGGGAAAATGGAAGGGGTATTGGTGCGGACACTTGCCGCTCTTGGTGAAAAAATAAAGGAAATACAAGGAGAGATAGATGCGTATAATCCGGAATATGTGAAAACCCTTAAAAATGCATATCCCGGCTCTTTAAATTTACAGCAACAGGTTGACCTGAACAACATAAATCAACTGGCTACGGAGGAGAATAAATTCAAGGAAATTCAAAAGGAACTGCAAACGGGCAAAGAATCGGATAAAAAATGGTACGACAATAACGCAGCACCAGACAATAATCAATTACAAGACCCATATCAAGAGATGTTTCCCGGCTTGTTTACTCTGCCGCAGCAGATAAGCCCCTCAAATGGCAGTGGTGGAGGAACCAAAGGTCATGGACCTGACCCTGACGGCTATGATGAGCCTACCGGTTTTATATCTCAACCTTTGCTGGATAACGGCAGCGGAAATAGTGAACCATTGATGACCATACAAACTACGGACTTTCAAAGCCTGCCTGATACTTCAGGTAACGGGAATAATTTAACGCAAGGGCTGGGAATACCATCAGCACAACAAGGAAATTCTAATACCATGCAGGTAACTTATAATTACAATTTTGGTTCTGTGGCTACTTTTCATGGCACACATGGCAATGCTGCCGGAACTACAGGCGGAAATTTTCAGGCGCAATTTATCGAAATGCTTACCCAAGCTGTTCAGGAGGCCAAGGTGGGGGCTGATGTACACTAAGCCAGGAGCAAATGTTTCAGGGGCTCGCGCTGTCAGTCATTGACTTTTTTAGAAACCATATATCCGAACCTTATTTTTGCAAGGAAGTTGTCAGTCGTCAGTCGTAACTTATGCTGACCACTGATTACTGACCACTGATAACTAAACTACCATGTCAATCTTTACCGACGCATTATCGCAGTCTCTGGCAGCCGCCGGACTTCCGGGCGTTTCCATAAGCCCGCTGGGCACCCCTGTGTTTTCCGATTTAAGTGTTGCTGGCGGTTCCTACAGTGTTAACGGCAATACTGTAAGCTACAACCCAATTAACGTGCCCAATACTATGTTTGTAGTGAAAAAGCGCAAACGCGTAATTACTACCAGTATTAACGGGGCCACCAGCGATGTGCTTGAATACACCGGTTCTTCGAGCGCAGAAATCGAATGCACCATTCGCGTATATGGCATGAATTTGATTTACCCGGTATACGACGTAAGCAATATATACCTGATGCTGGAAAGCAACCAACCCATACAAATACTGAGCTGGTACCTGAACCAGTTCGATATTTATTATGCGGTAATTACCGACTATGAAATACCTCAGCAAACGGGCAACATAAGCGACCAGCAGATAAAATTCAACATGCGCCATATCGACCCGAACCAATACCCAACGTTGCTTAATGGATGAACTAACAGAGATAAGTTATAAGAGATGAGAGATAAGCGAAATCACAAAACCAATTCATATTCTGCAATCCCGTCACCCGCTTATAACTTATCTCTTATCACTCATCTCTTATCTCTATTTTCATGTTACAGTGCATAATAAATATAACCGTTCAGCAGGTTTCCGATACCGACAACACAGGCGAGGATAACGGACGTAACAAAACTTTCTACATCCCGTTTTGTAATTCCTATGAAATATACAGCAGTTGGAAAAACCTTTCTGATACCGCTGTTGTTGAGATTCCGAAGAACGTATATGTTACCGATGAAAATGGCGACCAGGTGGTATGGGGCGATTCGACTACGGCCGATAAACAGAATGGGTATGTAAACGCCGGCGGCTTTGATAACGATGAAGTATCAAACCCTCCGCTTATTATGCGCGGAGATATGGTTACCATTGAAGCAGGATATTCTTATATTTCACAGGTAAACCCGGATGGCAGCCTTAATTACCATACCGAAACAAATACACTTTTTGAAGGTTTTGTTTCCGCACTTGAAATGAAAAGCTCCATGCGTATACATTGCGAAGACAATATGTGGATGCTGAAACAAACCGGCATGACCGAAAAAACCTATGGCGGTGACGTAAGCAACGACATAAGTGATGTAATGGACGATATAAAAACGCAGGTAAATGCCATCTATACCGATAACCAGATTGATGATGACGCCTGCCAGTTTTCGCTGAGCGTGGGTAATTTCGCCACAGGCGAGAATGAAACAGCGGCGGAAGTGCTGGATAAGCTGAAAAAAATAATGCCTTCCATAGCATTTTATTTTCGCGGAAATGTATTGCGGGGCGGCGGCATCGTTTATTTTCCATCCGACCGGAGTAAAGGGTACGACAATAATGGAAACCCCTTATATCCGAATTTTAATTTTCAGCGCAATATTATTTCCGAGGAACTTACTTACAACCAAATGTCGGATATAAATATGGGCGCCAAATGTTATTCTGTAAACAGCACTTCCGACCCCGATAGCTCTCCGAAAAACAAAATGGGTGCCCCGCAATGCAAAACTATCAGGCTTGAAACGGAAGTGGGCGACCAGAGCCAGGGCGATGCTGATTCTTTTGAATACTATACTTTTTATTTCAGGGATATAACCAGTGAAGACGAGCTGAAAGCTAAAGGGCAGACATATCTTAACCGATATCACTATAATGGTTTCCGCGGTAAGTTTAAAACCTTCGGGCTGCCATTTGTGCAACATGGCAATATTATAAACATTACCGACGACATACTTCCGGAACGTAATGGACACTACATGGTGAAAGGAGTTCATTATACCTATTCGCTCGACAGCGGGATGCGGCAGGAAATAGAATTGCATTTCCGCACCGATGATATTGACAGCGACACGCTGAGTGGCGGCATGTGACCGAACCGGGCGCCTGCCGCGAATTGAAAAATCATTTAGTAAGGAATAATCAGGAATGAATAGCAAAAGCCTGAAACCTGATTACCATTTTTAACAAAATTATTAATTACTAATTGCTAATTACTAATTAAATTTGTTTTCGGTATGGGAGCAAAAGACAGCACAAAGAGCAAAGAAACGAAGGTTCACTTACCTAAGCAGGATACCTTAGTTCCCGGTATTATAACTTTAAATGGCCCTAATGATATTGATAATGTTAAGTACGTTATACGTTCGTCGTTAGATAACCTGCGATTAGAATCAAAGAAAAAACTTTATGAGTTTATGAATCAGGGTGGGTTTAATCCCAAGGTGCCGTCTATTTCATCGTCCTCCATAGGAACGGATAAATTCACAAACCCTTTTGTGTTTACAGATAGTACATTTGGAGTAGGGAATTACCCCGTTGCCAATTATGGAATTCCATTGGGTAGCCAACTGCAACAACAGGCAAGACCTAAGCAGGCAACCCTGGTGGCAAAAAAAGATAATGGGAAGACGGATAGCGCTAATGATAAAGGAAAGGTACCTGTGAAAAAGGCAAATGCAACCAATAAAGCTAAAGCAGCTAAGCCCATAAAGAAACCTGCTTCTTCCCAAAAAAAACCACCAGGTTTAGGAACTCCTGTAAATTTGGGTCAGTCAAATGATAAAATATGGGAATTTTCGGGAAGTAGTAAACCACCGGGAAATCCGGAAATGAATACTGCAAAGGCCTCAGAAATCCAAATAAACAGTGATGGGTGTTATATTTTATCAAATCAACAAGTTAAGGACATTTTTCCGAATGGTAAAAAAGCTACAATTAAGGATTTTACATCAGATTTAAATAAATATAGCGCAAAGTATGGCATTGAAAATAAGGAGGCGTTAGAACATTTTCTTGGACAAGTTGGTGGAGAAACGAGTGGCCTTGGCGGTTCCCTTATTGAGGACATGGATTACAAAGAAGACCGCTTAAAGGTGGTATTTCCTAAATATTTTGCGAGCCGCAAAGATAAAAAGACTAAAACCATAAAACCACCATTATATGACCCCAAAGAGTATGCTCATAATGCAGAAAAATTGGGCAATTTGGTTTATGCAAAACATGGTGGCTATAAATACAGGGGTAGGGGCATTATTCAATTAACAGGGGAAAAGCAGTATAAAGATTTTTTCGATTATTACAATAAAACCTACAATGCACATTTGGATTATACATCCGAAACTGATTTGGATAAAGTAGGGAATGATATGAATATTGCTGTAATCAGCGGCCTTTGGTTTTATCAGAATAATGTATTGGATAGTGATATTGATATAAAGAACGCAAGTGTTGAAGACGTTACACAAATAGTAAATGGGGGACAAAACGGAATTAAAGAGAGAAGGCAATATTATAAAAAAGCGGTGGATGGGTTAACCTACCCAAGCCCATAATGTTTTGGCATATTTAAAATAAGTAGAACTTTGACAAATAATGGTGAAGCAAACAGTTTATGAAATAAGCATTAAATACTATTGCAGGATAATCCTGCTGATTAGTATTGCATCTGTATTTTCTTTCCGGGTAAGTGCCCAGAAAAATATACCTGTCGACTCTGTTCGTTCTTTATTAATAGGCACCTGGCAATCGGCATTAGATAAAAATGATGTATGGGTTTTTAATAAAAACACTATGAGCGAGTATTACAATTCCAAAGAGGAGCATTATGCGGATACTGATAAATATAAAATAGTGGACAGTATAATAAGTATTAACCCGCCTTCTTTTGTAAAAAGCTATTGTATAGTTCGCAAGGAAAAATATAAAATGCTGTATTATGAAATAGATGATATTAGCGATAACTACCTCACCCTGATATTCATGTCCAGTGGCAGGAATATGGAATTTGTGAGATTAAAATGATACTCTGCTGGTTATTACAAATTCTGTGATGCACTATGTTAAAATGATAATCCCGCAGAAGTGAGAAACGAACGGAAGAAATATGTTTTTCATATAAACAATGAGGGTAAATTTATTGTACGCGGCCATTATAACTAATCGAATTATTATTTAAAATGGAGAACAGATGTTCGAATGCCCGAATAAACACGCCTATGCTCGCTTAAATAGTCATTGACTTTTTCAGGAACAGAATTCTGATGCTATATTTTTGTGCGGAGGTAAGCCGCATTCCGGTAGCCAATTAAAAAATAAAATATATGAGCGGTCTTAAAAAAGACATGGGTACCATTCAGCGGGCCATTCAAATGCTGGCTGGCACATACGATAAAGATAAGCTAGACTTTGAATTGGCTACCGTTACAGAGGTCGATACACAAAAATGGCAATGTACCGCGCAATTGATAAGCGGCACCAAACAAACCGTTTATTCGAATGTGCAACTTACAGCGGAAGTGGCAAGCAATGGTTTTGTGCAGGTTCCGAAGGTGGGTTCAAATGTTATTCTTGCTATAACATGGCGCAATGAAGTATATGTGTTTATGTGTTCGGAAATTGATGCGCTAGTATTTCATCAGGCCAATGATGATGACGGAAGTTCATTCGAAGAGTTTGTAATTTGCTGCAATTCCAATTTAAGTTTGCCATTGGGTATCCAGCTTATAGATGGCGGGGGCAATGGCATTGTAATTAATAGTGGAGGCGCCCAGAATATTTCCAATAGCCAGGGCAATAACGGAATAGTTGTTAGTAATGGAACCGCCGATATTTCTAATGACAGCAATGGTATTGTAATAACGAACAGTGACAGTCCGCCATCCAACAGTTCCGATTCGATTTTGGTAAGTGCAAAAGACGGTATAGTGATAACCAATAGTAGCAGTCCTCCATCCAACAGCAGCAGTGGTTTATTAATAACCTGTAGCGGTACCATGCAGTTGAATGACGGCAGCTATGGCGGGTTGGTAAAAGTAATCAACTTAACTACCAAGTTGAATAACCTTGAAAAGTTAGTAAATGACCTTTTGTCAGCATGGAATAATTTTGCCAACGTATATAAGCCAGGGAGCCCTTCAACAACAGGCTTACCGGCTGTTTTAACCGAATTAACAGATAATAGTTTAACATTGACTCAACAGAGCGATATAGAAAATACTGACATAAAGCACGGGGCTGCAGTTAGTTAATTTTAATATAATTATTTATCATGAATTCCTATACAATTAAAGTACCGTCCGATATTTTTAGCCTTATAATGTCCGTATATGGAACACTGGAGCAAAGCGTTAAGCTAGTCTCTGATAACAACAGCCTGATACCTTCTTTCAATTCCGATATCAGCACATTGGCCGGAACAGTTGTTAGTTATGATACCACATTGGTTCAAACATCCTTGCCACCTGTTTCCGTATTGCCAACACCCAAAACTCCCGTTACCCAATATACCTGGACAGGCAGGGAAGGGCAGAATATATTTGATGTCTGCCTACAGACCTACGGAATACTCGAAAATCAGGTTAAACTGATGATAAATAATAATGCGGATTTTACAACTACCGTTTATTCACAACCCTTCATCTACCAAAGCTCCTTGATAGCCAGCAGCACCACCTGGAACCGTACCACCGGTATGGGCGTGGTACTCAGTTCTGGAAATTAATTAAAACTCTTATCGATTGTACACTATAAGTTATATTAAATTAATAATTAATAACAAATTAGGTCATAATTTATAAATTATAACTTATAACTGTTCTATGTCAGTTCGAATTTTCCTCTTACCAGATAAACTTCCAGTAAATCCGCGCGTTTAACCTCCATTGGTTCAAATTTCTCATTTGCGCTTCGCAACAAATACATTGCTTTATCTGTCGGGTGCGGATGTATAAACTTTAATAAGTAGCAATCCTCCATCACCACCAAATGAGGTTCACCAAAAGGCACATAATTGTGGTTATGAATTCGCTTGCAAACCACTATATCCCCATTGCAATATCGCGGATACATGCTGTGTCCGCTCACCCTTATGGCTACTTCGCAATCCGCAAAATGAGGGATCGTTTTAAAGTAGGACGTATCTTCCCATATTCCAGTTCCCAGCCTTCGGGCCAATGCCTCTATACTTAAATTAGTCATAATGCTTCCTTTTAACATCGATTAATTTTTTTACTCCACGCAGGTAGAGTACTTTCACAAAAATAGCCATAAATATGTATAATACAAGATAAAGCACTATTATTTTACATAAACCAGGGATTATGTGTGTTAAGTCATTGACTTTTATTTAAAGCACTTTCCCGCGCTCTAATTTTGCCTTGTCTAAATATACTTCAGTAGAAAATAAAATTATTTGGCTAATCCATAAAATTAATGAAACAGCAAAAAATATTCACCAGGGTATCTTTATTTTGTTTTTTTTGTCTCGCACCTTGTTCTGTTTTTGCACAGAGTTTGAGCCGTGCGCAAATGTTCAATAACATTATTACCAATGTATACACCAACCCCAACCATGCAATTACCGGCCAAACACTTCAAAATGTACTTTTAAATCAAAATTACTCGTATTATAACCTGAAATCAGATACCGATTTTGTTTCTGTTTTTGATACAGGCTTTACTTATTTGAAAGGTATGCCGGTATTGACAATTGGTGATTCCCTATATAGATGCGATGTTACAACTCATCATGGACCATGGAATAGTAATGATTTCCGCTTTGTTTTGCCTTTAGGTATTGGAGGTGGGGGGATTTCAGGAGGAGGTAATCCTCCTTTTATTCCAGTTTTTAATGGGCCGCATTCATTAGGAGTCAGTCATATTTCAGATGGAAATGGGCAGCAATTGTTGTATGACTGGGCCTCAAATATTTCAGTAAACTGGCAAAAAAGGCTTTTATATAATCACGGTTCTGTAGATTTTTTAGCATGGGGAAACGGTACCCACCCTTCCGTTACTAATGATATTATAAGCAAAGGATATGCAGATTCCGTATACACCCCAAGGATAACGGGTAATGGCTCTAACCCATACATTCCGGTTTTTTCTTCTGGTAATGTGCTCGGAAACAGTCATATAATTGATGGTGGAGGAATACAACGGATGATGGACAGTTCTTCGAATGTTGCAGTTGATTGGAATAACAGACAATTGTATAATAATGGTGGTTCGGGTTATTTAACTTGGGGTAATGGTACTGCCCCTTCCTCGCCAACGGATATTATTAGCAAAGGATATGCGGATATTACTTACACAGGAGGAACTTCAAGTGCGGGAAGCGCACCGCATCTTGCAGTATTCACTGCTACCAGTGCATTAGGTAACAGCCATATAATTGATGGAGGCGGGAGTCAGCAAATGCTTGATAATTCATCTGCTATTTCTCTTGATTGGCTAAACCGGAACTTATATTCCAACGGAGCCACTTCTTATTTAACCTGGGGAAATGGCACCACACCTTCAGCGCCAACCGATATAATAAGCAAAGGCTATGCTGATGCAACATACACAGCAGGTGTTACCAGCACCGGTGGTTCGCCCTACGTTACTGTTTTTACGGGAGCCAATACTGTAGGCAACAGCCATATAATTGATGGAGGCGGGAGTCAGCAAATGTTTGATAATTCATCCACTCTTTCTCTTGATTGGTTAAACCGGAATTTATATTCAAACGGAGCAACTACCTATCTAACATGGGGAAACGGTACAGCACCCTCGGCCCCAACAGATATAATAAGCAAAGGTTATGCCGATGCTACATACACAGGTGGAGGAAGAATCTCCAGCACAGGCAGTGCAACGTATGTGCCTGTTTTTACCGCCAGCAATGCTGTTGGTAACAGTCATATAATTGATGGGGGAGGAGCCCAGCAAATGCTTGATAATTCTTCGAGTATATCTGTAGATTGGTTAAACAGAAGTTTGTTCAGCACGGGCGCAGTTGCCAGGTTAACTTGGGGTAATGGGCTCAATCCGGCTGCAGTTTCGGATATTATTACCAAAGGATATGCAGATGCAACCTATATAACCCTTTTAGGCAGCACCGGTGGTTATCATGGGCCTTTAAGGCCTGTAAGCTCAGCGGAAACCTGGTTAGGTGGGTATGCAGGTGGCACAGGTGTGTCCACTGACAATACTACGTTCATTGGAATACATACTGGTGATGGCGCTATAGCAGCACACCGCAGTACATTTTTAGGTGCTTATGCAGGATATCAGGCTCCGGGCGCCTGGAATGCGGTTTTTATAGGTGATAGTGCCGGATGCCAGGATAGGTTAGCTGCAACCAGCGGATGGTCAATATTAATTGGCCCAAAAACTAGCACCGGCGGATTTGATAATAGTATTGTGCTGGGAGGAAATACTGCCAACACAGCCCCTAATCAACTATACATTGCCGATAATATTAACAACTTCCACCTGGCGGGAAATACATATAAGGTCCCTCAAATAGGTGGTACGCTGGCATTAGCTAATTACCATTTTGATATTCCTATGGTAACAAATTACAGGATTCCTGTCAGCGATTTTGACGGACAAACTGTAGTAGAAGTTATTGGCGGCCCTACTGCATATGCTCTTATGCCCAGCCCTGCAAGCGTTGTCAGAGGTATTCCTGTAATTATTAAAGCTACAGGAACCCCTGCAACCACCACATTAAACGTATTGCCATTTGGTACAGAAATGATTGATAACAACCCTGCAGGATTACTTATTACAATGTCTACCGCACAATCTCCGCAACCATGCATAAAAATATTAACTCCCGATAACATTAACTGGATAACAATTCCATAAGCCACGCGTCAAATTAGTATAGAGAATAAAAGTTTTAATTAAAATGGACGAAGAACTCCGCAACGCACTAAACACGCAAAATGCAAAGCTCGACAGAATAAGCCAAGCTCTCTATGGGTCCGAGGCCGATTCATCCACTCCAAATAAAATTATTGGAAAAGGCCTTATAGAAGTAGTTACAGAACATGAAGCCGAAATACAATCATTCAAAGATTTTAAAAGCAAAGGGAAATTGCTCTGGAAATTCACCATTGCAGGTCTTACCATATTTGGTTATGCCTTTGGTAAAGGCCTTGAGCACCTTGTTTTGCACATAGAGCATCTTGTTTTTATTTTCAGTCAACATAGTCATTAACCATTAAAGCTAATAGCTAAAAACAAAAAAATATGTCAGATTGTAAACTTTTAGCCCCGTTTATACTTGCCGCCGAAGGCGGTTATGTAAATAATCCTTCCGATAAAGGCGGAGAAACAAACAAAGGTATCACATGGCCGGTATGGGTCTCCTACAATGGCGATTCAAGCGGAAGCCACAACCGGTTTATCATAATGATGACAGACGACTGGGCAAAAATATTTAAAACCGGTTATTGGGACAAATGCCTCGCCGACCAAATTACCGACCAGCGCATAGCCAATACCATAGCCGATTGGGTATGGAGCAGCGGACAGCATTATCCTGAATTGGATGTGCAAAAATTAATCAATACTATTTTTAATAAGCACCTGACGGAAGACGGCGTATTTGGCCCCGCAACTATCGAGGAGATTAATGCTGCTGACCAGGCCGAGCTTTACAATTCCCTTATCGAGCGCCGCCAACAATACTATAAAGATATAGTAGCATTGGCACAGGCAAATGGCGACCATAGCCAGGATGGCTTCCTTACAGGTTGGTTGAACCGCATTAATAATCTGGTGAAATATAATGAGCAATTTAATAAAGTATAGGGTAGTGGGTAATAAGTAGTATGCTGTAAATAAAAGCACAGCAATCAATATCCAACATTCAATACCAAAAATAAGAAACATGAACCAAACAATCTGGACTATTTTAAAAGGCAGCCTGCTCGAAGGTGAGAAGGGCTCGGGCAAAGCCATGTGTGCATTTGCATCAATGCTGATAATTCTTTTTATGTGCATTTATTCCACCATTAAAAATACGCCAATCGACCTGGCTGTTATTCTGGAGCTGATAGGCTTTATTCTTACCCTTTACGGTATAAAAGGATGGACGGCTGTAAAGCTAAGCAAGAATGGCAGCAGCAGCGTCAGCTCAAATCCGGATGACAAATGAAAAAACTATTATTCACGTTTTCACTTTTCAGTTTTACCTTTTCACTCTTTATTGGTTGCACCCCCCAGCAAAAACTTCAGCATTTGGAAAACAACCATCCGGAATTATTTAAACCAACAGTAAAGGATAGTATTTCGAATATGGTGCAATATGTAACGCACGACAGTATTATAGATATTCCAGGGCAATCGGTTGTGTTGTATGATACTTTCCTGGTTAATAAACCTTGCCCAACGCATTTTCATAAAGTACTGAAAACGGGTAATGAAACCGCTACGTTGAATATCGATTCCGGCCGGATAACGGTTACTTGCCATGACGACAGCCTGAAAAAAGAAATTGCAGTTCGCGATAAAATAATCAGTTCTTTTAAAGAGCATATTCAGGTTGGCGTTGCCGAACACGATGTGTACTTAACCCACTGGTACGATTATTTCTGCCGCACAATAGTTGCGATATCACTCTTGTTTCTATTAATTTGGGTTTTGCTTCATTCATTCAAGTTTCCACTGCCATAACCGGGCGGAAAAGTGGTTTAATCTAATTTTCATTGCCAGTAGGCGCCCGACTGTTACATTTGGAGTTGAAAATTCGATTTCCAAATTGAGAACAGTAAACGCAAATAAAAGATTGTTAAAACCGTTATCGCTGGTAGCGGTAATTTTTCTAACCGTTTCCGGCGGACCATATGGGTTAGAGCCGCTATTGCAGTTTGTTGGTAAAAACGGAGCAGTATTTTTGCTATTAACAGTACCCTTTTTATGGGACCTGCCTGCCATACTCACCGTGCTCGAACTTAACAGTATGATGCCCGTAAACGGCGGCTATTATAAATGGGTTAAGCGCGCTTTGGGTATGCGCTGGGCCTTTTACGAAGGCTGGTGGAGCTGGCTCTATTCATTTACCGATTTGGCAATTTACCCCGTACTGTTTGTAACATACCTTTCGTTTTTCTTTCCCGAAATTGTACATTATAAAATATACATCTGCCTGATTATAATTTGGGGAAGCGCAGGGTTGAACATATTGGGTATTGTGCCTGTGGGCAAAGTTTCGGTAATACTTGGAACTATTGTTTTAATACCATTTTTTATTTTATTCGGTGTAAGTTTTTTAAGTCCTGCCTTTCATTTTCCGCTTTCTGCACTTCACTTTTCACTCAATGGAATTGGTTTCACCGGAATTGGTATGGGTTTGTACACCGTTATGTGGAATTTTTTAGGTTGGGATAATACCACCACTTACGCCGGAGAGGTTGATAAGCCCGTCCGTTCTTATTTAATTTCTATGGGAATTGCATTTATATTGGTTATAGTAGTTTATGTGCTTGCCACTTTCATAGCGCAAAACTCAGGAGTCGATTTGAAGGAATTAACGGATAAAGGATACCCGTTGTTAGGTGTAAAAGTTGCCGGGCGCTGGCTGGGCGTATTGCTCTCTATTGGCGGACTGGCGAGCTCTGTGGGTATATTTTCCGCAGTTATGTTGTCCATATCGCGCGTACCTGTGGTATTGGCCGAAGACAAACTTCTCCCCATGGTATTTAGTACTACACATAAACAATACAATACGCCTTATGTTGCAATTATTGCTTGTTCGGTAATTGTTAGTTTTATGGTATTATGGACCTTCACCGACCTGCTGGTGATTGATGTGATACTATACGGAGCCGGTTTATTCCTCGAATTTATTTCACTTATTGTATTGCGCGTAAAAGAACCCGAAGCACCTCGTCCATTCAAAATTCCCTTGAATGTTTTTGGGCTTTCCTTAATGATGTTGCTGCCTGTTGGTGTTTATACTATGGCGTTGGTTGCGGTGTTCAGCCAGACCAGCAAAATGTTTGTACCCGCTGTGTTTGCTGTGTGCGCCCTGATTACTGCTGAAATGGTGTGGTGGTTTGTGCGGCGGATAAATAAATGGTAGGACGTACACCAAGCCTCGCAAGGGGGGGGCTTTCCGCTGCAAGTCCTCGCTGATGCTTCGGGCTTTCCGCTTCTATCCCTCACGTGGAAAGGCAAGTCGGCACTGTTTGGGAAAATATCACTTCTAAATAATAAATATCCCGCGTTTTTCCACGTTTTTATTGCACCACAATCCTATTTGTAATTCCTTCTCCCTACCGTACTAATGTAACATTCCCGTTTTGTTCCACGGTAGTTCCATCTTGCATAGTGGCTTTCAAATTAACCACGATACCGTTAAACACATGATTAAAGAGTATGTAAGGGGTGACGTGCATACTAATACCATTGAAAACTTTTGGAGCGTTCTAAAGCGTCAGATATACGGAACACACCACCAAGTTAGCCGAAAGCATATCCAAAAATATTTGGATGAAGTTTCTTTTAAGTATTCAACTCGTAAAAACACGGAACAGGAAAGATTTGATAAGGCTCTTAGTTTGTGTTCAGGAAGGCTTAAATATCCACAATTAATACAAGATATTAAAAAATGATATATCTTTGCAAAACTATAGTGATAATATTATCAAAGGCATTAGTACAGAGTAGGGTTCCGAAGGCTTAGACTAATGCCTTTTTCCATTTACTTCCATTCCTATCCCTTATTATTTTAATAAGTAAATCAAGCTCTGTTTTTACGCTCCAATATTTTCCGTAAAATATTTGCAATGTTTTTTCATTGAGTAAACTGGTATGAATGTCAGGTTTACTTCTTTTTGTTTTTACCTGAGCAAGCATATAAATTTTATAGTCATTACTATACGGTCTTATTACCTTAGAATGTGCGTATCTATTCCTTAAAGTAATTAATTCTCCAAATGTATCTAATAGGTGAGGATGTTGTTCCCTAAAGTCTGGAAAAATATTTGTTATAATGTAAGACAGAATAGAATGTTTAGTATGTAATCCAAAACTTTCTGAAGTAAAAAAACTATAAACAAATGTTTTCAATAGTTCATCTGATTCGGTAAGTTTGAAGTAATTAAGAATAGCTAATTCAGTCAGATATTCTAACTCCGTAACATAGTGTATTACCTTGCCTCTATAAACCGATATTTCTTTGTCTAAATCATTTCCGATTGCGTTTTCATCTAAAGGCATTTCTGCTTTAGGTGGCTTAATTTTCTTTTGGCTCTTTCCCATACTACAAACATAACAGTTTTTGTATATTTGTGGGATGAAATCCAAGAAAAAGAAAGCCAAAAAGGAAAAACCATTAAAACTGACGGGTAAAATGGACGATTTACTCAAACTAATGGTAAAAGCCCCGAAAATAAAGGGAAAGAAGTAATAATGAACTAATTTGTTTATCTTTTGGCGTAAGTGCTTGATTCTGTTTACTGCTCATTAATATATCGTTGCCTTTAACATCCGGAATTGTCAGCTATTATATTTTTTTGTAATATTGCATAGCATTTTATGGAACGATAATGTGGTTTCATAATTAATGCGGACCTGCCAGCCTATTAAAACTGCTAAATTTTTATTTCTATCGATATGAAAAAAATTACATTGTTCTTTTTACTTTTACCTTTTAGCTTTACACTCGTAAAAGCACAGTCGGGCATAATTAACACTATTGCCGGAGATGCCGGTGTGGGGTATAATGGCGACAACCGTCAGGCCACCACTGCCGAACTGGACCAGGATGGGGGTGTTGCAGTTGATGCTGCTGGCAATGTTTATATTGCCGATTATAACAACAACCGTATCCGTAAAGTAGCCACCACAGGCATTATAACCACCGTTGCCGGGAACGGGTTTAACGGCTTCTCCGGTAACGGAGGCCAAGCCACTGCGGCTGAAATCAGTTTCCCCGAATGTGTTCGCGTGGATACGCTGGGCAATATTTATTTTTCGGAAGCAGGCAATGCCATTATCCGTAAGGTGAATGCTGCCGGCCGAATAAGCACTATTGCAGGTATTCCCGGTATTGGCGGATTCAGCGGAAATGGCGGACAAGCCACCGCAGCCGAATTGAACAATCCGGTTGGTATAGCTATAGATAAAAACCTGAATGTGTATGTTGCCGACCAGGTGAACAACCAAATCCGTAAAATATCCACTTCAGGAATTATTACCGCAGTTGCGGGAACCGGCGCTGCCGGGTTCAGCGGAAACGGAGCTCAGGCAACAAATGCAAAACTTGACCAGCCCACAGGCGTTGCAGTTGACCGTGCAGGCAACATGTATATTGCCGATTATATGAATAACGAGGTACGAAAAGTATCGTCAACGGGAATAATAAATCAGTTTGCAGGAACTACGGTTGGAAATTTTAATGGTTTTGGCGGAACAGCCGATACCACAGAATTATTTAATCCTACCGGGGTTGCAGTATCGAATGTTACAGGCAATGTATATATAGCTGATGCAGGAAACGGCGTAGTGCGCGAAGTAATAGTATCAACCAACCAAATGTATGTTATTGCAGGTATTGTGGACGATGCTTTTAGCGGAGATGGCGGCCCTGCTTATCTGGCAGAGGTGAACTATCCGTTCGATGTGATGCCCGATAATAACAGCAATGTATATATCGCCGATTTAGGCAATAACCGTATTCGTAAAATTACTGCCGGATGCGCCGGAAATACAGCCACCATTGGCGTGTATAACTATCCGGAATGCTATGGCGGAACCGATGGAATTATGGAAGGCTTCACCAATTCGAATTTTGAGCCATATCAATATCTATGGTCGCCAGGCGGAAAAACCACTATGAAAGATTCAGGCGTTGTTGCCGGCACCTATACGCTTACTGTTACCGATGCATTAGGATGTTCAGCAACTACTTCTACTGCTATTACACAGCCTACACAGGTTGTGGTTACCACCGGAACTTACACCACTTGTGCGGGTAGCCAGGTAACCATGTCATCGAGTGCTTCGGGTGGAGTAGGGGCTTATACCTACACCTGGATTACAGGCGCGCCTACCGATACTACAACCGTACTTGCAGTAGATTCCACTACCTACACTATATATGTAAACGATGGAAACGGTTGTTATGATTCGGCTACAGCCTATGTAGATGTAAATCCGCTGCCATTGGTAATATTGAATGCGCAAACCTACAGGGTATGCACAACAGATACCAGCGATACCCTTGCAGGTTCCCCCGCAGGCGGAACATATTCCGGGCCCGACTTAACAGGCAATATTTTCAACCCAAGTGCAGCCGGAGCAGGTACATGGAATTTTACCTATTCCTATACCGACCCTAATACAGGTTGCTCCGCGACAGGCGTGCAGAGCATTATTGTAAGTACATGCACAGGCATAGAGGCCCTGAAAGGCGATTCAAGGATTGCGGTTTATCCGAACCCTGCCAGCAACCAATTTACCGTAGAATTGCAAAGCGGCGATGCAGCCCAAATAATAACCATGTATAACGTGACCGGACAACAGGTGTATGAACACAAATATACTTCTGCCGATAACTCTCAACTGACAACCATCAATACACAAGAGTTCTCCAACGGAGTTTACTTCCTGAAAGTTGTGTTGCAAGATGGCAGCACCCTAGTTCAGAAGGTTGACATTGTGAAATAGGATATTGGATTTAATAATGGAAAACCCTGACGGTAAACGTCAGGGTTTTTTGTTTCGGCCTAATGGGTATTCGC
>CAIWVW010000036.1 GCA_903916255.1 uncultured Bacteroidota bacterium
GTGGGCTTTGCCCACGCCGCAACTCCATAAAACCCCTGCAACTCTGTCATTCCGAACGGAGTGAGGAATCGCACAGTAAATTTCTGGAACGGTCAGAAAAATTATCCTATATTTGAACTCACTAATTTTATATAAAAACTTTAATACCACCAGCCATGCAATTTGAATTGACAGGAACCCTAAAACTGAAAAAGGACGAACAAAAAGTATCTGATACATTTAAAAAGAGAGAGTTCGTCGTTACTGATAATTCAGGTAATTCTAATTATCCTCAACATATATTGTTCCAGTTAAAGCAGGACAAATGCCGGATACTCGATAATTTCAATCCGGGCGATGAAGTAAAGGTTAGCTTTTTCATCAGCGGCCGCGAATGGCAAAAAGATGGAGTTGTAAAATATTTCACATCACTGGATGCATGGAGGGTAGATGCCGTTGATAAAGGCAGTTCATCATCATCAGGCAGTCAGGAAACATCATACGCTACGGAAGCTGCTTTACCGGCTACTGAAGAACAAGATGACCTTCCTTTCTAAATGCTAAATTGTGAATTGTAAATTGTTAATGAATTTCATTTACCATTAAGCATTTACAATTTACCATTGAAGATGCATACCATTTTACTTGTTGAGGACGAAAAGAATTTGTTGTCCGCTATTAAGCTTAACCTTGAGTTAGAGGGTTATGAAGTTATTGCTTTTATGACTGCCGAAGAGGCTTGGCATAAGTTTAAAGGTATGCACTTCAACCTCATTATTCTGGATGTGACCCTGCCGGGGATGAATGGCTATGAGTTGTGTGAGAACATCCGCCGGACGGATAAGAAAACACCCATACTATTTTTAACTTCACGTAGTTCGCCGGAGGATAGAATATCCGGTTTAAAATTGGGGGCCGATGATTATTTGAGTAAACCCTTCCATTTGGAAGAACTGTTGCTTCGTGTTAAAGCATTATTAAAAAGGTCTCAACCGGAGGGTGAAACCAATGGATTGGAAGAATACCAATTTGGTAAATGCAAAATAAATTTTAAAACATTCGAGGTATTTACTAAAGATAGCGAACGCAAGGAATTAAGCAAACGCGAAATTGATTTGTTAAGACTTCTTATAGAAAAGAAAAACGAGGTTATCCCACGTGAGTTAATTTTGAAAGAAGTTTGGGGATATGATGGAATTCCATCAACGCGCACCATAGACAACCACATTGTAACTTTCCGGAAATATTTTGAAAATGACCCCAAGGCTCCATTGCATTTCCATTCTATACGGGGTGTAGGATATAAATTTACAGAGTAAGTTTCCTTGCAATCATTAATCCGTCGCGGATGGGTACTAACACATTTTCTACTCTCGGGTCCTTCATCACCATTTTGTTGTATTCCATTAAAGAGCGGGTTTCTTCATCTGCTTTAACTTTTGGTTCGGTTACTTTACCGCTCCATAAAACATTGTCGGCAACAATGAATCCTCCCGGCCTCACCTTGTGAATGGCCAGTTCATAGTATTTGCTGTAATTCTCTTTATCGGCATCCAGAAAAACGAGATCGAAGGTATGGTTGATTGCAGGTATAATATCCAATGCATTTCCGACATATGTTTTAATCTTATTTTCCATACCCGCTTCTTTAATATAGCGCATCACCATCGGATGCAATTCTTCGTTTATATCAATGGTGTGAACCATTCCTCCTTCTTTTACCGCTTCGGCAAGACATAATGCGGAATAGCCTGTGAAAGTGCCTACCTCCAACACTTGTGTGGGGTTTACCATGCTGCAAATCATTTTCAAAAAACGCCCCTGTAAATGCCCCGAAAGCATGCGGGGCATCATTACTTTGGCATAGGTTTCCCTGTCCAATTTTTTCAAGATTTCAGGCTCCTGACGGGTATGCGCGTCGACGTATTTTTCTATGTTTTCAGGTAAAAAGTCCATATGTTTGTTTGTTTAATGTTATTGTAATTTTCTTTTGAATTGGATTTCCTTAATCCATTTTAATGGTGCCGATAAATTGTTCTTCCTGATTTTATTAAAGTTCACCTTTTCCGAACCAAAACCATTATAAAACCGTGCAATATTAGTGTCGGAAGAACCGTCAAAATCAAACATTAGATTGCTTCCCGAGTGTTCTTCTATATATGAATTTATAAGGAAAGTCATGGCCTGTGTATCATATCCTTTTTCATTCACCCCTGAAAAAAGAAAAATAGCCCGCCCGTTACTTTGCAGGAAAAATGCTCCGGCGCAAAGTTCATTTTCACCGGAATAAGCGCCCCATAATTGCCCTGCACCTTTTTTTATGCAAGCCTGCATAAGTTTATCCAGAAGAGTATATTGAGAGCTTGTATGGGAAAACTCCTTTCCCTTATTATTACGGAATAATTCTATGATTTTTTTCGGTGCAACATCCTTTTTTAGAGTTAGAGAATTTGCCTGTGCTTTCTTTAAATTCCTTTTTGCCTGGGTGGAATAATTGGCGAAAATGCTTTTGTAATCTGTATTTAAATTTAACAAGTGAGTAACGCCCTGGCTTAATTCAAATAAACCGGAACTTACAGGGTTTTGCTCATTCAGATTCATCTCTATATACTTGTACTCCTCTGGTATTTTTGAAAGAAAACCCGCAACTTCTTTTTCTGTAATATGTCTTGTTGAAAATAGCCCCAATTGTTGTGTATAGGGTGGGGGATATGTGTAAGTATAACCATATTTTTCGCCTTTTGGTAAGGGCAATATGCTTGTATAATCATCTTCTACCAAAGCATCCCATTCTTTACATACTATTTCCAGATACCATGAATAAGCATAAATCAATCCATTCGGAGAATTGGAAATGCAAGCATCCCATTTTTCCTTATCAATTTCGTTATGCTTTATATAATATATCATTTGGCTCCCGCTTCTAATATACTTTCAAAAACCGCTTTCCATCCTTTCCAATGCCCCATATCGTTCAGGCTATGATTGTGCCAGATGAAAATAAATTCGCCTTTGTATTTTTTTACTTTAGCCAAAAGTCCTTGCGTTACTGATATAGCTTCCTTCGGAGTTTGGTGCAGATATTCATTCAGCGTGCCATCCATTACTATGCTGGAATGCAACTTTACAGGTAAAAGACTTTCAGCTTGCAAATCATAGAATAAAAATGGAGTACAAATACTTGCCCTGAATCCGGCTTGTCCGGCATAAGCCATAGTATAGTCATCTGTAATGCCAAGTTGTGTAAGGCAGCGGTAGGTTTCCGGCAGGTTTAACCGTAAAAAATGCTGGCGTGAACAGCATATTTTTGCAGGGATATTCCGTTCTACATTCACTATTTCTTGTGATACTATTTTCGCATCACTGTTTGAATTATAAGAAGGGTGTATTCCAATTTCTGCAAATGAATTTATTCTGTTTACAAGCTTTTTGAAGCGGGTTGAATCGGGAGAAATATTTTTGTCGTTATGCCCGCGCTTCCCCGCAAGGAAAAAGTAAATCGGGCGTAAATTATATTTCCTGAAAATACTTTCCTGGTAATCGAATGTATCGTAAGGGTCTTTTTTCAAATGCATGAAAACCAATTTCTTTTCAATCGCTGTTTTCAATTGAAATTTAGACAAAGCCTTGAAATATGAACCAATGGTAACCCCTGCTGTCCTGCCTAAATGGGCATAAGCGACATCAATATCAATAGTTGGGACAAATGAAAAAGTATTTTCAGAAAATGAAATAGCAGGATACTTTTTCAGGATTATTTTCTTCAATTCCTCCGCCCATAAATTAATTAGGGGTTCATGGAGGAAATTATTTTTATAGGCAAGGCTGTTTGAGAAATGGAAACGGGTATGCTCATCGGGCTTGTGCGAGAAATATTCTTCATAGCGGCTAACCAGGTAAAAGGCAACTGAAAAAATATCAAAAGGCAAATCCCTTGAATCAGTCGGGAAAAATATTTTCATATTGTTCCATTCCGATATATGAATATTTTGAGGTTTTATGCCTGTTTCTGCAAGTAAACCCCAAGGTGCAATTTGCAATATATCAGTTGGGAATAATGAAGAAGAATAATTCAGTTTTGCTCCGCTATATGCCTTGAATGCCGCTTCATCAGAGGTAATGGTAAACGGAGTTTTAATAAGCGAATCAAAAAAAAGCTGAAAGATATAATGCACCCGTTGGGTAACTTTAGGCGTATATATCAATAATCCCGACATTGTTAGCTGAAGTTACGGACGATTTCCATACATATAAATTTGGCGGCTTTTCCATCGCCATACAAAGCAGGGTATGTATTTGTTTTCTTATTCCTGAAATAGTTGAACGCCTCTTTTATTTTCTTTCCATTGGCATCCGCTAACATGGAATTACCGCATTCCACCAATTCAACCCATTCGGTTTCGGGGCGTAATACGATACATGGCTTATGCAGGAAAAAAGCCTCTTTCTGCACACCTCCGGAATCGGTCAATACCATACTGCACCGCTTCTCCAATAAAAGCATTTCGAGGAATGAAGCGGGTTGAATTATATGGAACAAAGCATTCCCTTTAATACTTTTCATTGCCGAAAGGTTCAGCTTATCCAGCGATGCGGAAGTACGCGGGTGCATAGGAAATACCACCGCAATTTTTTCTTTAACACTAATTTCGTTGATGGCTTCTAATATGGCGTTCAACCTTTCCGGAACATCGGTATTACTATCACGATGGATAGTTACCAATAAATATTCTTGGTCTTTTAGCCCAAGATTATCAAGGATTCCGGAGTTTGCTTCCGCTACTTCTGAAAAATAAAGTGTGTTGTCGTACATCACATCTCCGCAATGGAAAATGCCGGGTTTGTTAATTGAAAATGGCGATTCATTATCCTGATTGAAACCTTCACGCAGTAAGTTATCATATCCTGATTGGGTGGGAGTAAAGAGCAAAGTAGAGCAATGGTCGCATACAATGCGGTTGATTTCCTCGGGCATAGTTTTATTGAAGGACCGCAATCCGGCTTCAATATGCACCAATGGAATTTTAAGTTTAGATGCAGCTATAGCAGCCGCCAAAGTCGAGTTAGTGTCACCATAAACCACAATAGCGGCAGGCTTTTCAAGCAATGCGATGTTTTCAATGCCTTCAATCATGGCTGCGGTTTGTTTGCCATGTGCGCCGGAGCCTACATTCAAATTATAAGTAGGTTGAGGTATACCCATTTCACGAAAAAACACATCCGACATTGTCTCATCATAGTGTTGCCCCGTATGCAGCAGCACTTCCTTAATCTCTTTACTGTAGTTATTTGTAATAGCCCTGTTTAAAGCGGAAGCTTTAATAATTTGCGGCCTTGCGCCTATTACAGTTAAAATTTTTATCATAGTTTATAAAAGCCCTTCGTCTGCAAAGCTAAAGTATCCCGTGTCAGAAACAATTATATGGTCCAAAACATTTATGTCGAGCAGTTTGGCGGTCTGTTTTACTTTTTGGGTCAGGTCCTTGTCTTCCTGGCTGGGCTTCAGGTTTCCCGACGGATGATTGTGGCAAAGCACCATCCCTGTTGCAAAGTTATCGAGCGCATTTTTCAATATCAGGCGTATATCAGCCACAGTGCCTGTTATGCCGCCCATACTTACCTTTTGCGCCGAGAGTATTTTATTTGCCCTGTTCAGGTACATAACCCAAAATTCTTCATTACGTAAATCGGCTAAATGATGAAAATATTCAAACACATCCTTGCTTCCTTCAATCTTTTCTTTCTCCCGCACTTCGGCGGTACGCCTGCGTTTCGCCAGTTCTAGCGCGGCTACTATGGTGATGGCTTTCGCTTCGCCGATACCTTTGTACTTCTTTAAATCAGAGACGGAAAACTTACCCAGTTCGTTCAGATTATTGTGGGCATCTTTCAAAATTGACTTGCACAAATCCACTGCTGATTCACCAGGAGTGCCTGAACCTATTAGTATAGCCAGCAGCTCCGCATCGGATAGTACGCTGGATCCTTTCAGCATCAGCTTTTCCCGGGGACGGTCCTCTTCGGCCCAACTGCGGATTCCGTTTATTTCCTTGCTTGTATCTTCTATGTGGTCAGACATTTGCCTGCTTGTTTAGGTACAAAGATACAAGAGTACAGATATAAGCTATAAGATATGAGTTATAAGCGGGAAAACCAGCAAAATTCCTTCAAGTGAAATGTCCGGCTTTTATGCGTATTTGAAAATTGCAAAATGCCTTTTATCCCTTACGGGGTATAGTATTGAGCCATGTCCGGATTTTTTGGAGATTTTGGACATTTTTAGTGACAGGCAAATGTGTGGCACTCGGCAGTCAATGACTTTTGGGGAAGATAAAGAGGTTTTACAGGTTTGTTCAGTAAATAAGTGTTGAAAATAGGGAGACACTAAAGAGTGGTATCTATATAGTGTCGGATGTGATAATATAAAAGTCAATGACTTTTGGGGAACAAGTAAAGCAATTATTATATTTGTTGATGAATAAATGCTATTACAATTATGGATAAAACGCGGTCGTATACCCAAGAAGAAATTCTGGCGCTTGCCCTCACTATAGAGCTTAACGACAAATCGGTCAATTCTTTTAAATGGTTGATGGAGCATAACTGCGTTGAGTTGGCTGCCTTGTGCGATGTATTGGTAAATGGCAAAGCTCCGGCAAGGGATTGGTTGGAGAAAAATAATTATACTACAATTACAACCTTTATAGATGCCATAAGTGCGGATGATAATGATAACGCAATACAGGCATTATTGCACAGCACGCACCCTGAGTGGGCTGCCGTTGCCAATATGGTAAATGATGGCGACGATGAAGCCGAGCAATGGCTGATTAAAAACGGATTGAAATATTTTGCAGCATTTGGAGATATTTTAGATAAAAAGATAGAAGAGAGCAATACCCGGGTCGAAACTGCTTCAGCAGGTGTGTTAGTTGCAGAGGTAGTTGCCGGAGCACTGTTAGGCGGATTTGGCGGAATGGGTTTTGCCGGAGGTGGTGGTAGCTTTGGTGGGGGAGGAGCAGGAGGGTTGTGGTAGTCCGAGCCGGAAGGGTAGCGGAGCCCGGCAGGCAAATATAAAAGGCAAAGAAGTTAGGGGAGATGACAAGGTTTCAACAGATATTCTCTTGATGAGAAAATATTTTATTTATTTTTGTAACAGATTAATAATTAATGAAATTCATTAAAATTTGCAGTTGCTTGATTTTCCTGATGGGTTTGGGTGGGGGAAAGGTTTGGGGGCAGCAATGGTTGTGGGTAGAGACGGGCTATTGTCCAAATACTAATGATGGAAGTTATCCGAATGGAATTGCAGTTGCACCGCAGGGTAATATTGTAGCGGTTGGAGCAATTCATGGTTCAGTAACTTTTGGGTTTACTACAATAAGTACAGCTTCTCCATCTGTGGGTGATCCTTTAATTATAAATTATTCTTCAACCGGAAATGTTATTTGGGCGATTACTGGAAAAGCAAATGCCGGAGCAGCAATAGCCGCAGTTTCTACAAACGCAGTTGGGGAAATTTATGTTACTGGATCCTATGCTGATACCTTAACTTTCGGTACATTATCAGTAAAAACTAATTACATTTTCAATACCTTTATTGCAAAGTTTGATCAAGCTGGTAATATTTTATGGATGAAAAGTTGCAACCCTACCGAAAATCAAAATGCAGGTAGTGCAATTGCTGTTGACAGGGCGGGGAATATTATTGTCACAGGCTATTATTCCGATTCGATTTCATTCGGACAATTTCATTTGCCAGGCATTTCATATGCATATAACAACGCATTTGTTGTCAAGTTCGATTCAAACGGCAACATTCTTTGGGCCAATAGTGGAATGGCTACAGGTAGTTCGACTAATGGAATCTTTTCAGAATCTGTAACTGCTGACAGTTTAGATAATGTTTATATAGCAGGAACTATGCAAGGGTCTGGGGTTTTTGGCACTTTCAGCCTACCCGTTGGCCGGACGGCATTCTCAAATACTTTTATCGCAAAATATGATTCAAACGGAAATATACAATGGGCTACTGGTAGCAATATCCAAGGAGGTGGAGCTACTGGGTGGAGAGATGCGACCTTAACTTGTGACATCTATAATAGCATTTATTTAAGTGGTACAAGTGGAGATACCGTAATGTTTGGAAATGACAGTTTATTATCTGGAGGTGCATTTCTTGTAAAGTATAGTCCTAGTGGAAGTGTAATTTGGGCTAAAAGCGCAGTTCAGGTATCGCAGTTAGGATCAACGGAGGGCTATAATCTTTCAGCTGATAAATGGGGGCATATCTATTGGTGTGGGGAAATTAGCGAATATGACACATGTATTATTGGTGGAATGCAATTTGAAAATTGGGGAACATATATTCAGCCGTGCTTCATGGTAAAAATGGATACGAGTGGAAGAACTCTTTGTGGAGTAATGAAAGGATTTAGCATAGACGGTGGTTTTTATTCTATCGCTGCTGACAAAGTTGGTCCAAATGTTTATTGGGCTGGTAATATAGTTGGATTTGATACTAGTAGTTTCGGAACATATCATATCAATGTTGATGGTGATCCTACCTCTATTTTAATAAAATGGACATGTGATACTTGTTCTATCCCTTTAAGCATTTCATCAACTTCCACGACCATTTGCCAAGGTCAAAATTCAGTCCTATATGCGAACGGAAGTACAGGTTATATTTGGAGTAATGGAGGAACAAATGATTCTACAGTTGTAAGCCCAGATATTTCCACAACTTATTCTGTGTTTGCTGGCAATGGAAATTGTTCAGGTATTTCAACTATCAAAATAAATGTTAACCCTAATCCAACTCCTAATATTATATTTAACAATAGAATTTGTAGTGGTATGTCGGATACAATCACCGTCTCTGGTGGCTCAATTTATTTATGGAGCAATGGGGATACAAGTTCTGCAATTATTGTCAGCCCAATCTCCAATACAAATTATACCATTTCTATTTCCAATGGGCTCTGCTCTATAAATGACAGCGTAAATGTCCAGGTATATCCATACCCAGTTCCGGGAATAACCGGGGAACAATTCATATGTTCAGGTCAGTCTGCAACTATTTCTGCTTCCGGAGGTTCTATTTATTTGTGGAATACAGGGGATACTACATCTTCTATTTCAATTAGCCCTTTAATTAATTCAACTTATTCTGTTACAATTTCCAATGGTGTTTGCGCAGTAAAAGACAGCGTGACCCTAATGATAAATCCTGGTCCTCTAATAAATGTCTGCTGCGACAGTAGCATCACTCATGGTGAAAGTGTACAACTAATATCATCTGGCGGCGGGAGGTATTCATGGTCACCGGCCACAGCCTTGAGTTGCGATACTTGCCCCAATCCTATTGCAACCCCTACAGTTAATATAACCTACACCTTAACCATTGTCAGCGATAGCGGTTGTGTTTCTACCCGAACTGTTACTATCGATGTTTCCTGCGGCAATGTTTTTATTCCAACTGCCTTTTCTCCCAATCAGTTGGTTAATTCTATCCTTTATGTCCGAGGCCCATGTATTGCCTCTATGGATTTTTGTGTGTTTGATCGTTGGGGAAATAAAGTTTTTGAATCCCAAAACCAAGATGAAGGTTGGGATGGCAGTTACAAAGGCAAACCTATGAATATGGGGACTTATGTTTGGTTTCTGAAAGCTACTATGCAGGATGGAGCAAGTATTGAGAAGAATGGGAATGTGACGTTGGTGCGGTAAATACAATAATAACGCACCACCATCGTAGGGGCGGACCCGAGTGTCCGCCCCCAAATCAAAACATCCGCCCCCCAAAACGAAACATCCATGAAATACGGAAACATCCGTTACGAATGCGTAAATATTGGTTTAGGATATTGGGCAGACATGTGGAATCGGTTTTGGATATAGGGCAGACACATGGAATCGGTTTGGATATTGGGTAGAAACATGGAATTGGATTCAAAAATAGGGCAGACACATGGGGCTGCCCCTACGGCGGGGTAAATAAAAAACCCCTTGCAAATGCAAGGGGTTAATATTATAATAAATAATTGCCTGTCGGGCTCCGACTAATAGCCTGTCCGGCTCGGACTAGTTATTAAGCATCACCGGCATAACCAGCATGAGAAGCTCTTCGCCATCGGGTTGAGGGATGGGAGTAAGCACTCCGGCGCGGTTAGGGGTCGACATGCCCAAATCCACTTCATCGGAATCGAGGTTGGAAAGCATATCAAGCAGGAACTTCGAGTTGAAACCGATTTCCATATCCTCGCCGTTATATTGGCAGGCCAGTCTTTCATTCGCTTCGTTGGAGAAATCAACATCTTCACTGGAAAGGCTCAATGCGTTTCCGGCAATTTTCAGTTTTACCTGATGCGTGGTTTTATTGGACAGGATAGAGACACGGCGCAATGAACCAAGGAAAGCCTGGCGCGAAAGCGTGAGCTTGTTTGGGTTTTCTTTTGGAATAACCGCATCGTAGTTCGGATATTTTCCGTCTATCAAACGACAGGAAAGCGTGAGCGCATCGATAGAGAACGATGCATTGGTTTTGTTATAGTCCAGTTTCACTTTACCGTCTTTAGTGGTAAGGATATTCTTCAGCAGGTTGAAAGGCTTTTTGGCAATAATTATAGAGCTGTCGCCCTTTATGCCTGCCAATGGCTTTTTGAATTTCACCAAACGGTGAGCATCGGTGGCTACAAAAATCATTCCGGTTTCCGAGAAGTTGCAATATACGCCTGACATAACAGGGCGGAGGTCATCGTTAGCAACCGCGAAAATGGTTTTGTTGATAGCAGATACTAACGCATCGGCATCAATTTCCAGGGTGGTTGGGTTTTCGACGGTAAGCATTTTAGGAAACTCTTCCGGGTCGTGGCCAATAATTTTAAACTTACCCGATTCAGAATTGATTTCGATGCTGTATTTGTCGGTGTCCACTTTAAAAGTGAGGGGCTGGTCGGCAAAGTTTTTCAGCATTTCCATCAACAACTTGGCAGGGATGGTTATTTCGCCTGTGTCGTTCGATTCCACCTGAACGGTGGTGTTGATGGTGGTTTCAATATCGGAAGCGAATATGCTGAGGTTATTCTTTTTCAGTTGGAAAAGAAAATCATCGAGAATAGGCAGTGCATTGCTGGAATTTAAAACTCCGCTAATGAGTTGCAACTCTTTGAAAAGGGTATTGCTGGAAACAACGAATTTCATCATCTTATTTTAGATTATTTACTAAGGGCAACAAAAGTATAGAAACTACCGAAGTAAAGCAGGGTAAAGCCAAACTTTAGTTATTCACTTTTTTTCAACAAACCCAACTTTTTAAGATTTGCCGCAGATTCACAGTTTAAATTTAACTGCAAGTTGCCACAGATTACACAGATTAAAAATAGATATTTCATGCTACCACAAAGGGAAATCTGTTAAATCTGTGGCAACTTTGTATTTACTTCTTCAGCATTTCATCGTTCCAATGCAAAAAGTAAGTGGCTGGTTGCAGCATTTTGCCAAAAACAAAGTACTGGCAAAGCACAAAATCTTTATCATTTACAAGGGCGAAGATACGGTCGGGGTCATATTTGTAGTCGATGCTATATTTTTCCTGCTGATGTTCGGCTGCAAAGCGGCGATATAATTTCAAAGTAGATATTTTACCTTTCACATCCTCTACTTTAATAACGGCAAATGGCGGGGAACTTAAAATGGAATCTTTTTTCGTTGTATTGGCGGGAACTTCCCACGATACACTTTGGTAATAAGTAAGGTATTGCTTTACAGCGACAGTATCGAGCGCAACAGCTTTTCTGCCCGTAACAGGATTATCGAAACTAAATTGGTTTTTACCCAAAATGGTAATCCGGAAAGAGGAATCGACCTGCGGATAAAGAACGGTAACTGATTTAAGGTCGTAAGGATAATATTGGAAAATAGTGCGGTCGCGCCAGTCGTCTTCCTTAATAAAATAGCGGGTGGTAAGGTAGCCATCAAAACCGGGTATGTAGGTAATATAAGGCTGCTTGTAGTTTACTTCCGTTTCGGGTTGGGACAGCAGCATATAGGTTCCCAGTTCATCGGAGGTTTCTTCGCCCACATAATAAACCCTAACACGGGTATCGCCTTCATAAATCTCAACCTTAACCGCTTGAGTAGCCATGGTTTTTATAACGGTGTTCCAGCCGCGCGGGTCGATGATAGATTTAACATCTACCATATTAATAGTATATAAAAGTGTATTAATACAGTCGTTTCTTGCGATGAACTTGCCATTCACCATCCACTGCCCTTTCCCCTGGCGGGTGAGGGTAACAGTATGGTTGGCTTTGTCAGCGATAAATATTTTGGTGATAGCGGCGGTATCTTTTACGGCGAAATCATGGTCGGAGCCACTGATAGTGGAGAAACCATTGCGGAAAAACTTGAAATATAAAGCTACCAGCAACAGCAGAAGAAAAACAATAATATAGAGGCGATTCTTTTTCATATTCTAAGTGATAAACAGGATGCTAAGGTAGTGAAAATAGACTTGATGATACAAAATAGAACGCGGATGACGCTGATAGTTTAAGATTATTTATGATTTTTTTTATGACAAATCAGTGTTTTCATCATAAGCAATCCGCGTCATCAGCGTTCCAATCATACATTAAACCGGAAGTGCATAATGTCGCCGTCTTTCACAAGGTACTCTTTGCCTTGAATCATCAGTTTGCCTACTTCGCGGCAAGCAGCTTCGGAACCTAACTTAATAAAGTCATCATAAGCTATTACTTCCGCTTTAATAAACCCTTTTTCAAAATCGGTATGGATAACTCCGGCCGCTTGCGGGGCGCGGTCTCCAACATGGATGGTCCAGGCACGCACTTCCACTTCCCCAACGGTGAAATAAGTGGAGAGGTTAAGCAAATGGTAGGCTGCTTTAATCAGTTTATTTACGCCGGGTTCATCCAATCCTAAATCATCTAAAAAGATTTTACGGTCCTCGGCGCTTTCCAATTGGGTTATTTCGGCTTCAATTCCTGCATCAATAATGAGGACTTCCGCATTTTCATCTTTTACAGCTTGCTTAACTAAATCCGTATACTTATTGCCTTTCAGTGAACTCTGGTCCACATTGCAGACATATAATACGGGCTTAACAGTAAGCAAATGCAAATCGGCAATAACGGCTTTGTCTTCATCCGATAAAACTACTGTGCGGGCAGATTTTCCTTCTGACAGGGATTTGAAATACATATCTAAAATTTCCTTTTCCTTTTGGGCTTGTTTGTCGGAACCGACTTTAGCCGCTTTAGATACGCGCTGCAATCTCTTTTCTACGGTTTCAAAATCCTTCAATTGCAATTCAGTATCAATAATTTCTTTGTCGCGGATAGGGTTTACTCCTCCTTCTACGTGGATAACATTGGCATCATCGAAACAACGCAACACATGTATAATGGCATTCGTATCACGGATATTTCCCAGGAACTGGTTACCCAATCCTTCACCTTTGCTGGCCCCTTTCACGAGGCCTGCAATATCCACAATCTCAATGGTTGCAGGAACTATCTTTTGAGGATTGGCAATAGCTGCCAGTTTGGCAAGCCTGTCGTCCGGAACACTAATCACACCCACGTTCGGTTCTATTGTACAAAACGGAAAATTCGCCGCCTGCGCCTTCGCATTCGAAAGGCAATTAAACAAGGTAGATTTCCCCACATTCGGCAAACCTACTATACCACATTGTAAACCCACTTTTTTAAAATTTTGGCAAAAATAGACAAAAACAGCTATGAGAGATAAGAGATGAGAGATAAGCGGTAAAATGTAATCTAAGCGTCCCTAAAAACCTTATCATTTCAATAACCTTAGTAGAAAAAAACGCACAAGTAATTTGACCTTATTATCTTATTTTGAGGTGGAATAAGGTAATAAGGTTGTGTAGTAAGGGGGAATGGGGTTTTTCTACTAAGGTTAAAGCACAAATCGCGACAGTCTTTATTTATCTATAACTAATTTACCGCCACCAATAATATTCCCGTTTATATCAATAATTCTGTAAAGATAAATGCCATTGGGCTGAATGCTTAAGTCCATAGTTTTGTCACCCTTGGTAGAGTTAAGTGTCTCTTGGAAAACCTTTTGCCCAAGCACATCAAACACTTCAATATTCATTATCCGAGGCGCACTATTTGATATTATAAAAGTGAATATTCCACTTGAGGGATTTGGAGAAATATATACCGTATTGCTCCTTACTGAAAAACCGCCAGTTGCTACGTTACTATCAGTAAAGCTAAATATAACACCTTCATCATTTACACCTCCCCAATAGGTCATCCCATATAGGGTATTTCCAGAAATTATTAATGAACCATAAGGATACTTACCATTAATAGTTCCATTAAAATCATACAAATCTCTATAGTCACTACCATCAGTTCTGATTGAAAATATCACCCCTTCTCCATATGCACCGCCATCCGGCGTCATGCCATATAATAAATTGTTTGATAAAGCCAATGAACCATATGGACTGCTTCCATTAGTATCATTAAAATCTAATAACCTTGTAAATCGAGTTCCATTAGTTTGGATAGAAAACACCACCCCATCGTTATAAGTCCCGCCTGAGGTTGTCATCCCATATAAAGTATCGCCTGAAATAATTAAATTACCCTGAAGATCACTTCCATTTGAACCGTTAAAATCGTACAAATCTTTATAACCAGTGCCATCAATATGCACAGAGAAAACATTACCATTACCATGGGTTCCCCCATAATATGACGTTCCATATAAAGTGTCTCCTGATGCAATAAGTGAACCAAGAGGCGCGTGTGCATTTGTTGTATTAAATACTACCAAATCTAAAAAGTTATTTCCATTGGATTGTATAGAAAATAAATTTCCATGACATGATGCCCATTGTGTCATTCCATAAAGAGTATTTCCTATAAGCAGCAGAGAGCCATTTGGTATAGCACCGGTTGTATTACCATTAAAATCTATTAGGTTATTATATCCACTGCCGTTTTCTTGAATTGAGAAAATGTTGCCCCATCCGCTATCACCTCCGCTAGGCGTCATTCCATAAAGAGTATTTCCTGACTTTATTAGATTACCCAAAGGAAAGGCCCCATTAGTATCATTAAAATCCAGAAGTTTCCCAAAGTTTAAGCCAGAGGTACGAATACTAAAAACAACCCCATCCCCATAAATCCCCCCTCCGTAAGTCATTCCGAATAATGTATCTCCTGATAGTGTTAAACTACCATAAGGATAATCTCCACTTGAAGTTCCGGTAAAATCAAATATTTTATGATATTGTCCCTTACAAGGTGTAAAGAATGTAATGAACAATATTATTATAACTAGTTGTGCTTTTCTCAGCTTACAAATGTAATAATTTCTGCCTTAGATGACGCGGATTATTATGATTATTTAAGACAAAATCTGTGAGAATCTTATTAAATCTGCGTCATCCGCGTTCCATTGTTCCCATCAAAAAATTACTTTTCAACATTCCCCGCTTGTTTTCAACAAAGGGAATTAGGGGTGGTTAAATTGCCATACTTTTGGGCATTCACAAAACATAATTCCCGTGCCTACAATTCCCGAACTTAACAAGATTTGCTCCCAGGTGCGTAGGGACATAGTACGCATGACTTCAGCCGTCAATTCCGGGCATCCGGGCGGCTCTATGGGTTGCACCGAATTTTTCGTGGCCATGTATTTTGAAATCATGAAGCTCAACCCTTCCGCTTTCACCATGGATGGCAAAAACGAAGACCTGTTTTTCCTTTCCAACGGGCATATTTCGCCCGTGTGGTATAGTGTATTGGCGCATCGCGGATTTTTTCCCGTGAATGAATTAAATACGTTCCGCAAGTTGAACACCCGGCTGCAAGGGCATCCAACTACTGCCGAGCATCTTCCCGGGGTGCGTGTAGCTTCCGGTTCATTGGGTCAAGGTTTGTCAGTGGCTCTTGGTGCGGCTCTCGCTAAAAAACTGAATAAGGACAGCAATTTTGTTTATACGCTTCACGGAGACGGGGAAATGAATGAAGGCCAGATTTGGGAAGCAGCCATGTATGCCGCTGCCCATAAGGTCGACAATATTATATCGAGTATCGACGTTAATGGATTACAGATAGACGGAACTACCGATGAGGTTCTTTCGCTCGGTGACTTGAAAGCCAAATGGCTCGCATTTGGCTGGGATGTGTTGGAGAGCAATGGTAATGATATTGAAAATGTAATTGCCACTCTTAAGCAGGCGCAAAAGCATACCGGCAAAGGCAAACCTGTCATGATTCTGATGAAAACCATTATGGGCAAAGGTGTAGATTTTATGGAAAACCACCACAAATGGCATGGAACCGCACCGAATGCAGATGAACTGGCCAAAGCCCTCGGGCAACTGGAAGAAACGCTGGGAGACTACAAGTAAGTGAAAAGTGAAAAGTAAAAAGTGGAAAGCAACTAACCGAATTTCAATTTAAGGATGTTGAAATGAGGAATCGTTTAATAAAACCAATTCTGTTTCTTATAGCTATCAGCTATCAGCTATTAGCCATCAGCTATAAAGCAATAGCACAACAGCAAAAGCAACATCTTACCACCCGTGTGCTGTTTATTTTTGATGCATCATTCAGTATGTCCGACAGGTGGCAGAATGATATTAAGATGGATGTTGCCAAAAAGATTCTTACTGAAATAATAGACAGTATCCGCAATGTGCCCGACCTGCAAATGGGCCTTCGCACACTGGGAGCCGAACATTCACTTTATCCTGAACGCGATTGCCATGATACCCGTCTCGTAGTTCCTATTGCAGCCAACAGCGCCACAACCATCGAATATGAAATTCAGAAAATTCAACCGATGGGAACTACGCCGCTGGCCTATACGCTGGGACAATGCGCGGATGATTTCAAACCCTGCGATAATTGCCACGATGTGATTATTTTGCTTACCGATGGCATCGAGGAATGTGGCGGCGACCCTTGCGAAGTAGCCAAACAACTACATGCAAGAGGCATTAACCTGCGCCCGTTTATTATCGGAATAGGTAATGAAGACTTTGCCGGAACGTATAATTGCGTAGGGAAATTTTATGATGTAAAAAAGGAGCAGAACTTTAAAAATGCGCTCAAAATTGTAATCTCTCAGGCGCTGAATAACACTACCGCGCAGGTGAGCCTGATGGATGCCGGAGGGAAGCCTACCGAGACTGATGTGGCTATGACTTTTTACGACCAGGTTACGGGGAAAAGGATTTATAATTTCATGCATACGATTAATGATTACGGCAATCCTGACACCATCTCTCTCGACCCGAATATTACTTACCGTCTTGTGGTCCACACTATCCCCGAAGTGGAAAAAAGCAATATCACACTTATTTCCGGTAAGCATAATGTTATTCCGGTGGATGCGCCACAAGGCTATCTTCATTTTATGGTTGACGGCGAAAACGAATACAGAAGCCTTGCGGTGCTGGTGAAAAAGCATGACGATGACAAAACCCTGAATGTACAGTATGTGGAGTCTACAGAGAAATACCTGACAGGCAAATATGATTTTGAAATCCTTACGCTGCCGCGGATATATGAAACAGGGGTGAAAGTTTCGGAAAGGGCTACAACAACCGTTACAATTCCGGCTGCGGGGATTGTTACCATTACTAAACTAACAGCCGGGCCCAGCAGTATTTTTGCCGATGAAGGCGGGAAAATGGTATGGGTTTGCAATTTGGATAATGCAAGTTTGAAACAGATTTTAGCCCTTCAACCCGGAACATACCATATTGTTTACCGTCCGCAGGATGTGAAACAAACTATATTTACCATCGATAATAGTTTTGAAATAAAACCCGGAGAATCCACTATTGTAAATTTAGAATAAATTAATCAAGCATGAATAAATATTCCTATACAGAAAAGAAAGACACCCGTTCCGGTTTCGGAGCAGGATTATCTGAACTTGGAGAAAAGAACCCGAATGTGGTGGCCCTTTGCGCCGACCTTACAGGCTCCTTAAAGATGGATGCTTTCGCAAAGAAACACCCTGAGCGCTTTTTTCAGGTGGGTATTGCAGAAGCCAATATGATGGGTATTGCCGCAGGCCTTACAATTGGCGGATATATTCCGTTTACGGGAACATTTGCCAACTTTTCCACCGGAAGGGTTTATGACCAAATCCGTCAATCTATCGCTTATTCCAATAAGAATGTAAAGATATGCGCATCGCACGCAGGACTTACCCTTGGCGAAGATGGAGCAACGCATCAGATTTTAGAGGATATTGGCCTGATGAAAATGCTTCCGGGAATGACCGTCATTAATCCCTGTGATTATAACCAAACCAAAGCCGCCACCATTGCAATTGCCGAACATAATGGCCCGGTTTACCTGCGTTTTGGCAGGCCTTCTGTCCCGATATTCACTCCGGCTGACCAGAAATTTGAAATCGGAAAAGCTATCACCTTTACCGAAGGAACCGATGTGACTATTTTCGCAACGGGACATTTAGTATGGACAGCGCTGGAGGCCGAATCTATATTGCGTGACAAGGGAATTTCGGTGGAGGTGATAAATATTCACACCATAAAACCGATAGATAAAGAAGCGATATTGAAATCGGTAAGGAAAACGAAATGCGTTGTTTCCTGCGAAGAGCATAATATGTTTGGCGGACTGGGCGAAAGCATTGCACATGTATTAGCTAATGAATTTCCTGCACCTATGGAATTTGTAGCCGTAAAAGATACCTTTGGTGAAAGTGGCACACCAAGTGACCTCATGAAAAAATATGGCCTGGATACTCCGGATATTGTGAAAGCGGTGGAGAAGGTGATTGGGAGGAAGTAGGGTTTATATTCTTGACAATATTATCAGCGATGAAATCTTACGCTATCTTTATTGTGAGTTTGGAATGTACCATTGGGTAAAATTTGGGTTTCACAAGTAATTGAATCCACGACATTGAATGCGCTTAGTTCTTCATTCTTAACATGTGCATATGTTTTAACTATATGAGTAATTATCCTACCTGATTCCATTTCAGAATTAATATCTGGAATTAAAACCATTATCGAATCCCCAATATTATCAGGTCCTCCATTCCATCCCCCATTTAAAATATAACTTGAAACAGGCTTGTTGTTTAAATCTAGAAGCACCATAAAAAGGGCATCAAAATCCTCGCCATTATACTCGATAATGATAGGTTGTATATTGCCTACTTTTTCTTGTTTGGCAACAAAGAATGCTTTACCCAAATCTACATTAACCCCAGAATCTATAACAGGAGAAAGTAATTTATGTGCTTGTAAACTATCTAAGTAAGTAAATTCAATTTTCTTGCCTTCTTGTGTTACATATGAATTATTCTGATAAAAAGCGGCACCTAGATAAGTATTCTTTAAATTCTTCAAAGGAAAATACTTATCAGGTAAATCGATATAAAGTTTACGCTGTTTATTCGTGCAGGATAATAATATGCATGTGATACTAATACATATTCCCAGTTCTATTTTTAGCGTTCTTCTCATGTTTCAACAAAAGTACATAAAACTAACTATAGTAACCTTCCCCCTCCCAAAATCGTATCAATTATAGCTGTAAACTGCAAAACCTTATCTTTGCGATAGTAAAGTACTATTCCCTTCGTTCATAACTCATAATTCATAACTCATAACTTGTTTTATGCCAGGTATAGCAGTCTTTCCCGGTTCGTTTGACCCTGTTACAAAAGGCCATGAGTCTATTGTGGAAAGGGCATTGCCTTTGTTCGATTCCATTATTGTTGCAATTGGGAGCAATTCTACTAAAACATCAATGTTCCCGGTGGAGAAGCGCAAACAATGGCTGGAGCAGACTTTTGCAAAACATTCCAACGTGAAGGTTATTGACTATGCGACCCTAACGATTGACTTTTGCCGCAAACATGGCGCTAACTATATTTTGCGAGGCTTGCGCACCGTTACCGATTTTGAATTTGAAAGCAATATAGCGCGGATGAACCGCATGATGGAACCTTCTATTGAAACTATTTTTATGCTAACGCTGCCTGAGTTTTCTGCTATTCATTCCACCATTATCCGTGAAATAATTAAGAACGGCGGAGATGTGAGCCAGTTTATTCCGGAAGCAGTTAAAAGTTTATAAAGTTGAAAGTTCATAAAGTTGAAAGTTCATAAAGTTAAAATCGGCGGGATTATCAGGTTCGTACTGGCTTTCTACTTTATGAACTTTATAACTTTTAGTTTATTTGCGCAGCCTGCTACTATAGAAGGATATGCTCCCGCTTATAAAGGAAAGACAGTGTATCTTTCTACCTGTAAAGATTTTATTACATACACTCCTTTGCAAATTGAATCGGCAACAATTAGTGACAGCGGAAAATTCAAATTCCAGTTGGATGATTTGAAACGTACTACCTATGTATACTTAACCATCCAAAACTATAAAGGAGATTTATATGTGGTTCCCGGAAACTATTACCGCGTGGTTTTTCCAGCGCCCGACAGCGACCATTACCAAAACCAATATATAGAGCATAAAGTAAATCTGGAACTATATATTGACGATAGCGCAGAAGTGAATAATCTCATCATGGATTTTAATACACAGTTTGAGAAATTCTGGGTAAAAACATATACTTATTTCCTGAAAAAGGAAGCTCCGCGTTATGTCGATAGCTTTTATACTGCCATGCTCCAACGCTATAAAACCATTCATAATCCTGACTTTACAGGTTATATGACATACACGGTAGCCGAAATAAGTAATAATATTTTAGAGGGACAAAAAACGCTCGGCGAAAAATATTTGAAAGGGAAACCCATCCTGTATAACAATTATGAATACATGCAATTCTTTAATGATTACTTTAAAGATTACATGCAGAATTGCACTACTACCCGCGAGGGCGGCGACATTAATAAATATATAGCCAAGCCCGATTATCCCGGTCTGATGGAGGTATTAAAGATTAACCGCCTGTTGCGGAATGATTCGCTTTGCGAGTTGGTTTTGCTCAAAGGCCTGTACGAGTTTTACTACAGTGGCGGCTACGACCAGGAAAATATTATCAGTTTGCTGAAAACAATTTCAGGCACAACCAAAATAGAGGAGGATAAAAAAATTGCCGATGATATGCTGGCCTCTTTTTCGGGAGTGGTTCGCGGAGGCGGTGCGCCTGATTTTGCGTTGAAAGATTCCAAAGGAGAAGTAAGCAGTATTATCGATTTTCGGGGAAAGCTGGTTTACCTGTGTTTTTTTAAAACGACCAGCAGCGCATCTATCAGCCAGATGGAGGTATTGCCTGCATTGTATAAACAATATGGAAAGAAAATTAACTTTGTCTTTATCAGTGAAGATGAAAACTACGATGATTTGATGAATTTCCTGAAAGCAAATAAAAGCTTTACGTGGAATTTTTTGTGGGATGAAAAGCATAAAGTAATGCAGCAGTATGACGTGAAAACATTGCCCGAATATTTCATTGTAGGTACAAGTGGAAAATTCCTGCGCTCCCCTGCCGATGACCCAAGCCATGGTATTGAAAGCACATTTAACGACTTAACAAGGCCCGTAAAAGAAAAAGAAAAAAAATAACATGAACCATAGAGTGCTCACGGATTCCATAAAAAAAAGAATTAATCGAATGAATAAAAAACAAATTACTTTTTTGCTGTGTGTATGTTTTGCATACTCTCTTTATTCTCAAAAACAAAATATTACGATGGATGACATCTGGACCTATTATAAATTTCATCCGAAGGGTATCGATGAGTTGCGCTCCACATCAGACGGAGAGCGATATACAGCCCTTTCTATGAGCACGAAGGGGCAGGTGGTTGTAGCATTTAGTTATGCTACAGGCAAGCCTGTAGATACGCTTGTAAGCGGCGACCAGCTGGAACAAGCAGGAAATAGAATTCAAATAACCGATTACCAATTAGGTAAAGGCGAGAAAAATATTTTACTCTCTACTGCCAATGAACAAATCTACCGCCACTCTTCCATAGCGCGCTATTATGTTTGGAACCGCGAGAAGAAAACCATCACCCAGATTATGGGCGATGACAAAGTTTTGTATGCCACATTTTCTCCGGATGGAAATGCGGTAGCATTTATTTTTAAAGGGAATTTATATGTGCGGAATTTGCTCGACAATAAGCTTACCCAAATTACAAAGGATGGTTCCGATGATATTTTTAACGGTGTTAGCGATTGGGTATATGAAGAAGAATTTGTGGTTACGCAAGCCTATTTCTGGTCGCCGGACAGCAAGTCTGTGGCTTATTACAGGTTTGATGATTCAAAAGTTCCTGTTTTTTCCATGAATGAATACCATGATTCATTATATCCAACTGTATATAGTTTCCGTTATCCGAAAGCAGGAACTCCGAACCCTATGGTTGCAATAAAAATTTACAATATACCTAATGGAACCACTACGAATATTATCCCTCCGGGTTCATTTGAATATGTACCGAGAATTAAATGGACGCTCTCGCCTTCGCAGCTGTCGGTGCAGTTTATGAACCGCCACCAAGACAGTTTGGTGTTTGTGTTGGCAGATGCGGCTACCGGAAAAACAACCCCTGTTTTCACTGAAACAAGTAAAACCTATATTGAAATAAATGATGCGCTTACATTCCTGAATGGCAATAAGGAATTTATCTGGCAGGATGATAATGATGGGTATTCCCACCTATACAAATACTCGATTGACGGCAAGGTTATAAACCAAATAACGAAAGGGAAATGGGATGTGATGAGTTTTAAGGGAGTGGATGAAAAAAACAAAACGGTGTATTATACTTCTTCTGAAACTTCACCAATTGACAGGGATTTGGATTGCATTAAATTGGATGGTACGGGCAAGAAAAAACTATCCACGCTTACTGGTTTTAACGATGCAGATTTCAGTTCGGATTATCATTATTATATCAATACATTCTCTAATGCGGAGACGCCGAATTTAATAACGCTGCACAGTTCCGATGGCAAGCAATTGCGCGTGCTGGAAGATAACAAGGACCTGAGGGATAATTTAAAGAATTACAATTTGGGCCAAAAGAAATTCTTCTCATTTACTACTTCACAAGGCAATAATTTGAACGGATGGGTTATTACCCCACCCAATTTCGATTCCAATAAAAAATATCCGGTGCTGATGTATGTATATGGCGGGCCGGGCATAAACACCGTCAATAATTCATGGGATGGCGTGCAGGGCATGTGGTATCAAATGCTGGCGGAGAAAGGATATATTGTGGCTTCGGTGGATAACCGCGGCACGGGAGCCAGAGGTTCGGAATTTCAAAAATGCACCTATTTGCATTTGGGTAAACTGGAAACCGAGGACCAGATTGAAGGGGCGAAATATTTCCAATCGCGCAAGTATGTAGATGCAACCCGTGTGGGTATTTGGGGCTGGAGCTACGGCGGGTATATGGCTGCCAATTGCATAACCAAAGGTGCAGATTATTTTAAAATGTGTATTTCTGTAGCGCCTGTTACCGACTGGAAATTTTACGACAGCATCTACACCGAACGCTACATGCGCACCCCCGGTGAAAACCCCGATGGCTACCATGATGGCTCGCCAATTAATTATGCCGATGAAGTGAAAGGGCATTACATGTTGGTTGCCGGAACAGGCGATGACAATGTGCATTTCCAGAATACGGTGATGTTTACAAAGGCTCTGGAAAAAGCAGAAAAGCCATTTACGTTAATGATGTTCCCTGATAAAAACCACGGCATTTACGGAGGAAATACAAGGCACTATCTCTTTACACAGATGACGGATTTTATTACGAATAATTTGTAAAAGGTTTCATTTTGGCGTATATTTGATTTAATGAACTGGGAAAAGTTAAATAAACTTGTAAAGGATTTTAATGCACTTGGATTAAATAAGGTAGTAGATTTTGACCTGTTTAACCGGATTGCCATTGTTCACCATAGCAGTGCTATTGAGGGCAGTACGCTTACCTTACAGGAAACAGCTTTGCTAATTAATGAAGGTGTCACTGCCAAGGGGAAGCCCATGGCAGACCATCAAATGGTAACGGACCATTATGCCGCACTATTGTTTGTGCTCGAAAACGCTAAAAATAAAACGCCTATAACACCTATTTTTCTAAAGGAAATAAATGCGAAGGTTAATAAAAGCGCCGGACAAGTGCGGCAGACTGCACCTGGCGTGTGTGATGATACCAAAGGTGATTTCAGATTGGGAAATGTAACAGCAGGTTCAACCTATTTTGTGAATTATGATAAAGTTCCTAAAATGACAGACGAACTTTGCGCAAGCCTCCAACATAAAATCGAAGAAGTAAAAGGAAATACAGAAGCAATTTACCAACTCTCATTCGATGCGCACTTTTACCTTGTAACCATTCACCCTTGGTTTGACGGAAACGGACGCACCTCCCGCCTTTTGATGAATTACATTCAGGCTTACCACCAACAGCCCCCTTCATTAATATTTATTGAAGATAAAGCATATTATATCGAAGCATTATTGGAAACGAGAAGAATAGATAATATTAATATTTTCCGGAATTTTATGTGCAGCCAGCACATCAAATACCTGGAACAGGAAATTGAAAAATATAATCAGCGGAATAAGGGAATTAGTTTTGTGTTTTAAACAAACTCCTCCCGCTTCCTGTTAAGCCAACTCAACGCAGCTCCTGAAAGGAGTTTCTCTTTAATATCTTTGCTGAAACTCATGCTGCGAATCAATTCGCCGGGGCTCGTTTCGCCTAACGGAAATGGATAATCGGAGCCAAGGGCAATACGGTCAGCCCCAAACATTTTTACAATATAATCGAGCATGTTAGTATCATGCACCAAGGAGTCTAAATAGAATTTTCCAATATAATCGCGGGGATTTATTTTATTATCAATGGCAACTAAATCGGGGCGGGAATTGAAGCCGTGTTCTATGCGGCCAATAGTAGCGGGAAAAGAGCCTCCGCCATGTGCGAAAGCTACACGCAGTTTCGGCAACCGTTCGAATACTCCGCCAAATATCATGGAGCAAATTGCAAGTGATGTTTCTGCGGGCATACCTACCAACCAAGGCAACCAATATTTCTGCATTTTATCTTCGCCCATCATTTCCCAGGGGTGTACAAAAACAGACATGCCGAGTTTTTTGCACGCTTCAAAAACAGGAAATAATTCCGGAGCATTCAAATTCCATTCGTTTACATGAGAACCTATCTGGATGCCACTCATACCAATACTTTTGCATCTTTCAAGTTCGCGGATGGCTAAGTCGGGGGCTTGCATGGGCAGTGTGCCGAGCCCAATGAATTTCTTAGGGTATTTGTTAACTATATCTGCAATGTGGTCATTTAAAAATTCGGAAACCTCCAGACAATGTTTTGGGTTTACACGGTAACTGAACAAAACCGGAATAGTCGACAATACCTGCACATCCACTTTGTGATGCGCGCATTCATCCATTCTTTTTTCGGCGCTCCAGCAATTATCCTCTATTTCGCGAAAGAATTTATCGCCCTTCATCATCCTTGCACAACAAGGCTTGTGATGGTCGAGGCGGATAAAATCATCATACCCGAACTTTTTGGAATAGTCGGGCAGGTGTTCCGGAATAATGTGCGTGTGGATATCTATTGTCAGCATTAAAATTAATTATGAGTTATAAATTATGAGTTATGACCAATATAGCGATAGTTATAGGCTTATAACTTATAACTCATAATTTATAACTAATTACGTGGTTGGTTCGGTAACAAAGCGTTTGTCCGCTTCCATCACATGCCCGCATTTTTTGCAGGTTCTCAATTCTCCGGAATTATAAAACCGTTTGAAAACAGGGATAAAATCTTTTTCTATACTGGTCAGGTAAAAATGTTCTTCATATAATTTGTTGTTGCATTTTTCGCAAAACCACATCAACCCATCATTTTCATCGGGATGGCGTTTGCGCTCCATAACTAACCCAACAGTGTTTGCAGGGCGGTTTGGCGAGTGCGGAGTATTGGGCGGGAGCAGAAAAATATCGCCTTCGTTCAACGGAACATCCACAGCCTTTCCATCCTCTTGTATGCGGACTATAATATTGCCTTCCAACTGGTAGAAAAACTCTTCGCTCATATTGAAATGGTAATCTTTGCGGGCGTTTGGGCCGCCAACCACCATTACAATAAATTCGGTGTCTTCATAAACCACTTTGTTGCCGACAGGAGGTTTCAGTAAATGGCGGTTGTCATCTATCCATTTTTTGAAATTGAACGGGCGCTTTATCATAGCTAAATCGTGTAGGTTAATAGGTGGCAAGTTACTAAAAAATAAATTGACGATGATGCACTATGCTATTTGCCGGTTGTTGGGGAGGCTACTATTAATTTTTAAAACCCATTGGCAACCACGGCATGGCCAAAGCCGCAACCATTGTTTAAATCCTTTGTTTTTTCTTCCAAAGTTACGCCACCCGATGTGTTAAAATTGAATGTAATAATACAGGTTGCATCCTCTGTTGTGGTATGAACGGCAATACCGTTTTTATAAAGTAAGGTATCCTGAAAAGAGCCCGAATTATAACTGGGTGCACCTTTGCATACATAAAAGTCGACAAAAATGCGGTTAGAATCTACCTGTTTAACCTTTATGTTACCGAAATACCCATAGGTATCGCCATCTTTCACGGTAGTTTTACTGTCCAAAGAATAATAACCTGAGGGGTTAGCAGGGTAAAAGGTTTGGCCCTTTGCAATTGTGCCGAGCAAAATAAATAGCAGTATTACATTTTTCATGAAGTGTAAGGTTACCTTTTTGTTTTGCTATGCGCAATACTGTCTTTTCTGTGTTGGGCCACATTCGCTTTGGCTTTCCTTTCGTTGCTTGCTTTCTTTAAATATGTTAGATAGAAACCTATGGCTGCCAGTAAAAATGTACCTATGGGAAGAATTCTTCTTGTTTTTTCAAGAAAGTTGCGGGTATATTTTTTCTTGATGTATTTTTTATAATCTCCTTTAAATTCCACACCTTTTTGGCCCAGTTCGATAATATCGGCTCCCGGCCCTCGGTGTGAAAGCCCTTCATCTATAAGTACGAGAAGTGCTTTATTATATATTCCTATTAATTCTACAGCGGTGCGTTCGCTATAGCCCTGTGTTTGATGCGCCAGGAAATCGGAAAAAACTATTCTTCCGTTCATGTCATCATGTACGGCTTTTAATAATATTTCAGCTGCTTCGTGGACCTCCATGCCGCAAAATTAACTATTCGCAATGAATTGCACGTTTGACTAAAACTTATAGAAGTGGTTTGAAGACCTCAAATGAGGTTTTGTGCTGAAAATTATTTCTTTTCTGCGAATGCTGTAGATGTGCTTCCGCCATAGCTGAATGTGCCCGAAATGGCAAAATGGTCCGACAAGTCTTTGTGCTTAACGTCCCACTTTTTACTGAATACTGCAATTTGCGTGTTTCCGCTGATGGGTTGCTCTGGCGGGGCCGAATACATGATATAGTCGATTAGTTGGGGCTTATTATTGGTGCCTATTACCAAATCGTTTTTGGTGTAATCATACGAATAGCATTTGTCGCCTTGCAATGGGCATTGGGTAAATTTAATTGCAGCCACCATATGGTTATAGCAAGCGGAATCATCATGGATGGTATTAAAATCACCGGCAACAAACTGGGGTATGTTTTCTTCGGCATACGGTTCCAGCAATTGTTTTTTCAATTCGGCATATTGTTTGTCGCGTATGGGTTGTACATTCTTTCCGCTGTTCAGGTCCGATTGCAGATGTGTGCCCACCAATTGGAAACAGAAACCATCTTTTTGCCCTTCCACTAATATAGCTCCTTTAGTTGCGAGCCTGTCAGAACCATTGGCTTCTTTATAATAGATTTGTTTCACCACATCAATCGGCACTTTGCTGATAATCCATACACCGCAACTTGTTTTCCAGCGCGAGTTTTTACCCGGGTCGCCCGATTCATAGGGGAAGCAGGCTTTCAAACTGTCGCGGATAAGGTTGCGGGCCTTATTATCGAAGGCTTCTTCAAACACAATTACATCGGCATCCACATTCTTTAATGTATCTGCAATTTGTTCGGCCCTTTGCATTTGCCCGGTGTGGACAAACAAACGGGGCAGCATATATATGTTCCAGGTAATTATTTTGAGTTGGCCGCCTTTGCTTTGATTGTCGCATTGGCTATTGGCAAAACACGGGTACAGGGAAATTAAAACCAAAAGAAGGTATTGATAAATATGAAAATTTGAGCCGGAGCCAAAATATTTGCTTAGTAAGAATGAATGGTCCTTGTTCTTGTTCCGTTCTCCGCCGGATTGCAAAAAATCGGAAACAGAAATCAGCCTGTCTTCAAAATAGCCGGATGTTTTGGCTGTTTCTTGGGGGGCTGCGAAGTTCGTCGTGTTGTTTTTGTTTTCCGATTTTATTTCCATGCCCTCGATTATTTAGTTGGTTAGGTTATAAGGATAGATGATGTAGCTTTCGAAAGGGTTGTTCCTTGATTAAGGCGTAAAGAACAAGCGCATGTTCTTTCGATTGATTTAAGAGATATCCCTTATTTTTCATGCTCCAAAGGTCTGCACAGCGTATTATGTAAGTATTGTCACAATCTTATTAAAATTTAATATAGCTTAAAATATGTTTTTAAATTATTGATAATTAGGTAGTAATGAATAATATTGTAGGTTTTAAACAATGATGCGTTTGTAAATATCGAAGGAATAAAATACCTGCATGTATGCCGGAAGTATAGATAGGCTGGAATTAATTTATTTGATATTCAATGATTTATTGCTTTTGTGATAGTATTCTGTTTAAATATTTAAAATCTACCCAACCTTTGCTTGAGTAATAGCGTAATGGTTTGGTAGTAAGCCTCAAAATACACATTCACCAAATAAATACAATTTAAAACAAAACAACATGAAAACATTAACTAATCAAAAAAAATCCGTCAGAAAAGCCCTGATGTTTGCTTTTTTCCTGTTGGGTAATATTACCCTTAGCAGTTATAAGAGCATGGCGTGTACAGCCAGTTTTACCTATACAGCAGGAGTAAACGGGCATTATACATTTACCAGTACATCTACCGGAATTGGAGCAGGTACATTTTACAGTTGGAATCCCGGTGATGGCAGTGGCTGGCAATATGGAAGCACAATGTTCAGCCATATTTATTTAACCAATAATACATTCAATGCCCGCCTTGCAATTTATGACAGCTCGTTAAGTTGCATGGATACAACTCCTGTTATTCCAATTACTGTAACGAATGTAACTACACCGTGTACCTTATCGGCCAGGTTTACTGCATCAGTAGGGTCAAACGGAGTGGTTACTTTTACCAGTACTTCTACCGGAACAAATGGCAACACCTTATATTTTTGGGACCAGACTGACAGCAACCAGCGTGTTCAGGGGGCATCCACCTATATTCATACTTACGAGTACCAGGGTACCTACGGAGTGTGGCTAATTGTAGAAGATACTGGCAGCGCATATTGCATCGATTCAGTATATGAAACTGTTTACGTAGGAACAGCAGATAGTTCGCATTGCCATTTACATCCTAACTTTACCTATACCGTTGGTGTTAACGGTGAAGTATCTTTTACCAGCACATCGACAGGCACAGAGCCCGGTGACTGGTATGCCTGGACACCCGGCGATACCAGCGGACATAGCAGCTATACAAACGGTACCTATAGTTATACCTATATGTACAACGATACATACTTTGTAAAATTGGCTATATACGGAGACTCTAATTGTTCTGATTCGATAATACTACCAGTTACAGTTACGGGAGCCTGCAATTTGGCAGCTAATTTCTCCATAACATATGACACAAATAGCGACAACGGACAAGTTGTATTTACAAATACTTCTGCGGGCACTAATGGCGGAACAAAATTTTATTGGGATCCGGGAGATGGTTCCGGTATGAGGTTATGGTATGATACGTTGACATACGGGTATCCGTTTAATGGAAACTATAATGTAACTTTATTAGACTCTAATGCGTCGGGCTGCACATCTTATAGTACCAAATTGGTTACCGTTACTGAAAAAGATTCACTGCAAGCCTGCTTTACCTACATATCAGATAGCTTGCATCCCGGGCAATATGATTTTACCAGTTGCTCCAAAGGGGTTACTCCTTATACTTATTATAAATGGACCTGGGGGGATGCAACACCATCCGATTCCGGATTGGGTATGTCAACTGCCAACCATACTTATTACATCAATGGGCCTTACAGTGCAACCCTAACCATCTGGTACACTGTTCTGCCAATAGTTAGAAGGCATTCCGCTTCAGGAAGATATGACGAATCATCTTACACACTGGTAATAAATGTAACTACAGTTACGGGTATTCAATCGCTGTCTGATAATTCCATCTATACAATATATCCTAATCCTACCAATGGATTATTCCATGTTGCGGTTAACGGTTTGACTAATGATAAGAAGGCTGAAATCCGCATATCGAATATGATGGGCCAGGTTATATATCAATCCAATGCTTCAATAAACGGAGGCAATATTTTGAGCGATATTAACCTGAATGCTGCCGGCGGAGTCTACCTGTTGCAAGTAATTTCAAACAGCAATACCTACACTACACGCATAGCTATTCAGAAATAGTGTAGTCGTTAGTTTGTTTTAATTCAAAGCCCTGAATTATGCGGGGCTTTTTTTATGGCCAATATCCATTAACATCTCTTAACATAGTTTGCATTAAACCTACTTTAAACGCTATCGTCTTACTAGCGAAACCAAACCAAAAAAGCCATGAAACTCTTAGCAGTAATTTTTACCCTTGTGCTGCTTTTTACAGCAGCAGGAAAATCGGAAGCCGGATGTTACAGATATTATCGTTGTGGTCCTCGTCCTGTTGTTGTGTGCAGAGACTACCACAGAGCCTGGGTTCCCGGATATTGGAGATGGGATTGGAGGTGCCATCGCTATTTCTGGATTCACGGCTACTGGTACTAACCCTTTTTGTGTGAGGGTTATACCGGCCCGGATGATTCTTTAGCCGGGGATAAAAAAAGTCTCCCGATTTATCGGGAGACTTTTACATTTAATTCTTTTGCCCCAAACCCCTAAAGGGGCTTTGAGTGACTGCCAGTCGGGCTCCGACTAAATCACAGCCATTTTCTCTCTCGAGTATTCCCCGGCTTTCAATTTCTTATTCACTTCGCTGAAGGCTTTGATTGAATATTCCACATCAGCCAGCGTATGCATAGCCGTAGGGATAATCCGCAACAAAATAATTCCTTTAGGAACCACAGGATATACCACTATCGAACAGAAAATTCCATAGTTCTCTCTCAAATCGAATGTAACATTGGTAGCTTCAGGAACAGTACCGTTTAAAAATATTGGTGTAACAGGCGATTGGGTAACCCCGATTTCAAATCCTGCTTTCTTCAATCCGCTTTGCATAGCGTTGGTAATTTCCCAAAGTTTGGCCTTATATTCCAGGTGGTTGCGCATTAATTCCAAGCGCTTCAAAGCGCCAATAACAATAGGCATAGGCATACTCTTGGCAAATATCTGCGAACGCATATTGTAGCGCAAATATTCCACCATGTTTTCGTCTCCGGCTAAGAACCCGCCGATAAGCGCGAATGACTTGGCAAAAGTTCCGAAATAAATATCGATTCCATCCTGGCAACCTTGCTCCTGTCCTGTTCCACCGCCTTGCGGGCCCATAGTTCCAATACCATGCGCATCATCTACAAACAAGCGGAATTTATATTGCTTTTTCAGTTCTACTATATCTTTCAGTTTGCCCATTACGCCCGACATTCCAAACACACCTTCGGTGATAACCAATATAGAACCATCGGTATCTTTCACATTGGCTTCGGCGCGCTGGAGGCACTTTTCAAGGCTCTCCATGTCGTTGTGGTTATACGCAAAGCGTTTGCCCATGTGCAGGCGGACGCCATCTACTATACAAGCGTGCGATTCAGCATCATATACAATAATATCGTGGCGGTCAACTAAGCAATCGATAGCAGAAACCATGCCCTGGTAACCGAAGTTCACTAATACGGCATCTTGCTTTTGTACAAATGCGGCTAACTCTGCTTCCAGCTGCTGGTGAAAGTTCGAGTCGCCTGACATCATACGGGCGCCCATCGGCAGCGCCATACCATATTGAGCAGCTGCTTCACCATCTACCTTGCGTACTTCAGGGTGATTGGCTAAACCTAAGTAGTTATTCAAACTCCAGTTGAGGCACTCTTTCCCGCGGAATTTCATGCGGGGCGAAACTTCACCTTCCAGTTTA
>CAIWVW010000037.1 GCA_903916255.1 uncultured Bacteroidota bacterium
AAAGGCTATCGTCAGCGGGTGGGGCTTGCACAGGCCTTGATGCACGACCCAAAGGTCTTAATTCTTGATGAACCTACCAGCGGACTGGACCCTAACCAATTGCAGGAAATCCGTAACCTGATTGTAAATGTTGGTAAAGAGAAGACGGTAATCCTCTCTACACACATTATGCAGGAGGTGGAAGCTATTTGCGGCAGAGTAATAATCATTAGTAAAGGAAAGATTGTAGCCGACAAGTCAACCAAAGACATGAAATCGATGGAGACGAACATTACCGTTATTACGGTGGAGTTTGACAAAGAACCGAACCGGGAAGAGTTAAAGAGTATTGCCGGTGTGGATAGCATTGAGCTGATAAACCCCAAGACTTTTAAACTGCATGTATCAACTAATGTGGATATCCGCCCTGATGTGTTCAACTTTGCCGTAAAGCATAACCTTGCGGTGCTTACCATTCAAAAGGAAGAAAAGAAACTGGAAGAGGTGTTTAAAAACCTGACGCAGGTTGCAGCCACAGAGTAGGGAGTGTAGGATAATAATTAAGCTGTTTAAATATAATTTTATATTTAAAATAATCCGGTTCTTTTTCGGATTTGCCGAAGTTCAACCGTAAAAGGTCATTCAGACAGGACACGGGCACGCTATTACATAATCAAATTTTCCAAAAATCCAACGATTTTTATAACTTTATTTAACCTTTATTAGGGCAAAAACTGACCAATTGTTGCTATTAGTCCGGATTTTTAGTATTATCTTTGCAACAGTTTAGAAAATCACCGATAAAAGGCATTTGGTGCCACCGAACGAATGATATTGCTACTAACTGACATTCAATTATCTAATTCTTAATATTTACTAACCCCAACCATTTCTATGAAAAAAGCTAGAGTGCTGTACGTTTCTCAGGAAATCTATCCTTATATGGATGAGAAGCCTATTTCTATGATTGCCCGGAACCTTCCGCAAGGAATACAGGAAAGAGGCAGGGAAATAAGGACGTTCATGCCCCGCTATGGCTGTATTAACGAAATACGCCACGGACTACATGAAGTTATCAGATTATCGGGTATTAATCAAATTATTGATGATAATGACCATCCGCTTATTATAAAGGTAGCCAGCATTCAACGCGCCCGTATGCAAGTATATTTTATTGATAATGAAGATTATTTCCAACGCAAGGCCACCTTTACAGATGAAACCGGAAAACCTTTTTCAGATAACGACGAAAGAGCCATTTTCTTTTGCCGCGGGGTTATTGAAACCGTTCGCAAACTAAGCTGGAGCCCTGATATTATTCATTGCCATGGTTGGTTTACCAGCTTACTTCCTTTATATATTAAGAAAGCTTGCATTGAAGACCCTCTTTTTGAAAACACCAAAGTGGTGTATTCATTATATAACGATAAAATTGAAGGCAGCTTTGACAAGAACATGGCTAAAAAAGCCGAATGGGAAAATGCCGAAGCAGAAGATTTAGCCGTGATTAAAACTGCTAACTATACTAACCTTAGCAAATTAGCCATTAACTGGGCCGATGCTATAGTGAAAGCTGAACCTGGTTTAGATGCCGAAATAGTAAAACATGCCGTTAAATCGGGCAAACCGCTATTGGAACATACCGGAGAAGATTATGCAGATGCATACTCTGAATTTTATAATGAAATAATGGAACTGGAAGAAGCATTGGTTGATGAATAGAGGAAAATGGTTATTAGCTGTTGGCTTTGGGCTAGTGGCTATTTTAAATTCGTGTAAAGAAGATACAGGTGGAGTGGGTGCAAACGTATTGCCAGCCAGCGATATTATTAGTGCGTATTCAACAGATACCACAACGCTGCTTACTTCTATGTATCTGAAAGATTCGGTACCTACTAATGGCACCTCCAGTTCAATGCTTGGAAGCATCAGCGACCCTGTTTTCGGGTCGGCAAAAGCTTCCATATATGCAATGGTATACTCGCCTCCTGGGTCATCTACTATTGCATGGAATGGGCAATATACGTCCAGTTTGTATTCAAATTATATTCTGAATACCGATACGGGTGCGGTTGATTCGGCAGTATTGCTATTGCCAATTTTTGCGTATTACGGAAACCCCAGCCAGCAGACTTTTTTAGTGTATCAAACAGACAGCACTATTGCTACAGGGAAAGCCTATTATTCCGATACCACTATCCATACTCTTCCCACACCTATTGGTATTGCGCAGGAAACTCCTAACCCGAATAACAGTGACACTATCCGAATAAAATTAAGCACAACCTGGCTGAGGCAGATTTTAAATGCCATGAATAATCATACAGCACTTGGTGCAAACTCCTATTATTACCCATATTTCGACAGTCTGGTGAGGGGCTTGTATATAACTGTATCGAATCCGTTGCAATTACCCGGACAGGGCGCTATATATTACGTTAATCTGAATTCTTCCTTTTCCGGAATTTATTTTTATTACCATTCTATCGAGCGTGCTTTTACGGTTGCACAACCGGAATACTATATTGTATTCCCGGTGGGAACAACCAATCCGGACAGCTATTTTACGCATGTTGACAAGAATTATGCAACCTCGGCTTTTGCAAGTGAACATCCTTCAAAGAAATATGATTCCATTGCGGGGAATAATATGGTTTATGTACAATCTATGGGTGGAGTTGCCGGACGTATAAACTTCCCTAATTTTTACAAAAACTGGTCAAGTTTAGAGTCGAAAGTGGGCCCCATTATTGTAAACAAAGCAGAAGTGGACCTTACGGTGAATACACAAGATTGCCCTAATCCATATACTCCTCCGAGCAGTTTGTACCTTTATGGAACCAATAAATATGGTAATCCGGTGGAATTAGCCGACCAAAGCGCTATTATGGATTATTACGGCGGAACCTATAATGCCTTCAATTATACCTATACTTTCAATATTACCGAATACATACAAAGTGTAATTCAGAATAAGGATACCGACCGCGGTTTGTTTATTATCCCGGCAAACTCTGCCACCACAGCCAACAGGGTGGTTTTATACGGAGCCCAGCACGGTGCTGCAACCCCTCCTGCAAACAGAATGAAAATGATAATGTATTATACCCCTGTACCAACTCATAAAGCATCAAAGCATTAATGCTGAAATAAAGAAATAGAAGAAGAGATGAATAGAAGATATGACACTCTCAAAACTGCAACCTATTTTGCATGTGCACTTCTCTTTCTGATGATTTCATTTCTTTCTTCCTGCAAGGAAGATACAGGTGGCCTCGGGGCCAACGCATTACCCGGGAGTGATGCTATAAGCGCATTTCAAACAGATACTTCTACTCTTGTTACCTCCATGTATCTGAAATTGAAAGATTCTTTGCCAACAAACAATGTATCCGTTGGTATGCTTGGCAGCTATAATGACCCTGTTTTCGGGAATGTAAAAGCGTCCATATATGCATCGGTATCTTCAACTGGAGGTGGCGGCTCTGCGCCATGGAATGGCCAAATAGGAGGAAAAGATACCGGAGTTGTAGATTCGGCAGTATTGGAGTTATCTATTGCAAATTATTACGGCACACCAGGGCAGCAAACTTTTTTGGTTTATCAGTTGCAGAATTATATAAATTCCGGTCAGCCATATTATGCGCATGCAACTATTCCATATATTAATACACCAATAGGCATATTACAGGCTGTGCCCAACATTAAATCGAGCGCGATTAATATTAAGCTCAGCCACACTTTTTTGCAGCAGATACTTACCGCAATAAATAATAATCCCAATTACTATTCTCTTTACTTTGACAGTTTGGTAAAAGGATTATATATTACTGTTTCAAACACGCCGCAACTTTCAGGTCAAGGTGCAATTTATAGTATTAGTTTAGGAGGTTCAAATCTTGACATTTATTACCATGGCAGTACAGTTCCTCAAGCAGAACTTATCAGTAATTTCCCTTTAGGTTATCCTACATTCTTTAATCATTTTGACCTAAACCATTCAACAGCACCTTTCAGCAATGAACATACCACAGGACCCCAGGAATCAATAGATGGAAATAACTTTGTGTATGTACAAACTATGGGTGGCCCAGTCGGAAGAATTAATTTCCCGAACCTTTATCAAAACTGGTTGTCAGTAGGCCCAATAATTATTAATAAAGCCGAAATTGTTGTAACTGTTGATATGCAGGAATGTAGGAATCCATATTCTCCTCCACCGGCAATGGATTTATGGTCTACAGATTCATCAGGAATTCTACATCCTCTGCCTGATGTCAACTCAATAACCGGTTATTATAATAACACCTATAACCCTTCAAACTATACATATACGTATGTGATAACACAATATATGCAGGATGTGGTAAGTCATAAAACAGTAGACTATGGCTTAATTATTGCGCCAGCATCCGATGTAACTTCAGCTAACCGGGTTGTTTTATATGGAGCTCAAAATCCCCGCTTAACATCCACACCCGGCAGAATGAAACTAATTATGTATTACACCCCTGTATCAACTCATAAAGCAACAAAGCATTAAAATATGTGTGGAATTGTAGGCTACATTGGAGAAAAGGATGCGTATCCTATTCTTATAAAAGGATTGCACAGGCTTGAATACCGGGGCTACGACAGCGCAGGTGTAGCTCTGCTTACCGACCATCAGCTGAATGTATATAAATGCAAAGGCAAGGTATCTAAACTGGAAGAGCATGTTGTTGGAAAAGATATTTCGGGTACGGTTGGAATAGCGCATACCCGTTGGGCTACACACGGCGAACCGAATGACGTTAATGCTCATCCGCACTTTTCGCAATCAGAGCATATTGCAATTATTCATAATGGAATAATAGAAAACTATCTTTCCATAAAGAAAGAGTTATTGAACAGGAATTATAAATTTAAGAGCGATACCGATACAGAAGTTCTTGCCTTTTTAATCGAAGACATAAAAAACAGTGAAGGCGTTTCTTTAGCCGAAGCAGTTCGTATTGCATTAAATCAGGTTATCGGAGCGTATGGTTTAGTAGTCATATCAAAAGATGACCCAACAGAAATTATTGCTGCAAGAAAGGGCAGCCCACTTGTAATTGGAATCGGTGAAAAGGAATTTTTTGTAGCATCAGATGCTACACCTATTGTAGGATACACTAAAAATGTGGTATACCTCGCCGATGAAGAATTTGCGGTTCTCCGCAAAGACGGCACTTTTACCATTAAAACGATAAAAGACCAGGCCACCACACCCTATATCGAGCAACTTGAAATGAACCTGGAAGCGCTTGAAAAGGGCGGATTCCCGCATTTCATGCTGAAAGAAATTTATGAACAGCCCCGTTCCATACGCGATAGTTTGCGTGGAAGGCTCAATGTAAATAAAGCATTAGTGCGTCTTGGCGGCATTGCCGATTATGAAAAGAAAATTATGAATGCCCCGCGCATTATAATTGTTGCTTGCGGCACATCGTGGCATGCGGGTTTGGTAGGCGAATATTTATTTGAAGATTTGGCGCGCATTCCGGTGGAAGTGGAATATGCCTCGGAGTTCCGCTACCGCAACCCGGTGATTAATGAAAATGATGTGGTAATTGCTATTTCACAATCCGGTGAAACCGCTGATACCCTTGCTGCCATTGAATTGGCTAAATCGAAAGGAGCAACCATAATTGGCATTTGCAATGTGGTCGGTTCTTCTATAGCCCGTGCAACACAAGCCGGAACCTATACACACGCCGGCCCCGAAATTGGCGTGGCATCTACCAAAGCATTCACGGCACAAATTACCATCCTTACCCTTATGGCATTGCAAGTAGCAATGGCAAAAGGTACTTTGACAAAATCGAAATTCCATGAACTGCTGCAGGAACTGGATGCAATACCTGATAAGGTGCAACGTGTGCTGGAGAGAAACAAAGAAATTGAAGCCCTTGCCGCAAAATTTAAAGATGCCCGCAATTTTCTTTATCTCGGACGCGGATATACATTTCCGGTGGCATTGGAAGGCGCATTAAAATTGAAAGAAATATCATACATACACGCAGAAGGTTATCCTGCTGCGGAAATGAAACATGGGCCGATTGCTTTGATAGATGAGAATATGCCGGTTGTAGTAATTGCTACACAGGGCCCGTCTTATGAAAAAGTGGTTAGCAATATTCAGGAAGTAAAAGCCCGTAAAGGAAACATTATTGCCGTAGTTACAGAAGGCGACACCCAAGTGAAAGACCTTGCCAAATATGTAATTGAAGTTCCGGAAACAGACGAGCATTTGGCTCCGCTACTTTCCGTAATTCCTTTGCAACTGCTTTCTTACCACATTGCCGTTATGCGCGGCTGCAACGTTGACCAGCCAAGGAATTTGGCTAAGTCGGTTACGGTAGAGTAAAAAGATTAAACCATTTGGTAAGTTATGCATCAAAGTCATTGACTTTCGATAAGCCATTTTTTTGTTATATACTTTTGTAAAATAACATGAAAAATTCCGGCATGGATTCTAAAAAAGGAGAGCAATCAAATACTAACAACATTGTAAATATTGATGGAGGCGACTCATTGGTTACCATCAAAGACAAAAACTGGAAAAGCCTTGAAGAGGCCAAGAAGGAAGTTTACAATACTGTTTTAGGAGCATTAACAAATCTTCAGAAGGAGTCGAAACAAAAAGTAAATGACCTGAAGAAAAGCGGAGGGCTTAACCCGAAAGTTCCGGCAATTGCCTCCACAGGTATGGAATTGGGGGGAGATAGTAACCCATTTTTTTTAAAAGGCATTGCCGCTGGAAATACTGATAAAACTTCCGCTACCAAAAACACAGGTATTTCCGAATTTCCAAACGTTGGTGAAAACACGCAGAAAGGCATAGACAATTTACAGGAATTTAGTTCGGGTAAAACAAATGAAATGGCGAAAAACCCTGCCGCTAATAAAGAGGGTGGTGTTTACATAACCCCCTCGGGAATGATAGACCGCAAGCGGTATCTTGTGGAGCCTGAAGAATATGACGGGCAGGGTGGCGGAGGTGCAGACCCAGACCCGCAAAACGTTAAATCAGGGGATAAAAAAGATACTGCCGGCGGAGCAAAAAAAGCAGAACCAACCCCGGCTGCGAAGCAGGAAAATACCACTGGGACCTAAGCGCCAAATGCTGCCCCATCTGCACGGAAAAAAGATGTTGATTTGAGTGATAAGGTTAGCTGGGTATCTCAAGCTCCCAATTGGTCGAATTGTGAAAAAACCTGCGAAAGCATGATAACAAAATCTAAAGGGGCAGACTATAAAGTTAACACCGGCGGCGGGGCAACCGCTATTCAAATTGCTGCCGAGACACCTATTAAGCACGATAAAATAAGTGCTACGGATGGATTTGATAAGGGAATAGAATATTTAGACAGCGAATTGGACAAGGGCCATGCTGTTGTAACAGGGGTTAATCATACCCTTGATTATGCTAAAACAAAAAATACAAAGGGCGATGGCAGCGTGAATGACCCACCTGGAACGCCTGCTACTACCGACCACTATGTGGTGGTGTACGGAAGAGGATATGATGAAGATAAAAAGCAATATTATTATCTGTTCTATGACCCTGGGACTACCCATAAAGAGAAAGGCGCCAGTAAAGAAAATAAGCTATATTTGGACGTAACGAACAAAACATTAACCGGAAAATCGGCCATACATGATAAAGATGATAAAGTATATACGGCAAGTCAGTTCAGGCCTAATGTAGATAAATAATAAGGTAATGATGGCCAGATATAGCTTAATAACAGCAGCATTTCTTATTTTTGCCTCACTTTTTTATTCCTGCACAAACCGGAATACGGAAAATAAAAATAGCATTTCCAAATTGTCGCAAGTGGATAGTATTATTGGTATAGCTGATAGCATAGATAACCTTATTGCAAAGAATGAAATAAAATTCTCCAAAGTTGTTTATTCTGAAGATACTTCTAAAATACTTACAATGTTTTATAATAACGGGCAAGCGGTGAAATTAATTTGCCCCAATTTTGGCTATGGTGGCTTGCTCGATAGCAATGGTCAATTTTATTTCGATAGAAACGGTTATGTGTTTTTAAAGAAACTTAAAGAGGGGAAAGATTCCTTTTCATACCAGTATTTGGGTTTTGTAAAACACCATACCTATGTGGATATTACACGGAACATGAAAAAACTGGACGAAGCAAAGGAGCTTTCGTTTGGTATGGAATGCGATTTGATTCAGGAAGTAGATTATTTCATGCGCTTTTTTCAAGGGTTGGGCCATTATAAAATATGCAGTTGCGCCGATACCAATTTCGATTATAAAATGGAAGGCGATTCAACGGCGCTATATGAAAAACCTGATTCCAAATCTAAATTGTTGAAGTATGTACTTGGCGATTTTCAATATAATTATATTGAAAGGTCGCAACAGGTTTTCCATAAAGGGGCAGAGCCGCTTTTTATGGTTAAAATTAAAACTCAGGGTGGCGATACAGGCTGGATATATATGAACGCAGTTTCAGGTCAGCCATCAAATTAGGGCATACAACCTTTTTAGGCGAGGTATAATCCCTAACCTACTCCGTCATCAACTGCACCGTTATTACCAATTGCAGCAATACAAGCACAAAAGGTGTGGAGAGAAAAACACCATCAAAACGGTCTAATATACCGCCATGCCCCGGCAATATACTTCCGGAATCTTTTACATCAAGGCTTCTTTTAAATGCTGATTCCACTAAGTCGCCCATCGTGCCAAAAACGCCAACGATTAATCCCATGAGCATCCACAGGATATAATTCAATTCCGGATAAAACAGGGAGATTACATAGCCAATAAACATAGCCAGAATTACACCACCGAAAAATCCTTCCCATGTTTTTTTAGGTGAAATGCGTTCCCAAAGTTTATGTTTTCCAATAGACATACCGACTAAATAAGCCCCGGTATCATTGGTCCAAAGCAGGAAAAAGAACCCAAGCAATAAATGCGGATTGTATTTTCCACCCATTTCAAAGGAGTAGCCTTTTATAAAGTTTACCCATAATGCAAACGGCATCACTACATAAATTATTCCAAGTATGGTATAGCCAATATTTTGAAAAGGATTTGGTTTGTTACGGTAAAGTTCTGCGAAGAAAATAGTGGCTAATAGTGAGAAAGAGAGATATAAAACCGCAGGTTCGCCAATAAGTTTTGAAATGGTAATTAAAAAGAAAATAGTGGCTCCGCAAAGCAAACCTAATTTATGTTGCGATTCGCGGCCCGCTTTGGCAAGAAGCCTGTAAAACTCATCCAGGCCCAGCATAGCAATCAAAAAGAAAAGAATCTCTAAGGAATAATGGTTCCAGAAAATTCCGCCAATCATAACTACTACAAAAATAGTTCCGGTCAACGTTCTTTTCAGGAAGTTACTCAATGGGGTAAGCCTTAAATGGTATCGTCAATTAAAAACAGGAAAATCTCTTTGGGGCCATGGGCACCGTTTACCAATGTCTTTTCAATATCGGCCGTTTGGCTTGGCCCGGTAATGGTGGTTACCTGCGATGGAAATCCGGGTTCGTATTTCTTTTTCAGTTCGCGGAAAGCGTCTTTTAAATTATATACCAACTGAGAAGTATAAGCTACGGCAATATGTATATTGGAATAAACAGGCAACCTCCGTCCGGCTTTTTGGCGCGAACTAACTATAATGCTTCCCGTTCTTGCCACTAAAAACTCGCAAAGGGTAATTCCGACGTTGCAGGCAAGAAAATCTTTCTCATGCGAATTAAACGGCACTCCGCCTTTTTCCAGCATGTCGGCAATTTCAGTCTCGGCGCAAAAAACGGTTTCCCATTTATTTTCCCGGATAAGATTGGATAATATTTTCGGAAAATCTTCCCGGGTTTCACAAAAAACAAAGTTCCCTTTCAGCGAACTGAATACTTTGGCAAATAACAACTCCAGCGATTCTTCTTCAGGCGCTGTATATATCTCGATATCTGATTCAGAAGCGGAGTAATCCACTTCCGATTTATGGATGAGCGCCTTGCGGACCGCTTTCAGAACTTGTTCCCGGGATGTGCTTTCTTTCATTAGAATAGGGTAGGAGTGGTTGGTTCTTCCGGAGTCGTTTTTTCCTTTGGGGCTTCTTTCTTCTTTTTTTCCTGCGGAGCTTCTTGTTTTACACTTTCTTCTTTTTTTGTATCATCCACAATCGGGACTGCTTGCCTGGCTTCTTCCTCTTTTCTTTTTGCTGCCTCAAGGTCTCTGCTTGCCTCTTCTTGTTTCAATTCAGTTTCCGATATGGTTTGTTCACCATCGGTAATTATTATTCCTGGTTGGGTGGTAGTGTCAACTCCATTGGTAGGTTCTGAAGCCTTGGCAGTTCCATTCGTTGCTGCATTGGGGTCACCGTTGGCAAAAATCTTTTTATGCTGAGACATTGGCTGGTACTCTTCCTTTTCAAAAGGGCGCTTGCCTATTATTTTTTCCAAATCTTCTTTAAAAATCACCTCATTATCGAGCAACTGTTGAGCTACTTCAATCAGCTGCGCCTGATGTGCCTTTATTAATTCTTTCGTTTTTATGTAAGCGGCTTCCACCATGGTGCTAACTTCATTATCTATGCTTTCGGCTGTTTTTTCAGAATAGGGTTTGGTAAAAGTATATTCGCTGCCTCCGCCGGAGTCATAGAAACTTACATTTCCTATTTTCTTATTCAGGCCGTAGTACATAATCATGGCATAGGCTTGCTTGGTCACTTTTTCCAAATCGCTTAATGCGCCGGTAGATATTTTTCCGAACATTACCTCTTCCGATGCGCGTCCACCAAGGGCTGCGCACATCTCGTCCATCATTTGTTCGGTAGTAGTAATCTGCCTCTCTTCGGGCAAATACCAAGCTGCTCCCAATGATTTTCCGCGGGGAATAATTGTTACTTTCACCAATGGATGTGCATATTCCAGCAGCCAGCTAACCAATGCATGGCCCGCTTCATGAAATGCAATTACTTTCTTTTCCGATGGGGAAATGAGCCTGTTTTTCTTTTCCAATCCGCCTACTACACGGTCAACAGCATCCAGAAAATCTTGCTTGTCAATCACCTTTTTATCGCGGCGGGCAGCTATCAAAGCTGCTTCGTTACATACATTGGCAATATCGGCACCCGAAAATCCGGGAGTTTGTTTCGCTAAGAAATCGATATCCAGTGTGCCATCTGTTTTCAATGGTTTCAGGTGAACTTTGAATATTTCTTTACGTTCATTCAAATCAGGCATATCTACATATATCTGTCTGTCGAAACGCCCTGGCCTCAGTAACGCTCTATCCAAAATATCTGCTCTGTTTGTTGCAGCCAAAATGATGATACCGCTGGTGTTGGTAAAACCATCCATTTCGGTGAGCAATTGGTTCAGGGTGTTTTCACGTTCGTCGTTAGAACCTTGTGCCACATTGCGGCCACGGGCTCTTCCAATGGCATCAATTTCATCAATAAAAATAATACAGGGGGCTTTTTCTTTTGCCTGGCGGAACAAATCACGCACACGGGAAGCGCCTACGCCTACAAACATTTCCACAAAGTCGGAACCCGAAAGCGAGAAGAACGGAACTTTGGCTTCACCGGCAACAGCCTTTGCCAAAAGGGTTTTACCGGTTCCCGGAGGGCCAACCAACAATGCACCTTTCGGAATTTTCGCGCCAAGAGCCACATATTTCTGAGGGGTTTTTAAAAACTCTACAATTTCTTTTATTTCCACTTTGGCTTCTTCCAATCCTGCTACATCATTGAATGTGATGTTTACGTTAGTATCTCTGTCAAAAAGCGTTGCTTTCGATTTGCCAATACTGAATATTTGGTTTCCGCCGCCGCCGCCAACACGCCGCATAAAGAACATAAGCAGCAATACCAGCAATCCTAACGGAACCAGGTATTGTATATAGCCGGTCCAATCAGTGCGGGTATCCTTTTCGGGATATATCTTTTCATTGTCAGGATAGGTTTTCTGAGCATCGTTCAGCATTTGCATAAAACTGTCGCCACTGATAATTTTAACATTGAATTGAGGTCCGCCCGGATTACGGGCAACATCCTTAAATTGGGGAAGTTTCAGCGCATCGGGTTTCAGGTAAATATCAGCTTCATCGTTATTTACAATTACAATTTTTGAAACATAACGTGGCGATAAAGCCTTTTCGACAAAGGAAGGGAAACTTATTTCCTGAGTATTGGTATTTACCGTGTTGAACACTTCGGTAATAATCAAGGCAAGGACTATTATACCCCAAACCCAGTAAAAGTTAAACTTGGGTTTGAAGGGCTTATTCGGAAGAGGATTTTTAATCTTCTTCAGCGGGTTATTGCTATTGTCAGCAGGTTGCTGAGGTTTTTGCTCGTTTTCGCTCATTTTTTAATTCGTTTGTATTCCGTTTCAATCAGTACTTCTTCCAGTTCGGCATCGCCCCAAAGTTTTTCGAGGTTATAAAAACTCCTCACATCGGGCTGAAAAATATGTACCACCACATCTACATAATCCTGCAAAATCCATTCTGCATTTTTATGTCCTTCGCTGTGGTAGGCATATTGCCCGGTCAGCTTATGCACCGCTTCTTCCACCGCTTCCGCTATTGCATTCACTTGTACCGATGAAGTCCCTTCACAAATAACAAAAAAATCACAAATACTAGTATTCACTTTTTCCATGTTCAGGCAGGCAATGTTTTTTCCATTCTTATCTGCCATGCCGCGTATTACGGCATCTTTCAACTGAACAGGAGTTATTTTTTCACCTGTTTTCCGCATCCTTTTTTTTCGGTTCCTTTTGTGATTTATTTATTAAATAATATGATTGAACTGCAAAGTTATTAATTTTATCCTTTGAAATGAGGCTACATACTTTATTCATAGGGCATCCCATCAAAATTTTAGAGCAGGTTGATTCTACAAACAGTTATGCCTTGAACCTGCTGAGGGACAACCTTCAGGCGGAGGGCAGCATAATTTGGGCCAAAGAACAACTGGCGGGCCGTGGTCAGCGTGGGGCTAAATGGAGCAGTGAAGCCCTCGCCAATCTTACGTTTTCCATAATTCTGCGCCCGCAATTCCTCCCGGTTGCCGAACAGTTTCAACTTACGAAGGCCATTGCGCTGGGGATTGCCGGTTTTGTGTCTCATATATTGGAAAATAATGCGGATATTAAGATTAAGTGGCCCAATGACATTTATGTTAAAAATTGCAAAATAGCCGGTATCCTCATCGAAAACGTGCTGGAACAATCCACCATTAAGTACTCGGTGATTGGAATCGGGTTGAATGTAAACCAAACGGTTTTTGACCCCTCCATTCCCAATCCGGCATCCTTAAAAACCTTAACAGGTAAGGATTTTAATACCGAGGATTGTTTATTACAGCTTTGTTCGTTCATAGAGAAACAGTATCTTGATTTAAGAGCGGCTAAGTACCCGCAAATAGACGAGGCATATTATAATTTACTTTACAGCCGTGGCATTGAGCGCAACTTTGCCCTGAGCGGCGAATCCTTTACCGGGGAAATAGAAGCAGTAAACCAATGGGGCCATTTAATAATACGTAAAAAGCTTGTTAACAATTCTTATGAGGCTATACAGGTGGCGGATAGCAAGCAATTGGTATTTTTGTGAAAAATTATTACGAAATTCGCACGCTTTATAAAAAGTGATTATATTGCACACTAATTAAAGTACAAATGACATTTAGTTACAGCACATCGCAGCAAAAGGGAATTACCATTTTTAAACTGGAAGGTGAAATAATAGATAAAAACCAGACCACCGCCATGATGGAAGAAATAAGCAAATTCATTGCATCAGGCAAAAAAAACGTAGTACTTGAGCTGTCAGGCGTGCGTTATGTAAACAGCAGCGGGCTTAATGTATTGGTGAATATACTTACCAAGGCACGTACCGCCGGCGGAGATGTATCGGTTTGCAACATTTCTCCCAAAGTAAACCAGTTGCTGGTGGTTACCAAACTCGATACCATTTTCAATATTTTACCTTCTGTGGAAGCGGCGGTTGAAAAACTGACAGCGTAATAAGCCCTATTTTTTATTTAATTTGAGCGTTATTTTTTTCAATTATGAAAGTTGACATTTTATTGGGTTTGCAATGGGGCGATGAAGGCAAAGGCAAAGTAGTGGATGTGCTTGCCCCCAAATATGATATTGTAGCCCGTTTCCAGGGTGGCCCGAATGCGGGGCATACACTTGAGATAGGAACCGTTAAATATGTTCTGCATACTATTCCTTCAGGCGTTTTTAATAAGAATATCCTAAATGTAATCGGTAATGGCGTAGTTATCGACCCGATTAGTTTTCTGGAAGAAATAAGGGGAATTGAAGCGCTGGGAATTGACATTTGCAAGCAACTTGTTATTTCAACCCGTGCCCATTTGATATTACCTACTCACCGGTTGCTCGATGCTTCTTCAGAAGCTGCAAAAGGAACGGAGAAAATTGGTTCCACCTTGAAAGGGATAGGCCCAGCATATATGGATAAAACGGGCCGTAACGGATTGCGCATCGGCGATATTCTGGAGCCTGATTTTAATAAACGCTACGGATTTTTGGTTGAGAAACACAAACAGATTCTGGCTACAGCTGCAGGCTTTACTTATGATACCGATAAACTGGCTGCCGATGAAAAGAAGTGGATGGAGTGCATTGAATTTATCCGCACACTTCGTTGCACTGATACCGAATACCTATTGAACGATGCGTTAAAAGCCGGCAAAAAAATATTGGCCGAAGGCGCACAAGGCTCCTTGCTCGATATTGATTTCGGTTCGTATCCTTTTGTAACATCTTCCTCAACAACTTGCGCCGGAGCATGCATAGGACTTGGCCTTGCGCCTTCCGCTATCGGCGATGTGGTGGGTGTTTTCAAAGCCTATTGCACTCGTGTTGGTTCGGGCCCCTTCCCAACGGAACAATTAAATGATGCCGGAGATAAAATGTGCACCATTGGCCGCGAGTTTGGTTCTACCACCGGAAGAAGGAGAAGGTGTGGATGGCTTGATATTCCTGCATTAAAACGCGCCATTATACTTAACGGAGTTACGTGTTTAAATATGATGAAAACCGATGTATTAAATGATTTTGATGAGATAGAAGTCTGCACCCATTACATGATAGGTGATAAGAAAACCGACCAGGTTCCGTATGATTTAGGAGCAGCCAATTTAAAACCCGTTTACAGAAAATTTAAAGGCTGGGGACAGATTACCGATATCGGTTCGTATGATAAACTTCCTGAAGCATTGAAAGAATATATCCGTTTTATCGAGGAATCTGCGGGCGTTCCCATAAATCTTGTTTCTATGGGCCCGGAACGAAGCCAGACGCTCATCAGGTGATTTTAACACCACATGAAAGCTAAAAATAAATTTATCGTTTTTACCATAAAGATTTTTTTAGTATCTTTCTTTTTCTGTACCTGTTTCACAGGATTTGCACAACAAAACCGAACCATTCATGTGGTACATGCCAACAGCCTTGAGTTCGACAAACGGCTGGGTGATGGCGCACAGCGGCTGATTGGCAATGTTATACTGGCCGATGACAGCACCACCCTTTATTCCGACAGCGCCTATTCGTTTCCCGATAATTCATTCCGTGCATTCGGGCATGTGCACATGAGCCGCAAGGATACAATGGATTTGTATGGTGATTCACTTCATTATGATGGCCTGACCCGCATGGCGGAAGTATTTGGCAAAACCATACGATGCATCCGCAAAGGAATGACGCTAACCACCAAACATTTGAAATATGACATCGGTGGACATTTTGTAAATTACTGGGACGGCGGAACGATTGTGGATACTGCCAATACACTTACCAGCATGATAGGTATCTATAATACAGGCGAAAAAATGTGCTATTTCAAGAATAAGGTAGTACTAACTAACCCCAAATATGTAGTACGTTGCGATACCATGTTATATGCGCCCGATAGCCGCACGGCTTATTTTATAGGCCCGACGCGGATTACCAGCAAAAATAATTTTATGTATTGCGAAAAAGGGTATTACAATACCAAGAAAAACTATTGTCAGTTTTGGAAGAAGCCCTATATCCTGAATAAGAAAGGAGACAGCTTGAGCGGGGAGCAAATTTATTATGACCGCGAACGGGATTATGGGCAGATTTTGGGGAATGTATCAATGGTGGATACAACCGATAATATCATTCTGAAAGGAGAATATGCCGAATATAACGGCAATGATGAAACCATGTTGGCAACCTGCAAAGCCCTGTTATTGCAAGTTTATAATAAAGATACGCTTCACCTGCACGGGGATACTTTATTTGGCAAAAATATTTCGATGACGGATACGGGTAAAACCGGCAAGCCCAAGCTGATGCTGGCATATCACCATGTAAAGTTTTTCAAAAAGGACTTGTCAGGCAAATGTGATTCGCTTACCTATGACGAGAAAGATTCCATTATGCGGATGTTTTATAATCCCATTTTATGGTCGGATGTAAACCAGCTTACGGCTGACTCTATGCGGCTGCATTTTAAAAATAAAAAGATGGATGTGCTCGATATGCGTGGACATTCATTCATAGCTTCAAAGGATACTTTGGCATCTAAACTAATGGAGGCAGATTCAGCTGCGGCTGACTATACAAATAAGGATACTATTAAAAAAGATACGCTTAGGAAGCCGCTTATTAAAGCCGTTTTACACGATACTCTGAAAAAGGATTCTTTACTTATGCCACATGATTCAAGCAAAGGAGACAGCTCCAAAAATCATCTTGATTCTGTGCCAAAACATAAAATATTTCATGGCAGCGATACCTTGCAGTTTAACCAGATAAAGGGTAAAAACATGAAGGGTTATTTCCGTGATAATAAGATTTATAAGATTTATGTTTCGGGCAATGCGCAGACTATTTACTATGCTTACACGGATAACAACACCGCTATACTTGGCGCTAACCGTGCCGATTGCAGCTATATGATTATATTTATTGTTGAAAATAAAATAAACTCTATCACCTTCCTGCAAAAGCCCGATGCTACACTATTCCCCATTAAGGAAGTGAAACCTCTGGAGTTTTTGCTGGGCGGGTTTCATTGGCATGAACGGGAAAGGCCCAGAACAGTAGAGGATATTTTTAAGGGCAGCGAGTAATCTACTTCCTGCTAAGCACTATAGAAAACAGCACTGCAAACACCAATATTATTCCGAGAAAGATTTTCCAGGTGCCTTTAAAATAGGAGGAATCGCGCTTGAAATCCTGGCGGTACAAAAAAATCATAACCACTGCAAAAACAGCCGCAAAGCCTATAAAAAACAATGCCTGGCCTTTTGTAATTAATTCACCTTCGAGGAGTACCATTGAACTATTTTAAGGTCCAAAGTTATGCCATAATGGATTGAAAAGAGAAAATTATAGGAATTAATTTTATCTTGCATCTTTGTACCATTAAATGTTGCTATGAAATACAAACCACTGCACCCGGTCGTTGATGAGAATGAAACCACCCTTGCTTCTTTTTGGCGCAGGATGTGGGCATTTCTGTTGGATTTAGCAGCAATTGCGGCATTAATGGGCCTAATTGCATATACCATGCAGATTTCGGGCCTTAATGTAAGGCACGTTTCAATTAAAGGACTGCGCGATGTGGAAATTGATACAGAGGGGATAAGTGAGAATATTAAATCATTAATTGAAGAAGCTTTTGCCTGCATGCCAACCATCTATTTTGCGTTGATGACCTATTTTTTCCGAGGTAAAACGATTGGTAAATGGATAATGCGTATCCGTATTGTATCGCTCTATCATCACCGCATAAGTTTTTGGCATTGCGTTGAAAGGGCTTTGGGTTATGTGGCAAGCACCTTAGAATTAGGCCTTGGCTTTCTTCAAATCTTCTGGAACCCGAATCGGATGGCACTTCACGACCGGATAGCAGAAACTATTGTTATTCAGGAGAAAAGAAAGGTTGAAAAGAAAAAGCAGCAGAGGCTGTAACTTTTCGTAACCACCCTCCGTCTTATGCTAAATAAGATAACTTGGCCTTTGATTCAAAGCTGCAAAACAAGGAATGACCATTGAAGAATTTAATACATGCGTAGATATGTATGCTGATAACCTTTACCGGTTTATCCTGAAGAATGTGAAGGATACCGATAAAGCCAAGGATATTGTGCAGGATACATACGAAAAGCTGTGGTTGAAGGTGAGTGATGTTAAAAGCACCAATGCCAAAAGCTATATGTTTACTACGGCATACCGAACTATGATTGACAGGTTTAGAACCGACAGCAAGCAGGAAAGATTGGAAGATTCGCATTTATACAGCCACAGCCATACGCGCCAGTACAGTGATTTGAAAGAAATATTGAATGAAGCCGTAGGTAAATTGCCGGAAATACAACGCTCCGTAATTATGCTGCGCGATTATGAAGGATATGAATACCGAGAGATAGGGGAGATAACAGGATTGAACGAATCGCAGGTGAAGATATATATTTTCAGGGCAAGGACATTTTTAAAAAAATACATAGGCTCTATGGAGGCCGTGGTATAAGAAACGATATGAACATTAACTTAACTAACTACGAAGCATATTTTTTAGACTACCATGAAGGTAGCCTTTCCCCTGCTTTGGTAAAGGAGTTAATGGATTTTGTTGCCCAACATCCGGAGTTAAAAGAAGAATTTGAAAACTTTGAAGCAGTTTCATTAACGGATTCTGAAAATATAGCATTCGATAAAAAGGAATTGCTGAAAAAGTCAACAGCAGGAATTAACGAATCTAATTTTGACGAGCATGCCGTTCAATATATGGAAGGTACATTGCCCGTTGATTTGCAAAATGAATTAAAAGCATTTATCAGTAAAAACCCGCACTACAAAAAGGAACTAGAACTTTATACAAAAACAAAATTAGTTCCGGAAACTATCGTTTTTGAAGATAAATTTTTGCTGAAAAAGGGAAGCAAGAGGCCAGCGGCATATTATTATTGGTCGGCGGCGGCATCGGTGGCTATTATTATAGGCGCTTATTTCTTTTTAAACAGAAATGTGGCTCCAACTCCAAATGGAAATACGATAGTAAAACAACATCAAAATACTGATAGCAATACGGTGGCGCATCATGTCAGCAATAAAATAGATTCCACTGCTGCATTGCCAAAAGATGGGCTAAATAATCCTGCCAATGGTGCAGTGAAGAATAACAATGTAGCCGTAAATGTTACTTCTGAAAAGCAGCACAGGAAAGTACATGCAATGCCAACTTCCCGCAAAGAAGAAGAACATATGGTGGCCAGCGGCGGAAATAAAATTCATGCATTGCCAATAAGGGCGCAAAATAATATTCCGGTTAATTTGGAAAATACACCGGCCATCTCTTTCGGAAATATCGAGGATACATCTATAGTAGTTGCATGGATGAAACAATACATGCCCGTAAATACCAATCTGGTAAACTATGCTGCTGCTGATGATGAAACGAAAGATTCCCAAGGCAGCAAATTCCTTTACCTGCTTGCCAAATATACCTGCAAAGGCTTGCATAAAATTACGGGACAGCATATCAAGTTTCAAAAGAAATATGATTCCGACACCACCAATATAATAGCCTACCAGCTTGATTTAGGGAATAAAAAAATAAATTTTCCTGTAAAAGAATAAATTGATTGTAACAAATTTAAAGGGTAGTGCGTCATACATCAAACAGAACAAAAATAAACGTTTTATGAAAAAAATAATTTGTATAGCAGCATCTATAGCATTTCTTGTAAATGCAAGTGCGCAACAAACAGTAAGAAAAAATCTGGACGATTTTAATTCGATTGATGTAAACTCAGCGGCGCGGGTAAACCTTATCCAATCGGACAGCAATTATGTAGTATTAAATTCAAAAGACCCTGTTATGAAATCGCCTAAGATAGATGTGCATGACGGAGTGCTGAGAATTACCGGCTCCCCTTTCCGGGGAATAATGGATGTACATGTTAAAAGCATTAATTCCATTACGGCAAGGGATGCAGTAAGAATAACCTGTAAAGACACCTTGAAGTCGGATAAAATGACCGTTCATGCTTCCGATGCCAGCCGGATAGATGTAATGGTTCACGCCCATTATATTCAAGTAAGGGCTCATGATGCAGCCAACGTGACCCTCACCGGCACCTCAGATTCACTAGAAGTAAAAGTGTCCGATGCCTCACATGTTAATGCGTTTTCGTTGAGGGCAAACGGTGTAAATGTATCATCTTCCGATGGGTCGAACGCGGATGTATGGGCTTTAAAAAGCGTGAATGCAAGGGCTACCGATGGAAGTAATGTGCATGTAAAAGGAAATCCTCCGCAACGAAATACATCAGCATCTGATGGAGGCTCTGTGAAAATGGATGATACAGGAGAAGAAACTACACTTGAAAACTCAAGCGGAAATGACAGATTTATGAAAATGGGAAAAGACACCAATGGAAAAAAGAGTTTAATAATTACCGGAGATGTATTTGTTGGTGGCGGATTTGTAACAGGAGGTTCTAATGGTGTGGCTATAAAATATGGCAGTTCCCGTGAATTTATGGTAGGCTTTGGCGGCGGACATAAATTTTGTAGATGGAACGAGCTTGGGTTAGATGTATATTATAAATCTACCGGGTATTATCTTACACAAGATTCGGGCAAATCATTCCCTGACCGCGGCCAACATCAGGCTCAGAAAATAAGTTTCCAGAATTTCGGAGGACTGGTTTTTGACCGTTTCTATCTTGGGCATAAAATGTTTTTAGACGGAGGGGTATATGGCGACTGGACCTTTCACAACAAACTTATAACCTGGGATGATAACATTCCAAATGCTGGCACCGTTAAAACCACAGAACGGAACCTGAGCTTTGTAAACCCTACCAATTACGGAATATCAGTTCGCTTCGGCGCATGCAAAGGCCTGTCATTATATTTCAATTACCGCTTATCGAAATTACTTCAGAACGCAGATTCGTATGGCGTTGCGTATCCCCAATTACCGGCCTACGTATTTGGAGTAAATATTGGCGGGTTCTAAAGATAGTTAGAGGATAGTGTTTTGTTACATTGAATCGGCCGTCCTACAGAAATGCGGGATGGCTTTTTTATGGCTTCCTGGCAATAATACCATCTCCTTCTACCGTGTAATATTCAGTGGGGAGCATATTGCGCAGGGTGATAAATTTCCGGTAAGTGTCATTATAAGTAATGCGGTCGTCTAATGTTTCGGCATATCTTCCCGTAAGCCCGATTAGCAATTCCACCACTTCGCGAACCGCATGATTGTTGCCATCATTGGCGGTGAGGTAATCCATTAATTGCCGCTCTTCCGCATACTTTAAAAGCAATGGATTGGCAGGCCGCGATACCATCATCCGCACACCCACTTTTGCTGCAACATCCAAATCGAGGATATCATCAAATACAAATAAAACTTCATCCGGGGTGATGTTGTGCTTATTGCAAAGATGTTCGAGTGCGGTGCTTTTGTGTTTTATTTTATAATAAACAAAATCCATGTGCTCCCTGTTGGCTAGGCTGTGTGAGGCAGAATTTCGTTCCCCGGTAATAATTCCCAAAATTGGCATTTCACCCTTGCGTTTAAAGTAATTAAACCGGAGCATATTAATGCCCATCGCATCTATTTCATTAAAAAGGCTGGTGTTCCGTTCGTCTTTCTGTCCATTATTAAAAACGCCGTCCCAGTCGAAAATATAAGCTTTAATTTTCTCCAGCTTGGCCTGTATATTGGCAGCAGGGGTTAGGAAACGGCCTTTGAATAAATTCGCTGTTTCCATTAATCGTTTTTCAAATCCTGGATATCCAGCATACCGATTGGTTTGCCTCCATCGGTAACCATTATAGTATCAACATTTGATTTCTTGAATAATGCTGAAGCTTCATTGAGAATAACATTCGCATCAATGCTGACAGGGGTTTTATATTCCAGTTCTTTCAGTTTTTTGTTCAGGATATTTTCCCCGTCTTTTTGCAGGTATCTGCGCAGGTCGCCATCGGTAAATACACCCAGCACGCCGCCATCTTTGGCTGTTACAACAACTGTACCGAAACCAAATTCGGTCATTTTAACAATTGCATCTTTCACGGAAATTTCGCTGCTTACAACAGGATTAACGGGGCGGATGGCTTCTTTCACCTTCACCATCATCATGCGTGTGTCGCGGAAAAATTGTTCGGTCCCTATTTGCGTAAAGTTGTTTTCTGTCAATGATTTCAATACTTTCAGCGGAACTGTTATGGTATGCACACCAATGTTGATGGCATTCCTCACATGCTCGTTATGGCGAACCGAACTGAACATAATCTTAGTATCGTATCCGTAATAATCTACAGCATCCACACATTGTTCAATAAGGGTAAGCGCATCGTGCCCCTGGTCTTGTAAGCGACCTACAAGCGGACATACATAAGTTGCCCCGGCATGCATGGCCATATAGGCTTGTTGCAAAGTATATACCAAATGCACATTTACCAATAGCCCGTCATTGCGGAGTATTTTGCAGGCGCGAACACCTTCCAGCGATACAGGTATTTTAAAAACCGTTTTCTTCGGGTCAAGCCCCAATTCAAGCTGGCGGTAGGCTTCTCTCTTTATCTCATCGGCGTTTGAGCCCAAGGCTTCAATTTGCAAAACGGGTACTATTTTACTTAACTTAACAATAGTGCCGTCAATATCGGTAATGCCTTCGCGTTGCATAAAGGTTGGGGTGGTTGTTAATCCGTCCAGGAAGCCGAGTTTGAATCCTTCTTCAATCTCCTTCATGTTTGCAGAATCAAGGTATAGTTCCATAGTTTGTAAAGTTTATATAGTTTGTAAAGTTTATATAGTCCGCTCATACTTTTTACTTTATGAACTTTATAAACTTTGAACTTATTGGGGTGTAAAGGTAAGATTTTAAGCAACTGTAAGCTATGAAGTATGAACTATGAGTTATAAACCGCAGCGAATTGATTACCGTTCATTGAACAATACGGCAACTAACCATCTCTTTGCTAAAAATAAATATATTGATTAACAGAGTTTTACGAGCTATTTTTGCGAAACGAAGCAGAAAAATAAATTAGGTAACTTAAAAGTTACATATATTTGCGTAACCTTAAAGTTACTTATTATGCAAAAAGAGATTAAGCACATAATGCATCTTAATCAAACCCCACAAGAAGTTTGGGAATATTTAACTAAACCTGAACTAATAGAACAATGGCTGGGGGAAACAGATTTTAAACCAATAGCTGGACACAAATTCCGTTTCATTAGTCCTTACGGGAACGATTCAATTTGTGAAGTGTTGGAGGTAATTCCATTTACCAAACTATCCTATTCCTGGCAAAAAAACTCGGCAATAGATAATAAACCATTTACTTCAAAAGTAGAGTGGACACTTATTCCGAAAGAAAACGGAACGGAGTTGCAATTGGTGCATACCGGTTTCACGACTATGGAAGATATAGTAGCCCACGAGGCAGGATGGAAAACCTGCTTAAAACAATTAGAAGAACAAATAAATACAAACAACCAAAATAAAATTAACATCATGAAAAACACCATCACACAAACCATCCGCTACGAACACTCACCCGAAGCGGTATGGGAATATTTAACCAATGCGGAATTAATGGCGCAATGGCTGATGCCTAACAATTTTGAACCTATAAAAGGACACGATTTTGAATTTCGCTCCAAGCCAATTCCCAGTTTAAACCTGGATGGAATATTCCGTTGCAAAGTGATGGAAATTATCCCTTTTAGAAAACTAATTTACAGTTGGACAGGAGGCCCTGAAACGGGAGTAAAAACCCTCGACACCATTGTGGAATGGACTTTGGAAGCCAAAGGCAACGGGACTGAATTGCATTTGGTGCAAACCGGATTTAATGAAGAAAACATATCAATCTTTTCAGCAATGCAGGGTGGCTGGGCCCAAAACCTGCAAAAGGTTGCCACACTTTTAAGCCCAAAAAAATGAACACCCCAAGACTCGATACATTCCAGGTAATTGCCGACCCAAGCAGGAGGCAAATACTGCACATGCTTACCCAGGACAGCATGACTATAAATTCACTGGCTGAAAACTTTGACATGAGCCGCCCTGCCGTTTCCAAGCATATAAAAATATTATATGGCGCGGGTTTTATATCCATACAGGATGTAGGCCGGGAAAGGGTTTGCACCCTGAAAGAGGACGGCTTTAAAGATTTGCAGGAATGGCTGAAGTTTTTTGATGATTTCTGGAAATCGAAACTGAAGAAACTGGAAACATTGCTTAATAACAATAAAAAAAATAAAGCAAAATGAACAAACAGGATTATAATGTAACTATTGAAGTTGCAAAATCCCCGCACGATGTGTTTAATCACCTAACAGATGTTTCAAAGTGGTGGGGATTCAAAGATTATCAGGGAAACTGCTCCAAATTAAATCATGAATTTACCATCCGGCACAGCGATGTTCATTATTCAAAACAGAAACTGGTTGAAGTTATTCCTGATAAGAAAATAGTATGGCTGGTTACAGAGAGCAAACTAAATTGGCTTGAGAAAGATAAGAATGAATGGACTAATACGAAAATGATTTTTGAGATAACAACCAAGGGAGACAAAACAATTATTCACTTTACACACGAGGGACTTGTTCCCGAACAGGAGTGTTACATCAAGTGCGAAAAAGGTTGGACAATGGTTATTAAAGATTGGCTGTTCAACTTTATCGAGAATAATAAGCCGCACTTTCAATTTTAACAATTAATCACCAACTAAAATGGAAATAAAAAATAATTTCACTTGCAGCATTTCGGCAAAAATTAGTGCAATTGAGGCTACCAACAAGATTAGCAACGTTACTGATTGGTGGGGAGTAACTTTTACCGGAAGCGCAAAAAAGCGCAGAGATAACTTCGTGGTAAAGATGGGCGGTAATTCCTTCTTTAACTTTACGGTAAGGGAATTTATTCCCGGTAAAAGAATTGTCTGGTACATTACAGATTGCAACATGCCATGGTATTCGAACCATAAAGAGTGGGCAAAGACAAATATCATTTTCAATCTCTCTGAAAATAATGGCATGACTACTGTGGATTTTATGCATGAAGGTCTTACACCCGATATTGAGTGCTACGAGGAATGTAATGAGGGTTGGACCCACTGGATAAAAACAAGTCTATTCTCCTATCTAACCACTGGTAAAGGCGTTTTCAGAGCATCCACTAAATAATATTTAACAACTAACCCTAAATTTAATAACATGAAAACAGCAGAAGACTTCAGCTATAGCCTTACAGTAAAGGCTTCAGCAAAAGAATCAATGAAAAAAATCAGCGAGGTAGATAAGTGGTGGGCAAAGAACTTCAAAGGTAATGCAGCCAAACTGGATGATGAATTCTCGGTATATTTTGGAGACACCTTTGTGGATTTTAAAATCTCCGAAGTTATTCAGGAAAAGAAAATTGTTTGGCTGGTAACCGACTGCAACCTTCACTGGATAAAAGATAAAAAAGAGTGGAAAGGCACGGAATGTATTTGGAACCTTACAGAGAAGGATGGCAAAACTACTATAGACTTCATGCACAAAGGCCTGACCCCTGATGTAGAGTGTTACAAGGATTGTAAAACCGGATGGACAGGCCACCTTAAAGGTAGCCTCCAAAAACTAATTAATGACGGGAAGGGTTTTCCAGAATAATTAATTTATTCTTATCGGTTCCTGCCTCTTCCGCCGCCGCCGCCCATGTTGCGTCCGCCACCTTGTGCCCGTGCAGGAGCAGTCTGGCGCTGCATACTACCGCCCCTGTTTTGCATATGCGCTTGGCCTACTGCTCTGTTTTGCATGGCATTGTTGTGTGGTTGCATGGCAGCACTGTGTTGCATACTGCCACCATTGGCATGCGCTGCATTGTTCATAGTGACATGGTTGCTTTGCATAGCATGACCTGCAGAATTAAACTTCTGTCCTCCAACGGTAGCTCTGGCTGTGGTAGTTGGGTTTCCATGGTTGTTAGAATAAAGCTGGTTCCGGTTGGTGCTTGCACTTTGCTGATGTGTTTGCTGCTCACTGGTAGCATTCATATGCTGTTCGTTCATAGCCGTGCGTTCTTCAGCATTAGGTTGTGCTGAAATCCCACCCGGGCCATTAAAACTGGTGCGATTTACAGTGGTGTTATTTACAACAGACCTATCTACATAAGTATTATGAATGCTTCCGCCAACGCTGCATACAGCAGTATTATACCGGAATGCTCCGCCTTCCCAACGGCCGCCATAAAAGCCATGCCCGCCATAACCATATCCATAACATACTCCGCCATAATAACCTACATGGGCACCCCAATACCCACCATGCCACCAGTAGTGGCCACCTTCCCAACCCCAGTAGCCTGGGGTCCATAACCAACCTACTCTTGCAGGACGGCACCATACTCCGGGAACCCAGAAATAACCGTTGGCTCCCCAATACCAATACCCGGGGGTCCACAAATAACCCTCTACAGGGCAGGGTGGCTGCGTGTATACAGGTAATGCAGGAGGGGCAACTTCTACACTGATGCCAACAGCAACCTGTGCAGTTATTTTTTTTGGAGTTGCCAATAAGGATGAAAATGCGACAATAATTAAAGCCAAGCGTTTCATAGTCTATGGTTTTTATAAAGGATTAGACGATGTTCTTTCAAAATTCATTTGGTGTATGACTGCTAAGATAGTTAAAAGTTAAATCTTAATAAATGTTAATCGGTGAAACCTTGGTTTGGCAAGTTTAACCGCAGCAATAAAAAGGCAGGTAAACGAATACGTGCCTGTTAAGTTTGCTTAACAGGCACGTATTATTATCAAGTAATAATCCGAGATATCCGCGGAAATTTTTACCGTTTTCCGCCACCGCCCCCACCTGCGTGGCCGCCACCTGCATTACCGCCGCCCATGTGTCCGCCGCCTCCTTGTGGAGCTCTGCCGGGTTGTGCTTGTTGTCTCTGCTGTTGGGGAGCAGGCCTGTTTTGCATAGGGCTTTGATGTTGTTGTTGCGGAGCAGTTCTGTTCTGCATAGGTCTTTGTTGCTGCGTTTGTGGCCTTGGCGCAGTTGCATGCGGTGCATTCGCAGGATGCGTTGCAGCCGGATTGCTAAAATGATTACCGGCCGAAGTAGCATTTTTGTTTGCAGTATGAACGGTACTGATGGATTTTCCGGCAGAATTGAATCGTTCACCGCCTACAGCGCTTCTTGCAGCAGTAGCAGGGTGGCCTCCATTTGCAGTGGCAAGCTGGTTCTTATTTGTACTTGCTTTTTGCTGATGCGTTTGTTGCTCGGAAGTAGGTTGTCTGTGGCTTTGTTTCGCAGCTGCTTGTTCTGCTGCATTAGGTTGTGCATCCACTCCGCCACGGCCATTAAAGCTGCTTCGGCTGGATGTGTTATTAATTACGGTCCTATCAGAATAGGTATTATGGATTCCGCCACCTACATGCCATGCGGCGGTGTTATACTGGAAATGTCCTCCATCCCATCGGCCTCCATAAAAGCCATGTCCGCCATAGCCGTAGCCATAACACACGCCTCCATAAAATCCTACATTTTCGCCCCAGTAACCGCCATTCCAGAAATAGCCGTTATCTCCATAACCCCAATAACCGGGAGTCCATAGAAAACCCGTTTCGGGAGCAGCAACCCATACACCGGGCACCCAATAATATCCATTCTGGCCATAGGCCCAATATCCGGGCGACCACAAATACCCATCGGTAGGGCAGGGTGGCTGCGAATATTCAAGTAATTCAGGAGGCGCTACTGTAATACTGACTCCTATTTGTGCGTCTGTTTTTTTTACTCCTATTAAGGAGGACATCGCTATAAACAATACGGCTAATTTTTTCATGATTCAATTTTGATATAAATAATTATACTGCAAAGATGCATATGTGTGAAGTTTAAACCCTTACATTCTGCAATAAATACTTTACACATTTCACACCTCAGGGGGGCATGTGTGAATAATGTAATTTTTTTCAAAAATTGTGTAATGCACTCCGGAAGTTATTGGTGCAACTTTGCAGTATTGAATATATAATAGCATTTCCTACAAAAGTGAGGGGCTATGCTCCTCACTTTATTTAACAAAATAAACAAACAAAATAAAACAAAAAATATGGGCAACCTACTTTATATAATCGCAGTAATTTTAATTATCGGCTGGGCATTAGGGTTTTTCTTTTTCAGCTTAGGCGCATTTATTCACCTGCTCCTCATTTTTGCAGTGATAGCCATACTTTTCAGGCTTATCAGGGGAGATAGGGTTTAGGAGGAAATTCGCCTGAAGTACAATTCCAATTGTACAAGGGCTATTTGTAATGCTTAATTACAGAGGGCGTTATAAATATGGTATCACCCCCAATTTCTCTTAGAAATTTTAAAAGTGAATCCTTTGATGAATGTTGCAATCCATTGTAATAATATGCTACGTAAAAATCTTCGTTTTTATATCTGGATAAATTCCCCGTATGTTTCCCACTATACCAGTCTGCATAGTTCGAGCTTCCCGTATCCTGAACTGAGCGAATAAGACTATCAACTCTACCGAAAAAGAATGTAGCTGAATCAATATCTACTAAGGAAGAAGAAGTTCTGAGAATCCCTGTCCTATCAATATGTGCGTAATAGCCACCATAGAAAGGAATTAAGGGCTTATATCCTTTTTGATTAAAAAAAATTAAAATTTTACCTTCACAATTCTTATCACAAAAGATAAGAACCTTGGAGGGTCTATTACACATTGAAAACAAAAAGCAAGTGAAAAACAAAATGATCAGTGTATGTAATCTTTTCATAAAATCACCGCAATTTTCCTTTTACCTCCCTCTATACTTCACCTCTGTATTATGCAACTCAATCAGCGGTTCCAAAAAGGCTTTCAGGTCGTAAACGCTTAGCTGGCTTGCTGCATCGCATAAGGCTTTGAATGGTTCGGGGTGGGTTTCAATAAAAACACCATCTACACCCGATGCCACACCGGCGCGGCTAATCACGGGAAGGAATTCACGTGCTCCGCCTTTCGCATCGGCGCTGGGTATGCCATATTTGCGGATGGAGTGGGTAATATCAAATACAACAGGGTAGCCCAATTGGTTTAAATGGTAAAGGCTGCGTGGGTCCACCACCAAATCATTATAACCAAAAGTGTACCCTCTTTCGGTGAGAATTATTTGGTTGTTGCCGCTGTCGGTGCACTTTTTCACGGGGTGCTTCATGTTTTCCGGAGCAAGGAACTGTCCGTGTTTAATATTGATTACACACCCAGTTTTTGCGGCTGCCACCATCAAGCTGCTCTGCATACACAGGTAG
>CAIWVW010000038.1 GCA_903916255.1 uncultured Bacteroidota bacterium
GCTTTTGCTTTAATTTACTTAATAAAGAATCACTGTGAAAGCATTTTAGGATGTGGATTTTGCCCGACAACTTCAAGCGTATGCATGTTTATAATTCTTCCACAAGAATTACATACATACAGGTTTTTCCAGCCTGAACCTTTTGTCGGTTCCACTTCATCTCCATTTTCATTGCAAGGATAAAAACCATCTTCTGAAGGAGTATTTTTGCAGATACAAATCCACGCTTCTTGATTCCCTGCTTCATGTTGAATTTTTGTTGTCATATTCAAGTAGTATTTTACATTAACTTATAATGCTTACCTAATATACCATATAAGGGAAGTAGGATATTGAGTTGTGAAATAATTAAATTTGATAATTAGCAATAAGCACTTCCGTTTTCCTCTTCCCTGTTTTATACCTTGCAACAACTGATACAGGCATATCTATTTCCTTCGCAAACCATTTATTTTTCTTTATGTATTCGGTAAGAATTTCGGAAGGATAACTGGAAAGAAGGAACTTACCTTTAATTTTGGAAAGCAGGTCAAGCAACTTTATATAATCATCCTCAGTGTAATGAATACTGTATTTTTGGTAAGAGTTAAAATATGGCGGATCACAGTAGAAGAAGCTCTCGTCAGTATCCCTTGATTCTATTACCTCTAATGCGTTTCTGAATTCTATCTGTACCTTCTCCAATCGCTGAGAATATTGCTTAATAAAATTCAATTTTTTATTATGAAAACGCTTTACTGCGGTATCACTCTTTTTTTCATAACCCCAAGTTCCGTCCATCATGGAGGCATAGCCCTCGTGAATTAATGCCCAAATTGCCCAGGCGCGCTTGACAGCAGTAAATAATTCAGGGTAACTGAGAACTACTTTAGCTCCTTGATGGTCTTGCCTACTGTAAAGGGTGGCTTGTATTTCCTTATTCAATTCCTTGAAATCATTTTTCAAAACCCTATAGAAGTTAATGATTCTGCCATCAAGGTCATTAATTACTTCAACATTTGAAGGTTCTTTGGCGAAGAAGATTGCTCCCCCACCGAAAAAAGGTTCGCAGTATAAATTATGCTCTGGAATGAGAGGCAGAATTTTTGAGGTCAATTTTTGCTTCCCCCCGTAATAGGTTAAAGGTGGTTTCATCCGATTTGTTTCTGCAACTTCATAAGCATTTCATACATTCTTGCCCAGAAGGTGCAGGGAGTTAAAGTCTGATAATGGTTTCTCAAAGGCTCATAGATTCCTATCAGATATTTGGTTTTATACTCTTCGACATCGTATTTAATGACATGCAAAGTATTTCCAATGCTTAACAGGGCATCCTTTCTTCTCATCAGCAAATCAAAACTGCCTGCCTCTTTTAGTTCCTCCTCAAAGAACAATAATTGTTTTATGGTAAATGGGAACGTATTTACCGGAATGAAATTGTTAGACATATTAAAGTTAGATAATGCTGTTAAAGGTCCATTCATCCCATTCAGGATAAAAGAACAATTGCCCTCGAGCCTGGGCACGGTTTAAACTTTAGTATGTTTTTATTCTTCCACTTTCACTTCGGGCAAAACAGCGTCTCTCTCAAAAAGAAAAAACTCTGATTGAGGAAACATATGCAAATGCAGGTATTTTTTACCGGCCTCCGTTTCTTTTAAGAAACCTACTTTATACCACTTAATTTTTTTCTCACCGTCTTTCTCATAAAACTTTCTTGAACACACGTTATATATTGGCATGATTAATCTAAGATGCTTTGTTAATAATCTTCGACCTCTGTGTATTACACAGCGGGTTGCGGAGATTTGATTATGAAAATTCACATGAAGTGCATTGTTTGTCTCAACAATGTCTTTCGGCATATTGTCCTAATAAGGCAATGCCCAATCAAGGTTGATTAATTTTGTTTTGTTTCAACCCCGCAACCCGCTATGCCCGACTTTTATTGGTCAGGCACACACGGAAAAAATATCATCGTAAGAAAATGCTGTATTTATGCGGATGTTTTACAAAGTTTTCCAAATGTGTCTTCAAAAACGCCATTTGAGCCTTATGCCACAACGAACTTGACACCAACTAGCATATATTGTGCGACATGCTTTGACCCTAAAAAAATAGGGTGAACCCTATCAAATACAGTAAAATATCTTAACGAAATATTTAAAATAAATTTTCAAAGAATCGCCTGCAGGAGCATAATAGCATAAGGGTTTTGTTTGTAAAGCTCTTATTGTGGAAAAACCCTTAAGCCATTTTGAGTGTCTGTCTGTTATTGGCAGTGGATATGTTCGGCAATGGTGCCGGATGTAGAGCTGTTTGACAGCAGATGCAAGGAGCAAGTCCGATGAGCGAGAGAACTCTGGATCAGGTGCTGGCCGAGA
>CAIWVW010000039.1 GCA_903916255.1 uncultured Bacteroidota bacterium
AGTCAATAATTTTTTCTTTAAAATAGCCCCTTTCTTCACTGGATAAATCCAACCATGCAATATCATCAATTAGCTTACTATGTTCAAATAGAATATGCTTTACTGTTAATTCGCTTAAATTAAATTCTGAAACTATTTCTTCGATGGAAGTACCTAAATCATATTTTTCAATTATCGTGTTATCCCTTGCAATTTTTATTTTACCAATAACAACTCTACTTGGAGTAATAGTATAAACTCCATTTTGTATAAGAATTGTTCTAATAATTTTTGCAGGGTATTTTAGACGAATACTTATCTTATTTATTGAATTTCTTTTCCTAAATAAGTCAATAATTATCTCCGTTAATTCGTCCTTTTCCTTTTGAGATATTTTTTTCCAGCTATTATTAATTATCCTATAAGGTTTAACTTTAATCCTATTATTTTCAGATAATATTCGCCTAACACTTCTATCACTGATTTTAAATTCAGAAACTATATCTGAAATGGGTATCCCATTGTCAAACTTTTCAATAATCTCCTTATTTCTCTTCCCAATATTTTCCTTTTGTTCCTTACTTATTTGCAATTTATATACGCCGTGCCTTTTTAAAATATTTGTTATTCCAACTCCACTTCTACCATATATTCTACCTAATTCATTATAGTTAGTTATTTTGCCACTTGTGTATATTTTAACTATTTCATTTTCTTTTTCAGGATTTTTTTCACGAACATAAATTCCATATAAATGCAAAATACTAGCAGCGGAATATCGTTCAATGCCTGCAACCGCCTCAATCTCTCTCAATGGCATTCCTTGCTTATATAATAATAAAACCTTATCATTTTTTTCTACTTTAGATTTTACATTTCTTTTCCTTAATCGGGTTTTCCCTATAAAGTAGCTGTAAAGAATATCACTTACTTTTTCGCTTCCAAAAATAATTTTCCTGATTTTTCGCGTATTTAAGGAGAGTTTCTCGGCGACCTTATCAATGCTTCTAAGTTCAAAATAGAGCTTTTTAACTTCCTCGTCTAAACTTTGCTTATTTATTCCAGGTTCTTCCATAACGGGTTACAACCTAATTTTCAAATGTTATCAGCACACTATCCCCTTCTTTTAAGCCCAGCAGTTCTGATATGTTGCCTCTGTTTATAGCTATTTCAAGCAGTCCCGAGCCTGTGAATAATGCTACCAGTTCACCTCCGCTTACATCATTATAGGTATTGGAAATGGTTTCTACCGGATTCCGTTTTACATCAACAGAGAACTTCCGCCCCCTGCCTACCCTATCAAATAAGTCTTTCTCCAAATTGAAAATGCAGTTGCCATATTCATCCACATATACTACCGATGTACGGATAGTGGCGTCATTATAGATGGGTTGCCATGCGGTAAGCTGGGTATGGTTTTTATACTCCTGCCCTATGTCGGCCATGCTGCTGCCCTTGGCAATATGCACCGCCGTTTTCGCCATGATGTCTTTTGCAGTAAAAGCGAGTGAGGTATTGTCTTGTGTAATGGTAATTTCATACACCTCGGCAGGCGGATTACTAAACACAAGGCTGAACAATCCATTATCGGGCCCGATAAAATAATGCCCTTCCGTTTTAATCGCAATCACCTTTGAATTCGGGCTGTTCAGCGCATCAACAGCTACTATGTGTATAGTTCCTTCGGGGAATTGCTTATACACATTCCGGATAATAAATGCCGCCGAACTAACATGAAACGGACGTATGGAATGCGTAATATCAATAATGTTGGCATCGGGCAAACCCCTGACTATGGCAGCTTTTACGCTTGCCACATAAAAGCCCGAGTTACCCATGTCTGTAGTTAATGTTATTACGGACATATTAACGCAAGGTTAAAAGTAAGGGGTTAGCGGAAAAGTTATTCTTCAAAACTTGTGTAAATCTTTTTAATCGGGACAAAATTAATCATTCTATCCCGACTTACATTTGCAATACAACATTTGTCAGCCCCAAACCCCTAAAGGGGCTTTGAGTGGAAACAGTTAATGACTTTGAAGCCCCTTTAGGGGTTTGGGGCTGATGAAATTTAAAATACCACCCTATGCCTGAAAAAGATATATTCATAGAAGACATCCCCTTGATTGAACTCTATGGGATTAATGACTCCCGAATGGAAATCATAAAGGAGTATTTTCCGGGATTGAAGATTGTTGCCAGGGGCGACTCCCTGCGGATTTCGGGCTCGCATGAAAGCATAGAATCTTTCAGCAAAAAAATCATCCGTGTGGTGGAGCATTACCGCAAACACCAGGCTTTGCACGATGCCGATGTGGAACGCATAATGCAATCGAGCGATGTGCCGGAACATAAAGAAGAAAAAAACGGGGAGCCCCATATTATAGTATATGGCAACAATGGCTTGGTGGTAAAAGCCCGTACCCTCAACCAGCAAAAAATGGTGGAGGCCAGCTTTAAAAATGATTTGGTATTTGCCGTGGGCCCTGCCGGAACAGGAAAAACATATACCGCCGTAGCACTTGCCGTAAGAGCATTGAAAAATAAAGAGGTTCGTAAAATAATACTCACCCGCCCTGCCGTAGAAGCAGGTGAAAGCCTCGGTTTCCTTCCCGGCGATTTAAAAGAAAAACTCGACCCTTACCTGCAACCATTATACGATGCCCTGTATGATATGCTTCCACCTGAAAAACTGGAAGCCTATTTGGAAAATAAGATTATTGAAGTAGCTCCCCTTGCATTTATGCGCGGCAGAACCCTCAACCATGCTTTTGTAATATTAGACGAAGGCCAGAACACCACCGAAAACCAAATGAAGATGTTCCTGACACGTATGGGAGCTAACGCTAAATTTATCGTTACAGGCGATACTACCCAGACAGACCTTCCATTCAAGCAGCCATCCGGATTGATACATGCCATACAGATTTTTGAAAATGTACCCGGTATTGATATCATTTTCCTGGATGCCTCGGATGTGGTAAGGCATAAACTGGTAAGGAAAATCCTAAGCATCTACGCCGACCCGCCAAAGAAGAAGAAACCGGCGGAGAAGTAATTAATACTCACCCCCTACCCCTTCTCTATCAAATAGAGAAGGGGAAAGTCATATCCTAAACAAAAAACGGGGTAAAATGTTTTTATTAACATTCATTTCACAAGCCGAATTGCCCAATAGCCTTTGACCTATATTTGCACTCCCCTAATTACTAATTATTAATTACTAATTAAATTACCCTATGCAAACCATAACCGCAACCCACTTCAATTTCCCGGGACAAAAGAGTTTTTACAAAGGCAAAGTCCGTGACGTATATAATATTAATGATGAACTGATGGTAATCGTCGTAAGCGACCGTGTTTCCGCGTTCGATGTGGTTCTGCCAAAAGGTATACCCTATAAAGGACAAGTGCTGAACCAAATTGCCGCACACTTTATGAAAGCTACTTCCGATATTGTTCCAAATTGGATTATGGATGTACCGCACCCCATGGTCAGCGCCGGAATACTTTGCCAGCCCTTTAAAGTGGAAATGGTTATCCGTGGCTACCTTTCGGGCCATGCATGGAGGGAATATAAAGCAGGAAAAAGGGAAATTTGCGGAGTACGCCTTCCTGAAGGGATGCATGAAAACGACAAGTTCCGCGAACCTATTGTTACACCTACCACCAAAGAAGATGTAGCCCATGATGAAGATATTTCAAAAGAGGATATTATTAAGCATGGCTTGGTTTCAAAAGAGCATTACGAGCAACTGGAAAACTACACCCGCCTGTTATTTAAAAGAGGTACTGAAATGGCCGCTAAACAAGGCCTTATATTGGTAGATACTAAATATGAATTCGGCCTGAATAATGGTAAAATCTATTTAATAGACGAAGTACATACACCTGATTCATCCCGCTATTTCTATTCCGAAGGATATGAAGAACGCCAGAAGAACAAGCAACCGCAACGCCAGCTATCGAAAGAGTTTTTACGCGAATGGCTCATCTCTAAAAACTTCCAGGGCTTGGAAGGTCAATCAGTTCCTGAAATGGATGATGAAATAGTAAATGCAGTTTCAGCCCGCTATATTGAGTTATTCGATAAAATTACCGGAACCAAGTTTGTACCTGCCCCCGGCGGAGCCAATCTGGAAGCGGAAATTGAAAAGAGTGTGGTTGGTTATTTAAAGGAAAGGACTGCGGTGAAGGCGTAAGATTTTATCTCCATATTTTTAGCATAGCATTAGTAAATAACAAGAAAACTAAGATACTTTCAAGAAAGGCAATTATTGACAGTACAATTATAAATGCTTTAATTGAGTGATTATCGAAGCTATTCCAGTTTTTTATAATCCTAATAAATACAATTATGCTAATAATAAAAGCGAGGATAGTTAGTAAGAATGAAATTAGTATACCATAAAATTTCACCATTTCTAGGCACGTAAAAGATAAAACAGCGGCAAAAACCGCCATCCAAAAAGTATTCCTAAGTTTTTTGTCATTGAACATAAAACAAATATAAAGGTTTCTTCAATTGCCGTCTGCTTTAGCTGACGGCAATGGAGAAATTCTAATAACTTCTTTCTTCAACTTTATGTGTACTAATCCTGAAGGTTAAACCGCATTCAGCAAAGTAGGGACTACCAATAGCAATTTCGGCTTTGCCGGGCATTATTTCTTTGAACATAACCAACCTGCTACTTTCAAAAACCCTTTTTACAGCTTCGGTTCCGACCTGCTCATGTTTTGGCAATTGCTTACGGGGAAGATAAAGTTTAGGGGGTGGTATACCTTTCTATGAAGTATATTTAAGTAATTACCATACATAAACTCCGAACAACACGGAGAATATGAGATAAATTGGAATTATTAATAAAAGAACTCCAAATATGGCAAACACTATACCCAAAACAGCTGCCCACATTCCGCCACTGCCGGGGTTTTCTTTTATTTCATGTATTATTTTTACTGCCTTAGATATTGCTAAAAATATAAATAATAATGTAAGGATTGTGAGTATCAAAACAGTTGAGAATGTGCCTGTGGCTCCAATACAAAACCCTAAAGTTAACCATCCAAAAAATATTGATAACAAACCAAATAATACAGGCAACCCTCTTGGTGTATGATGCTGTTGAACTGAATGCCCCTGTCCTGCATTTTCAGGTAATACTTTATAGGTAGGGGAATTATAAGAAATATCTTTCGCAATTCCTTTTTCTTGCGGTAAATAATAAATTTCCTGAACAATTTTCTGTGCAAGCATTTTTGCTGGTTGAGGTTCAACTTTTGTTTTTAGGAAAGAACTATTTGTCTGCGCTATTTTATTTGTTGCATGTGCGGGTTTAGCTGCAATAGCCTCCGGCGCTTTGCTGTGCCAATTTATATAATAGCCTCCTGTGTATTTTCGTTTGGTAAGGGTGCAGCTAAAGAGTGAGAAGAGAGAGATGAAAAGTAAAAATCGGGGAAGTATTTTTTTCATGTCCAACAAAGATAAAGATATATTGCAAATGTTCCGCATCTACTTTTTGTTCGTTTCACTTGCCGTCTGCTTTAGGTAGAGTGTTGTCTTTTCCAATAGGTAAATGCTGTGG
>CAIWVW010000040.1 GCA_903916255.1 uncultured Bacteroidota bacterium
CACATTACCATTGTTCCGGAAATAGAAATGCCGGGGCATTCGGTAGCTGCATTGGCTGCATATCCTCAATATTCCTGCACAGGCGGGCCATTCGAACCGATGACTGTGTGGGGTGTTTCCGATGAAGTATATTGCGCAGGCAATGACAGCACATTTGCATTTTTAGAAAATATACTTACCGAAGTATGCGCACTTTTCCCGGGAAAATATATCCATATTGGCGGTGACGAATGCCCTAAAGTGCGCTGGAAAACCTGCCCGAAATGCCAGGCCCGAATAAAAAATGAGCATCTTGCCAATGAAGAAGAATTGCAAAGCTATTTTATAAAACGGATTGTCAGTTTTCTTGGGACGAAAGGAAAAACAGTTATAGGTTGGGATGAAATACTGGAAGGCGGCCTTGCGTCAGATGCTATGGTAATGAGTTGGCGCGGAACTGAAGGAGGAATAGCTGCGGCAAAACAAAATCATTATGTGGTGATGACTCCCGGCAATCCGTGCTATTTCGACCATTACCAATCTAAAGATATAACCCGAGAACCTTTGGCTATTGGCGGATACAACCCGCTTAAAGCTGTTTATGATTATGACCCTACACCCAAAAAATTAAGTGATTTATATAAGGCATATATTATGGGTGCGCAAGGGAATGTATGGACCGAATACATGCCCGATTTCGCCGAAGTGGAATATATGGCAGTACCTCGTATGTGTGCATTGGCAGAGGTTTTATGGAGTAATCCGGAAGATAAAAATTATAAAAACTTTATTAAAAGGCTAAAAATGCAATCGAAATGGCTGGATAGCCAAAATGTAAATTATGATAAAGAATTTCTTGGTAAAAAGTAATCTTCCTACATTTGTATTGAATACCCTATTCCGATTAATAAACAAATGGCCAATCACAGAAGAATAAATTCACTGTTAAAAGCGAATAACGATACCGGTTTCAGTAACAAATCCGATATTGCATCAAGCAGGTTTGTAAACAAAGACGGCACCTTTAATTTACAAAAAACAGGCTTAGGAATTATTAACAGATTCAGCATTTTTCAATTCATGCTGACTATTCCACGCTGGCAATTTATGGGGGTTATACTCTCGTTTTATATTATTATTAATCTTTTATTTACTTCTGTTTACTTGCTGGTAGGAACTGACCAGTTACAAGGAATGATTAGTGCTGCGCCCTGGGTAAAATTCAAAGAAGTATTTTATTTCAGCACACAGACATTTACCACGGTGGGCTATGGCAGAGTAAACCCGGTGGGGGATGCCGTAAATATCATCGCATCTATTGAATCGCTTTCCGGTTTATTATCGCTGGCTATTGCTACCGGTTTAATTTACGGGCGTTTTGCCCGGCCAAAAGCACACTTATTATTCAGCGAACATGCGCTCATAAGCCCCTTTAAAGGTAAAACAGCTTTAATGTTCCGTTTTGTAAATTACAAAAACAACCACTCGCTCACCAATGTGGAAATTAAGGTTAATGTAGGGATGAAAGTTCTAACGGATGGAGAAGCAACCTATCAATATTATACTTTAACTCTTGAAAGAGACAGAGTAGAGAGTATGCCCATGAGTTGGACGGTGGTTCATCCGATTGATGAAAACAGCCCGTTCAATGGATTTACACATGAAGATATGAAAACTGCGGATGTAGAACTTTTCGCCCAGATACGCGGGTATGATGATATTTTTTCGGACATGGTTCAACAGCGAAGTTCCTATACGTATCATGAAATTCTTTTCAACCGCAAGTTCAGTAAAATGTTTCATGAAAGTGAAGACGGTCAGACAACTATCCTTGAACTGGATAAGCTGAGCCATCATCAAGAGGCAAAAATACCGGTTGTTCAGCCTGAATTTTCTGCTGTTAGCGCATCATAAATATGAATCATATCAGCCAGGTTATTTTCCCAATTATATAGCTGTGCCACACGCTTCCGCCCTTCCCTGCCAAGTTTAAATCTTTTCTGTTCATCCTTCACTAAAACCTCCAGTGCTTTGGCCAATTCGTCTGCATTTGCCGCAGGCACTATCAATCCGGTTACACCTCCCAGAACCACTTCCGGCAATCCGCCTATATCAGATACCACAACTGCTTTTTCACAGGCCATAGCTTCTACGGCTGAGACGCCAAAACTTTCACTTTTATCTATGGAAGGATAGACTCCAATGGACAACATATTCTGGTAAAATGGAATTTCGGCAGGAGGTATAAACCCGGTGAAAACAACATCAGCTTCCAGCCCCAATTCTTTTATTTTGTGCTTTAACATAGCTTCCGAACTTCCTTTCCCGACAATTAATAATTTTAAGCAATAGCCCCTAGCGCGTTTTCGCAACAATGCAAAAGCATCCAGCAGGTACCCTATTCCATATTTTTCCTCCAATGCCTTAACCGTGCCTATAACAATCGCATCGTCATTAAAAACGTGATGGGCATGGAAAGGCTTGTAAACATCCATATCTATGCCAAAAGGAATTACGGAAATATCGTTGTTGGTATAATTCTTTATTTCCTCTTTCATAATGTGGCTCGTCGAACAAATTTTATCGGCCCTGCCCAAGCTAAATTTGAAAACCCATTTGTGTAGCGGACTGATTTTCGGAAAATTGAAAACATCGCTTCCCCAGGCAGAAATAATATATGGGTGAAACCCTGACAGGGCTCCTACAAATCCATAACTGGAAGCATAATGAGCATGGAGGATGTCAGGCTTAAATTCTTTTATTGCCCGTTTCAATTCAGGTAAAAGAAAGGGATAAATTGCTTTTGAGAATATTTTAGGAATATCTTGCTCTGCAGGAGTGAAAAGAATTTTAATATTTTCCCTATCCTTTATCCAATCGATACCCAATTTGGTAAAACTGAATAACCCTATTTCAATTCCCTTTTCAGCCAATGCAAGGGCCCACTTTTGAATATGCGTGGAATTGATATCGGCGAGCAACAAAATCCGATTCGTATTATTTTTCAAATTAAATAGCTCCCGGGTGCTCACTTTACATTATCAAGGATGGGTTCCAAAGGTAAGACTTTAATGCGTTTTTACCGACAGTTCGCAGTTATTATGCTATTTTTGTGGATATTATATGGCGGATAAAAGACTTAAAATAGCCTATTTAACATCTACCGACTCCCGCAACCGGCACGCCTGGTCGGGCACGCAGTTTTCCATTTGGAATGCCCTTCAAAAGCATGTCGGCGATGTAGAACTTATCCATTCGGTAAAACCTTTTTTTCCGTTATTAATTGGGAAAATTTTAACCGGGCTGGCCCAAAAAATTATTCGTAAAAGATATAATTACCGGCACAGCCAATTGCTTGCTAAAGGCTATGCCCGAATAGTAAATAAAAAACTAAGGAGAAGTAGTTATAACCTTATTGTAGTGCCCGATACTTCTACATTTATACCCTACCTTAAAACAGATTTGCCTATTGCATACGTCGGCGATTCTACCGTAAAAAGTTCCATGAATTACCATCCCGCACTAAGTAACTTGCTTTCTTTTTCGGCGCACGAAACGATAGAAATAGAAAGCAAGGCATTTCAGAAAGCAGCATTTTTAATTTTTTCATCTGATTGGGCTGCCAACTCTGCGATTCATGATTTTCAAATAGATTCTAAAAAAGTATTTGTAGCTCCGTTCGGGCCGAATATGGAAACTTCCACATTACCTGCAAGAGAACTTGCATTATCCAAACAAAAGACAAAAGAATGCAGGCTTTTTTTTATAGGAGTTAGCTGGAAAAATAAGGGCGGCTCTATTGCTTATGATGCCATGGTAGAACTGAACAAAATGGGAATTGATACTCAACTTACAGTATGTGGGTGTGTTCCACCCGCAGAGTTCAATCATCCTAAATTAAAGGTTATTCCCTTCCTTGATAAACACAATGAAGAACAGCGAAAGGAACTGGACGATATTTACCTTCACACCGATTTCCTTATTTTACCTACAAGATTTGAAGCTTTCGGAGTTGTTTTTTCAGAAGCATCGGCATTTGGGGTACCTTCCTTAGCAACAGATACAGGCGGGGTTCCATCTGCAATCACGGAGGGGAAAAATGGATTTTTACTTCCTTATACGGCTACAGGCAAGGATTATGCTCAAGTAATTGCTTCTGTTTTTTCAGACGATGAAAAGTATTTTTCCATTGCTAAAGAAGCGCGAAATTTATTCGAAACCCTTTTAAATTGGGATAACTGGGCGGAAATTTTCAAGGAAGCATATCGCAAAAATGTATCAGGAACCAAATAGATTTTGATACGCTCTGCAGAAATTATTTTTTGAAAAATTATTTTTTGCATGTATGTATGCATTTACTGACAAGGATTTCAGCAGATAGCGGTTTTCAGAAAGGTTTTTAATTATTGCCACCATTTCAGAAACCACTATTCCTGCATCGTTGCCGGAAGTTACATAGCCCGTTTGCTTATTTATAACGTGCAAAGGCACATCGCCTACATTGCTAGATATAGGAACCACTCCATTTGCCATTGCTTCCATAATAGCCATTGGGAATCCTTCCGTGGTGGAAGTAATCAACAGAACATCTGCACCGCAATAAACTGCTTCCAATCTGTCTTCATCTGTTATTTCACCTGTAAAGTCAATATAAGGGTAAGTCGACTTATCGACTGCAGCGGAAACGTCACCCACCATTTTAAATTTGGCCGGAATATTTTGCTTTTTACATTCAGCAGCAATTTGTGCTACCAGATAAGCTCTCTTTTCAGGGGTCCCTCGCCCCACGTAAATCACATTTAATTTTTCTCCCGACTGCTTTTCAGGCATCTCAGCGCGAACATCGACAAAATTTGGAATATAAATTAACCTTTCCGAAAAATTTTTTGGGACATTATTTTCATGGTAAAAATGGATACAATTTTCAATTGCCTTTTTGCTGATAAAAACCCGTTTTTCCAATTGCATAGCAGAAAACAGAAGAGCTTTTTCGGCTCCGTTATCAGGATAAATAAAGGAATGCTTTAAGTCCATGCATTTGGTTTCCGGAGATAAAGATGGCAACAATTCATAATAAAAAACCGAATTACACCCCATTGTTTTACTGTCATTTTGACTATTAATATAATCAACAATCATTTTCTTTGCCTTCGCTGAGATAGTAAGATAGTTTAAAACCTCCGGAATATCGAATACCCTGGAACTCCTTTCAAACTTTGGTAGAAACAATTTATTATTGGAAAACCCGGTAATAAAAACAAGCGGATTTTTATCTTTTATACACTCCAATATATCCGAGTGGACCCGTTCAGCGCCGCCAACATGGACATACGGGAAGAAAAAAATAAGATTATGGGAATGTGTATTAAGATAATTTTTCAGCCTCAAAAAATCAGCATATACTTTAAAAGGGTTCGTGGTTATAATCCGCTTTATTGCTCGTAGGAAATCGGGAATCACATATAGCTTCCAATACCTTGCCAATCCTCGCATCCATGAGTAAAGAACCTTGAAAAAGAAACCGTTTATTTTCAGTTTAGATGCCTGAAATGTTAAAAATCTTTGCTTGCATTTATTTACCTTCTTCTGAGATGATTCCGGAGTATTTTTGTTCATGGTTACAGAATCAAAATGGATTCTGTATTTCAATAATACTTCATTTATCTTTTCGATACGCAGCCCGTCAGCAGACATTCTGAGCCATAAATCCCAATCTTCCACATTTTTCTGCCCGCTTCTGTACAAATACTTTTCTGCTAAAGACTTTCGCATTACTACAGAAGGGTGCGCAATGCAATTCTCTTTAGGCAGCGTATCGTAAATTTCGTTTGAAGAATTGGCATAAATATCACTATCCCAATTTCCCGTTTCTTCTCCGTCAGCATTCATTAACCTGACCCTTGCAGCCACCACACTAACATTCGGGTTTGTATCCAAAAATTTAACTTGTTTGTCCAATCTTTCCGGAACACTGATATCATCGCAGTCCATGCGAGCTATATACTCGCCTTTTGCAAGTCGGATACCTATATTAAGGCTGCTTATTAATCCCAGATTCTTTTCATTATTCACAAGATTAATCCGCCCATCATTAAATGAATTAATAATGGAACTACTTTTATCCGTGCTGCCGTCATTAATTATCAGGAACTCAAAATCAGTAAAAGTTTGTTTCAAAATACTGCTGATTGCATCAGCAAGGTATTTTTCGCCGTTATAAACAGCCATCAGAACGGTAACCTTCGGACTAGTTATATTTTCTGCCATCCTTCGGGTATAATATCTTTTACACTAATTGCAGAATCATTAAACCATCTGGCAGGTGCAATAACCATCTTTTCCGGATTAGCATTCAACCACGCAGCCCACCAGCTAAAACTGCTGTTGGCAATTATATTATGTTTGCACAGGCTCATTAATTGCATATCTAAATAACTGTTGATGCCCGAGTTATTATCAATATAAGTTACAGGAACATCAAACTTCATATTTTCCTTTACCCAATGCAAATCATCCGAAAAAATATAAAGCCGAACATTCTCTATTTTATTTTTAATTTCTTCTATTGCCTTATAATAGTATTCGGGGCTGCAACTTCCATGGTACCGGTTTGTTTCCGGGTTATGCACATAATCGCCTCTGCGTATATGCACACCTACGGAATTACAGGCTTCCATGCTTTCAGCCAACCTATTATTTACGCCACTAAGAGGTGTTTTAAATGTAAAATCCTTCCGGATGGTTTCTTGTATTGAAAGAAAATATTTTTCAGTTTGCCAAAACCCAATCAGTAAAGAGTTTTTGGGTGAATTTAAAATTTGCGAATTATATTCATTGGAAGGCTCGCCAATAGTGTAATATGGAAAGACGAATGGCAAAATTTGCCGGATACCTCTTTTTAATTTACTGTTTTGTAAGTCGTTAAATTTGGAAATATCTGTTTCCGATGCCACTGCAATATCAGAAGAAAAAACATTAAGTTCAAAGTTCCTGCTGGTGTGATTGAGGGCCGTATCGTTCAGAAATGAAACATCTACCTTAAGGGTGGTATTCCGCAGCAATGAAATCCTTCGTCCCAATGCATATTGAAACATTTGATTTCCGAGCCCGCCCATGAGTTTAACAATAATCATTTCTCAGTTTTCTTGCAGAAGTTTTTTATAGAGCTCCTCGAATCTTACCGTAATTATTTCCCAGGTAAATTTTTCCTCCCAGGCTTTATGTCCGGCAGCGGCCAATTGCTCCCGTATTTCCTTATGGTTATAAATGTAGTCAAGAATCTTGCTTGAGGCTTTTATTTTTGCATGGCTAAATCCTTTGCTGTCAATGGAAGTAGGAAGAAGTTTTCCACCATTGCTCCAGTCAATTATTTCTTTTGAATTTCCGACATCTGTGGTTAAAAAAGGAATTTGTGCTGCCATGCATTCAAACAAGACAATAGGTGAACATTCCACATTGGAAGGGAATAAAAACAAATCTGCCTCTTTATATGCCTCAACGGTTTCTTCGCGGTTAAGGTGAGTTACAATAACACGTCTTTTGGGAGGGAAATTAAACATCTTCCATACTTTGTACCGCCTGCTGCGGTTCATGTAGGCCACAAAATCTTTGTTATTATATCCTGTAAAAAGCAATACCCCGTCTTTTATTTTCGATTTCAAATATATCTTCAAAGCTTCCGCATGGCCTTTTATTCCGGTATATGAGCCCACATGCAATATGAGGAATTCATCTTTAGAAATATTCAATTTTTTACGAATATTTATTTTCTGAGGAGCCATGAATTCATCTTTCGCAGCGCCATTAGGAATTACAAGCAGGTTTTTAATTCCATTTTCGCGGGCAAAATTTATGTCGCGATAATCATTGGATAAAAAAACATTCGCATTATAATTCTTCATCCAGCTTTTCATATTCTCGAAATACAAAGCATACTCTTTTTTATAAAACCCCGAGAAGCCTGTCGGAACCGATACTTTCTTTGCTTTAATTTTACCGAGCATTGGCAACGCTATATCTGTTGCCCATTGCTGCGCGGCAAAATTTGTCATAATATCAAAATCGGAATTCAACAAAAAGTTTTGATAGTTTTCTGTGTCTCCTTTTATTCCCAATGTAAAATTCCCCGATATTTTAAATTCCCGTATCTGTACACCATTCAATGAATCAAATTTACGGTCTGGGTTAGCCGAAGTAGCTACTGTAACTTCATGCCCCATTGCAACAAGCCTTTCAGAAAGCTGCCGTACAACCTCCTGCATGCCGCCTATAGACGGTAAGTATGATTCGACAGTATGCAATATTTTCATGTCAGGGGCTGCATTCTGATACTGATTCTATATAAAACCTTATACCAATACTTAAGTAAAATATTTTTCCCGGCTGCTTCTTGTTTAGCTGTATAATACCTGTATTTTAATGTTCTCACATGTTTTCCCATTTTTGGTTTTACGCTCGGAACATCATTCCCTGTTTGTTGAGCTACTTTACTCACCAGTTCATTCAAAACAGTTAGCATTTTATCGAGCGAAGGGTTCCCATCATAAGAGCTATCGTCTCCATGATACAAACCGAATAATTGAGTAACAGCATAAGAGTCCCCGGCATAAAAAAAGTTAACATTTTCAATGCTTTGGTCTATTACTTTATGCGAATAATTAACCGTAGTTTGTGAAATCCCACTGCTTACTTCCCTGTAACATACAAGCACTTCGGGCAAGTTAGCGATTTTTGTAACACGCGAAAATCTGGCCCAAAGGTCATAATCCTGAATCAGGGAATCCTTGGCTACATTATAATAACCAACCCTTTTAAGTATATCCCTGCGCATCATTACAGAACTATGTACAAAAGGATTGTTAAAGAATAAATCTATTTTCAATTGAGTATCCTCCGCCGGATGTTTATGAAATCTGCGCACATCATTTTTAGCCGGAATAATTTCTGCCCATGTGCCCACCAATCCTGTATCGCTGTTTTTCACTAAAAAATCCACTTGTTTTTCAAACCTCTCAGGCAGCGATATATCATCGGCATCCTGCCGGGCAATTAACGCACCATTTGCCAAATCTATTCCCCTGTTCAGCGTTTTTGCCATTCCGCAATTAGGCTGATAATAGTATCGTATTCTTTTATCCTCGATTTTCCTGATAATTTCTTCCGAGTTATCTTTTGAACCATCATTAATTATTATCAGTTCAAAATTTCCGTATGTCTGTGCTAAAATACTCTTCACAGATTCCTCAATATATTCCCCTGCATTGTAAACAGGGAGTATTACACTTATTAATGGAGTTGTGGCAGGCATAAGGTTTTCTATTTTTTCTTATTCCGTAAAGTTACACTTAGTTTATTTTTAAAAAGCTTCCAACGTCTTTTTAGTAATAAGCCATAGAAATATATATACGGTTTTGGAGGCACTCCTCCCTTTTTCCGAAAATCACTTAGAGAGCATATATCATATTGGTCAAACATGATTTTAAAATATTCTTTGAACCGGGGTTCGGGTAAAAAATCTTTTCTTAATTTATTATATAAGTAAGCGTACTCATACAATATAGTATCCTTGTTTATAGATGCAGCCGTTACTTGGTTCGCGTCTTCGCTGGTATTACATATCAGTAATTTTTCGGTATATTGAAAAATATTATTGCGGTTAAGAAGCCTGATATAGAAGTCAATATCCACCACATATTTAATATGAACATCATATTGCAAATTCACGCTTTTTCGGTAAATAGTGGTGCTGGGGGCACCGATAAAATTTCCGAAAAAAAGGCTTTCAGGGTCGTTTTTAATTCGCTCCAATTTTGCATAATCAGGAGAATTGGAAGTGTACGTATTATTGCTGCTGTGAAATATGGAAGTAGCGCTGAATGCAAAATCCGATTCGGGATGCATATCCAATAACCTTACATATTCTTCCAAACTATACGGAAAATTAAACCAGTCATCGTGGTGCAAAATTTTAATATATTCTCCGGAGGCCTTACTCACGGTTTCGTTCCAGTTTGCGGGAGAACCCAGATTTTTACTGTTTTTAAAATATTTTAATTTACCACCAAAATCAAATTGCGCAACCAATTCCTTAACCGAATCATTGGTGGAATCATCGGTAATTATAATTTCATAATCTGAAAATGTTTGTATTTGCAAAGACTCTAACGCTCTTTTCAGGTGGGCAACCTGATTATATGCCGGAATACAAATGGAAACTTTAGGAGCTGTCATTTTAAAATATCAAGGCTTTATTATGAGTCCCTGGCAAGTGGGCAGCGAAAGGACTTTAACACCTTTCGAAGCGGCAAAGGCATCGTGTGCTAATTTTTGTTCTATGCATCCGGGGTAGCCATAATCATCGAGGATTATATATCCGCCGTGGACCATTTTATCCCAGAAAAATTCCAATGCCGCCACTTCCGGCTTCACCGAATTCATATCGATGGAAAGATAACAAACCTTTTGCGTTGGAACCTGTGCAAGCGTATCGGGAATTGGCCCTTTTATCAGTTCCACATTAAATGGCGCAAAGGTCTTTTTCACTTTTTCATAGAGACTGCCGCTTTCTCCGTATTTCAGCTTTTTGCTTCGTTCCATTTCATACGGAGTGCTGTATCTTTCATCCATTCCCGAGAAAGTATCGAGGAAATAATATTTTTTATTCAGCTTATTAAAATCTACATAATGAATAACTGCACGAGGGCAAAAGCCTGTATTTACGCCACAATCGACAAAATCGCCTTCCAAGTGCGCAGCCTGCGATGCGGCCCAACACAGTACATGAATTCTCCATTGAATATCGTAGTCCTTTAACAAATCGCCGCCAATTTCTTTACATAACCTATAGGCCTCAGCAAACCGGGGCTCTTTCATGAAATCGGCATTGTGGTATGTGTAAAGCAAATCATTGGCGTAAGTAATTTCTGATTTAGGCAACATGTAATAGTCATCTAAATTCATATTCCGATACCGGAATGCCTTTATCCACTTTTGCGGAAGTAATTTCTTTAACAGTTCTTTCATTTCTTAATAGTTTGCCATTGTAATAATGGGCGCACAGCGCCCGGAAATCCCAGCACATAGTGGCCACGCGCTGAATCGCCGCGTATTTCATCCGTAACATTAAAACTTACCACATCCATTTCGTGAAAATATATTTTGAAGGGTTCTATTTTTATAATTGCCACACCAACTATTACAATCCCTTCTGCCAGCATATTCCCTGGAATCCACATGGTGGTAGTATAAATCCCTTTTGAACGGGGTTTGTTCCGGATTTCAGAAACAGTATCATGCACATTAAAAATATTTATTCCCTGCTCATTGAAAAAATTAAAACTGTGCGTAAAAACATCTCCGTCATTCAGTACTTCATAATCCATACTGATACCTACTGGACGCGTAATATCATATGTTTCCTCCGTTTTAAAATCTTTGTCATGAACACGCACTTCAAGCAGGTTCACAGTTTCATCGCCGGGTTTTTTCGCATCCGTAGCCCAACTTCTTCGCGCAGTGGTTCCAAAATCGGAACGCATATAGGTGTTGATTACATCTTCCGTATTTCCAACAGCCTGCACACTTCCGGCCTTTAATAAACCCGCCTTATTGCAAAGCCTGGTAACGGTTTCCATATTATGGCTCACAAACAAAACCGTTCTTCCGTGGCCTGAAACCTCTTCTATTTTACCTAAGCATTTTTTCTGAAAAGTGGCATCGCCAACGGCAAGCACTTCATCGATAATCAATATATCAGGCTCCAGATGGGCTGCAATCGAGAAAGCGAGGCGCACATACATGCCGCTGCTGTAACGTTTTACAGGAGTATCCAAAAATCTTTCTATTTCTGCAAAAGCGACTATCTCATCAAACTTCGACTCTATTTCAGTCTTGCTCATTCCTAAAATAGCCCCATTCAGAAATATATTTTCCCGTCCGGAAAGTTCAGGATGAAAACCGGTGCCAACCTCCAATAAACTGGCAATATTTCCATTTATGGTAATTTTCCCGGTAGTGGGTTCGGTAATTCGGCTAAGTATTTTTAAAAGCGTTGATTTACCTGCTCCGTTGCGGCCAATAATTCCTATTCTATCTCCTTTATGGATTTCAAAAGAAACATCTTTCAACGCCCAGAATTCTTCTGAAAGGTTTGTTGATTTGCCCTGCTGTTTGCCGAATATAGCCTTCATGCCATCGGAAATCATATCGCGCAAAGTCAAATATTTATCCTTTGTATGGTGGCTAAGAAAATATTTCTTTCCTACGTTTTCTATTTTAATTACAGGCTCCATCAAATTACATCGGCAAATGACTTTTCCACTTTCCTGAAATACCATATTCCAAGAATTAAAGACAAAATACATACTACAATGGACAGTAAAAATCCGGGTAAATACAAATTAGTTTTGCCGCCCAAAATACACCAACGGAAGCCATCAATAACGCCAACCATAGGGTTTAGGGAATAGATGTACTTTACTGCTTCCGGAATTTTTACGCTTTGGTAAACATAATCGCTGCTGAATGCAACAGGAGAAATATACAACCCGAATTGCACAATGAATGGTACAAGGAATTTAAAGTCGCGGTACTTAACATTTAAAGCTGCTATGTAAATTCCGGCACCCATAGAAATCATGGTTGCCTGCAATAGGAAAACAGGAAGCAGAATAAGGTTCCATCCGGGCATGTACCGATAGTAAATCATAAACAGGAACAGAATACCCAGTGAAGTAAGGAAATCTATCAGGGAAACGATAATTGTGCTGGCAGGAACAATTAACCTTGGGAAATACACCTTGGTAAGCAAATTGGAATTAGCGAGCAGCGAATTGCTTGATTCGCTGAAAGCAGTAGAAAAAAACTGCCATGGCAATATAGCGGTGCAAACAAGTATGGCTCTTGGAACACCCGGCGGCGTAGCTGTATGCAACAACTTACCCAACACTATAAATATGATTATGGTAAGAAGCGGCTTAACTACACTCCAGGCAATGCCAATAACAGCTTGTTTGTAACGGACTATCACATCGCGCCAGGCCAGGAAATAAAAAAGCCCGCGAAAATTCCACAAATCCCACCAATAATTTTTCCGTTTAGCTCCCGGCTCTATAATTATTCTGTTCTCCATCCCTCAAACTAACGGTATTTAATTGAAAATGTACATGATACCATCTTATTAATAGAAATTGTAAAAGCTAAAATTACTCAAATTTCACCAATTAGAAGGCATACTGGTACTTAGATGGCTTTTTGATTTGTTTTATTATCTTCGCAAAAACAACATTTTCCATTTGCATGGCTACCGATATAAATGAAAAAATAAAGGCATTTAACAAGGGTCGCTTTCCGGAAACCCTTGAACTTAAATATCGATTGATGAGGGAAGATAAATTCCGGTATCTGAGGGCCACAACGCATTTATTTTATGAAGATATTCCTGCGGGCTCATTTTTATACAACTCTCCCTACGCCTGGATTTGCGGTGATTTGCACCTTGAAAACCTGGGCAGCTATAAAGCCGATAACCGGATTGCATACTTTAATGTGAATGACTTTGATGAGTGCCTGCTTGCACCTTGCTTGTTAGATACATACAGGCTTATTATAAGCGTAATTGTTTCCTCTTCAAACTTAGAATTAAGTGGCGCAGATACGAATTCACTTTGCAGCCTCTATATTGATAAATACCTTGATACTTTGCAGCAAGGTTATATAAGAACCCTTGAGAAACAAACCGCAAGAGGCGTTATTAAAAAATTCCTGAAGAATGTTGCCAGACGAGAAAGGAAAGATTTTTTAAAAGCCCACACCTTTAAGAAAAATGAGAATTATCGACTAATTATAGCCCAGCCCCATACGTTGGCATTATCCGATTCGAAAAAAGAAGAAGTATCGGCACAAATTGCAAAATGGGCCAAACAAAAACAGGATTCCGACTTTTATAAGGTTCATGATGTTGCATTCCGTGTAGCAGGAACATCCAGTTTAGGAATGGAACGCTATGTAATATTGGTTGAAGGCAGGGGTGCGCCTAATGGAGCATTTCTTCTCGATTTAAAGGAAACAGCTCCATCCTGCGCTGCTAAACATGTTCCATCTAAACAACCGGCATGGAAGGACGAAGCAGAAAGGCTCATAGAAGTTCAAAAGCGTATGCTTTCCGCGCCGCCCGCCCTTTTGGCAGACATCCGTATTGGCAAAAAAGCATTTATTCTTAAGGAACTCCAACCTTCTGCCGATAGAATTGACTACACCATGTTTAAAGGAAATACTAAAAAACTGAAAAATATGCTGGAGGATATGGCTTCTATTGCCGCTTGGGATAACCTTAGAACAGGGGGCCGACAGGGTTCTGCTATAGCAGATGAGTTTATTTATTTTGCTAAAGACAGCCAAAAACTCAAGAAAAATTTACTTGCGAATGCTTTTAAGTATGCCGACACACTTGATATCAATTACAAGGCATATTGCAAGGCATACGATAAAGGATTCTTTAAGTTATAAAATACAAAAGCCTTGACTATAAATAGCCAAGGCTTTAAATAAGAAAAATGGAATTACTTAGCAGCTTTCTTGGTGCCTTTCTTGGAACCGGCGTTAGCAGCTTTATTGGTACCTTTCTTGGAACCTTCTTTTTTACCTGCTTTCTTATCAGTTTTGGCTGAAGCAGCCTTTGCCGGAGCAGCAGCTGGAGCAGTTTGTGCGAAAGAAACACCTGCAACTAAGAGAACACCTGCGAGAACTAAACTTAACTTTTTCATTTGGATTTGAATATTTAATTGTTAAAAATCTGAAAGCAAAATTACAGTTGCAACATGAAGGGGGTATGAAGGGGTATATAATTCTCTATTTTATAGAATACAAAAACCCTGACTTTTAAATCAAGGTTTTATGTATTATGAATTACATTAATTACTTTTTAGCGTTCATTTCAGCTTTTTGAGCTTTGGCAGCTTTTTTGTCAGATTTAGCTGCTCGTTTGTCAGACTTGGCAGTCTTTTTGTCTGCTTTGGCAACCTTCTTCTCTTGGTTAGCAGATTTTTTTTCTGTTTTTGGTGTTGTTACCTGAGATGGGGCACTCTGAGCGAAAGCAATTCCACTTACTAAAAGAACACCGGCAATAACTAAACTTAACTTTTTCATTTGGATTTGAATATTTAATGGTTAAAAATCTGAAAGTAAAATTACAGTTGCAACATGAAGGGGGTATGAAGAGTTGGTATTATTTACAAAAATAAAACACCGTAAAATATCCGGCTTTACTTTAAAGCACATTGCATTACCCCGGTAATATTCATATTTTCGGCATTTTGCAGAAAGCAAATTAATTTACTTTCCGACAAATTTACATGAGGTGCATCTATTTCGATTTTTCCTGATTCCGAGTTTAGTTTTATGCTTTTAAATACCCGCGCAACGTTTTCATGTGTAAGGGTTTTATGCGAATTCTCACCTTTTTTTACATAGGTAGTAAGATTTGATTCCACCACTGCAAAATTCAGGGTGCAGCCTGCAATATTACCCGATATATTATATTCAATTTCAATTTTCGAATTACCTGTTTTGTGTGTTTTACAATCAATTCTTACGGAAGAACCTGTTTGTAATTCTGTCGCTATGGCACTATTAATTTGGTCTGCATCGCTACCCACCATTTCGGTTTTACCATTTATTATAGCCTGCGGAGTATAAATTGAATTTAACTTTAAAAAATCCCTATAGTTTTGTTGCCTTTGCGAATATTCCGGCATAGCAAAAGTATCTTTCCAGCCGAGGTAATCCCAATAATCCACATGAAATTCTATTACATAAACGGGCAATGATTGCGCATTTGCTTTTTGAATCAATTTATGCATAAGGGCCTCTGCGGGCGGGCAACTGGAGCAGCCTTCCGAAGAAAATAACTCTATTACCGCAAATCCTTTTGAACTTACAGGAACCGGTTTGCTTTTATTTCCAAATGCCAAACAAGCGCAGATACTTGCAGTGCCCGCTAAAGTTAAAATTATTCCCCTTTTCATCATTTGTTTTTGAAAGATACGGAATACCTCTCCGCTATGGTTTGTTAAAGAAACTTAACTACAAAGCTGCATCATAATCATACCCCCGCTCAAACCAATAATCTTTCGGTCGGGTGTCTGAAAAATACATATAAGCAATGCGCTTAATATGCTTAACTCCATACTTAATAGGAATAATGAGCCGCAGAGGATATCCATGCTCCATAGGCAGGATAGAGTCATTCATTTCGTATGCTAAAATGGTTTGCGGGTGCATAATGCTTTTCATATCAACACCTACATAATAGGCGCTATCGGGCGTCATTAAGCCTACATATTTATACATATCCTCCGGATGATTGGGGTCAGGTGCTTTCCCGCTATGGGTGCCCAAATGGTAGTGAATTAAAAAATCGGAAAACCTCACTCCGGCCCAGTTTGTTATCTGGCTCCAGCCTTCAATGCATTTAAAATCGAATGTTATTTCAGTCCTCGGCAGCGCTTCTATTTCTTCTATTTTTAAATATAATACCGAATCTGGAGATGTGCTTTCCGGATGGCGGGTTACGGTAAGTTTCCATCTGGATGCATCGAAATAATCGCCCATGCCGATATCGCCATTTGCCCGAACATGCTTCACAGCTTTATCTTTCGGATATTCTTTCACTAAATGATTGGAACTGAAAAATACATTATTCACTTTTTCATTTACATCCAAAACTTTCCGGAGAGGGCCTAAGGCCCCGTTATCGGTATCGCGTGTATTAAGCCAGTGCCAGCCAATAATTAACGTTCCAATAAAAACAAAAAAAACGGCAAAGGAAATTATCATCCTCCTGCGGATATATTTACCTGATTTCTCTTCTTCTTCCAATTCCTTTTTTTTCATGCTTGTGTTGTTGCCGGTTTTTCTTCCACAGGTGCAGGTTCTTCCATAGGTATAGGTTTCGCTTTTTTTATTTCAAAGCCTGTAACCATTGCCTGAAAATTGTTCCAGCCGGTAATAATCACCTGTATTATATGAATAAGGAAGAAAACCACATACCCGATGGTAAGCGCAAAATGTTCTACCCTCGCCCATTCATAGCCGCCCAAAATGGCACATAACCACCCAAATTGAGTGGGTTTGTATATGGATAAACCAGTAATTAACGAACCAAAACCCATTACAATAATAGCGCTATAAGCAATCCGTTGTGCCGCATTATATTTTATATGGGGTGGTTCATATTTCCGGATGTGCAAATCATGCAACAATACCTGCCATGCCTCTTTAAACGACTTGCGGTTTGGAAGCAGCAATCTCCATTCGCCGGAAATAATAGTGTATAGTACATATATGAAGCCGTTCACGAAAAACAGCCACATGAAGAAAAAATGCAGGGCCATTCCATCCGAAAGGCGGCCATCGAGGTTAAGTGCACTGTAAAAAGAATCTGGGAAAAATTTCAACACTGTTTTATCGCCCCAGCCTATGCGGTAAATATCGTTTGCCCAATAAATCATTATCCCGCTGTAAATCATAACCCCCAATACAGGGAAATTGACCCAGTGCGCCCATCTGATAACTAAGGGATGCTTTTTTATTATTTTTCTCTTTCCGGGGGAAACCATTAAACTTGAAAAGTTAAATATATGGAATGTTTTGAAACTCCATTATTTCACAGGCCTATGAAAGTTGATGCAAAACAAAAAGCCCCGCAAATTGCGAGGCTCTTTGTGTGCTTAAAAAGCGCTAAATTATTTCTTGTCAGCAGCTTTCTTGTCCATCTTCTTGTCAGACTTCTTGTCCATCTTGGTAGATTTCTTGTCGGTCTTGGTGGTGGTGGTCTTCTTGTCGGTCTTGGTAGTGGTGGTGGTGGTTTTGTCTTGTGCAAAAGAAACACCTGCTACGAAAAGAACGCTTGCGAGAACTAAACTTAACTTTTTCATTTGGATTTATTTGTTTAATGGTTAATTAATGGTGCGAAACTATTCTTACTAGATGAAGATATTATGAAGAAACCTTCATAATTCCCTTTTAATCCAATTTTAATCCGCATAAAAGTGCTGTTTTTGTTACGGCACTTTTATAGGTAATATATTAATTTACAATTACTTGGTTGATGCAGCAGCCAATTGCTTGTCCAAAACATCCATTACTCCACGAACTGCTTTAGCAGAGGCGTTGAGCAGTTCCATTTCACCTTCATTAAGTTTTAACTCAATAATTTGTTCAATACCATTCTTGCCCAATTTAACAGGAACACCCAAATAAATATCTTTCATGCCATATTGTCCGTTTAGTAAAGCACAGCAAGGGAATATACGGTTTTCATTCTTCACGATGGATTCTACCATTTGAGCAGCGGCAGCACCGGGTGCATACCAGGCAGAAGTACCTAAAAGGTTTACAATCTCCCCTCCTCCATTCTTGGCGCGGTCAATAATAGCGTTCAACCTGTCGGCAGGAATTAATTCGGTAACAGGAATACCAGAAACAGTGGTGTAACGTGGCAATGGAACCATTGTATCGCCATGGCCTCCGAGCAGCATCGCCTGAATATCTCTTGGCGAAATATTTAATTCGCTGGCAATAAAAGCTCTATACCGTGCTGTATCTAAAACGCCTGCCATACCAAATACCCTGTTTGAATCAACCTTGGCGGTAAGGTATGCGCAATAGGTCATCACGTCAAGTGGATTCGATACCACTATAATTTTTGCATCCGGTGAATATTTAATCACCTGTTCGGTAACCGAACGAACAATACCTGCATTGGTTGCGATTAAATCATCACGGCTCATACCCGGTTTACGAGGCAAGCCTGAAGTAATAACAACAACTTCCGAATTTTTTGTCTGGGTATAATCATTGGTGTAGCCATTTACACGGGTGCTATATTCATTAATTGGCGCAGTTTCCCAAATATCAAGAGCTTTTCCTTCAGCAACACCTTCTTTAATGTCGAGAAGAACCACTTTGTTTACGAAATCCTTTTCTGCAATCACATTGGCGCAGGTTGCTCCAACATTGCCTGCTCCTATTACTGTTACTTTCATAGTATCTTATTTAAAATTGTGGCGCAAAATTAGTAAAGAAACTATATTCCGCTCGAAAATTTATCAACATATAAAATGCTGATTATTTGCCGTTAATGGTTAATTAACAGGATTACATAGTTTCTTAAATCATTCTAAAGCGTGGAATTGAGCAACTTTCCGGAAGCCAACACTTTGTGCATATACTTTTCGGTAAGGACCTGTCTTACAACTTCCAAATGCCCCATATGATGGCAATCTGTGCCCAAAAAACTTATCATATCATGGTCTATAAGCCATTCTGCTGCTTTTTTTGTGGGGCCTCCGTATTGGCCGGCAATGGAATTTATATTCAACTGCAATAATGTTCCGCGGCTTGCCAAGTCTTCATAAACACTGTAATCGTTATGCCAAAAGGGGTATCGTTCCACATGTGCCAATACAGGTTTGTAACCACTCATCAGCATTTCAAAAATAACTTCGTTAATATTATCCGGCTTATTCATAAACGACATCTCCCACAAGATATAATTATTACCAAAAGTTAATTTATTTTTTTGAGGAATACTTTTTTCAAAATCATAATCGAAATAATATTCGGCAGCAGCTTCCACCGCTATATCTATTCCCGCTTCAGCAACACGTTTCTTCAGCCTTTCCAGCCCTTTCATTATAATTTCAGGAGTATTCCGGTAACCATCACTCATAATGTGAGGGGTGGTAATTACCTTCTTATATCCCAAATTTTTCATTTCTTCCAGCATTTCCAGTGATTCGTCGGTGTTTTTTGCACCATCATCTATTCCGGGAATGAAATGGGAATGCATATCTACCTTAAGTACTGATAAATCAGCGGGAGGCAGGGAAGGTTTTTTATTAAAAAGGCCGAAAAATGCCATACTTCAGTTTATACAGGTAAAATTTTGTAAAGTTTATAAAGGAATATATTCATACTTTCTACTTTATGAACTTTTAACTTTATAAACTGTTTTATACCAGTTCCAGGTAGTTTCTATTCCTTTATTAAAATTTACTTCAGGGGTATATCCTAACAATAATTTTGCTTTGCTGATATCGGCAATGGAATCTTTCACATCGCCTGTTCGGTATGGTTTGTATTCAGGCATCAAAGAAGAACCGGCGCTTTCAGCCAGCATTTTAAATAGTTGATTGATGGTGGTTTGTTCGCCGCAGGCAATATTAAATACATTGCCATTAGCTTCTTCGGGAGCAAAGAGGGCTTTGATATTAGCCTGAACTACATTCTCTACAAAAGTAAAATCACGGGTTTGTTCGCCATCTCCAAAAATAACAGGTGAACGTTTTTCAAGCAAAGCCGATACAAACAGCGGTATAGCGGCAGCATAAGGCCCACCGGGGCTTTGACGGGGACCAAAAATATTAAAATAGCGCAATCCGATTAGGTTCATTCCATAATTGCGGGCAAAAACGGATGCGTATAATTCATTGGTATATTTTGAAACAGCATAAGGGGAAAGCGGAGATACCGGATTGGTCTCGCTTTTGGGTAATATTTTGCTATCGCCATAAACAGATGAAGAACTGGCATACACCATTCTTTTAACCCCATTTTTCTTGGCTGCCATCAGCACATTAAGAAATCCGGAAACATTTACATCGTTTGTCGCAACAGGGTTTGCAAGCGAACGTGGAACAGAGCACAATGCCGCCTGGTGCATTACAAAATCAACACCATGCAGGGCTTTTTCACAAGCATTTACATCGCAAATACTTCCTTCCACAAATTGAAACCCTTTATAGCCTTCCGCTTGTTTCAGGTTTTCTTTCGAGCCTGAAGAAAGGTCATCAAGCACCACTATCCTGCCGGCATTATGCGAAAGCAAATATTCCAACAAGTGGGAACCGATAAAACCAGCGCCACCAGTAACAGCAAATGCATATTGGCTTAAATCGCCCGAATGAAATTTCTTATTGCACACTTACCTCTTATTGATTTTGCATAATATACGAACGGTGCCAGCTTTTAGACAGCGGCACTGTCCAGCTCTTATCGAATTCTTCTTTAGTTGAAACCAGGTTATTAAAAACTTCGGTGTCGGGGCTTATTTCACCTTCTTCGATTCGTTGCCCAAGTTCGTCTAATGTACATGCTTCCACCCTACCATCTTTAATGTATGCCACCCTGCTCCTGTTTAAAAGCGAAAGGGTATACTTTTTTTCCAGTTCTTTTACAAACCTTACCGAAGCATCAATAGCACGGCCACACATATTATCACCCTGTTCATCGGCAAAAAACACAATGAAACGGTTATGCAGCAATTTATACTGTGCTTTTAATAACGAGCCGTGACTAAGCCAATTTTCAACAAACTGAAGAAGTTCATCGGAGATAGCATCGTTTTCGGCATTCGATAATTCCCTGTCAGCCTGAAAAATCCAGACTCTTGAACCGGGAGCCAATGTGTTATAATCTGTCATAATATAAAGTTTGGCGCCCGCCTGAATGACATTAGTCGGGCAGGGACGAAATTAAGCATTATTTGGAAACAGATTTCCGTATGGTACTTTTATCTTCGCATTCCAGCAACAATTGCCTGCTGGTTTTTTTAAAAAGCGGATGTATAAATTCAGGTGCAATTTCATTTAAAGGTTCCAAAACAAACCTGCGCTCCTGTATTAACGGATGGGGAATAGTGAGGCGGTTGTTATTAATAATTTGTTCGTTGAAAAAGAGAATATCTATATCTATGGTCCGGGGCTCATATCCCTTAGCACTCCTCACTCTGCCCATAATTAATTCTATTTGAATTATTATATCTATTAATTCTTCCGCATCCTTTTTTGTTTCGAGGAGTAAAACCTGGTTCATAAAATTTGTTGCATCGGTCATTTTCCAGGGCGGGGTTTCAAACTGCGAAGAAATCCGGATAATATCACCTACCCACTCCGATAATAGCTTAATTGCTTTTTCAAGGTTCGCGGTCCTATCGCCCCTGTTGCTTCCGAGTGACAGATATGCTTTATTCATTTTCTTTTTTCTCGCGGGTTAAATAAACCTGCTCAATTCGGGTGGGTGTTGAAGACAGAATTTTGATGCTGAAATTATGGATGACTATCACTTCGCGGGCCTTGGGAATAGAGCCTGTGTGGTTTAATATAAATCCGCCCAGTGTCATATAGTCATTTGAAACAGGAATATCAAGGTTGTAATTACTGTTAATTTCATCAATCTTCAGTCGAGCTGAAAAAATAAATTCATTTTCCGAAATCTGCTTCTCTGTCAGTTCATCACGGTCGTGTTCATCTTCTATTTCTCCGAATATTTCCTCCAATATATCTTCGGTGGTAATAATGCCCGATGTCATTCCAAATTCATCTACCACTACGGAAAGGTTTTTATGCTGCTGCATTAAAATACGCAAGGCATCTTTAGCCGGCATAGATTCGGGTACAAGGGGAGCGGCAATTACTATTTGCTGAATATCATCCACCTTTTTAAACATGGCGTGGAAATGGACATATCCAATTATATTGTCGATACTGTCTTTGTAGACGGCTACCCGTGACAGTTCTGTTTTTTCAAATACCTTTTTCAATTTTTCAAATCCTTCGCTTATTTCAACCGCAGCAATATCCATCCGTGGTATCATACAGTCGCGCACTTTCACATCAGGAAATGTAAGCGCATTGCGGAAAATTTGCACTTCATGTTCCACTTCGCCGGGGTTTTCATCATCTGTTTGGGCATGGTCATCAATATAGCTGAACAAATCGGTTTTCGTGAAAGTGCTTTTAAAGCGAACCAGCGCTACCCGGAATATTTTCCGCATTAAAAAATTAACAAGAGCCAGAACAGCCAATGTAAAAGGCAGCAATACATAGTAGGCTATTATACATGGCAACGTAAATATTTTAAGCACCCTGTTGGGGTTTGCACGGAATAAATTTTTCGGAATAAAATCGGCGATTACCAATACTATAAATGTGGTAATTATAGATTGGATAGCCAGCACACTTAATCCGCTGAAATGAAAACTCCGGAGCATCTCTTCCAGCACCGCTGAAGAAAAAACACCAAACAAAACAAGCGCCAGTGTATTACCCAACAATAATGTAGCAAGAAAACGCACAGGGCTGTTGGTGATACGTGAAAACAAGCGGCCGGTAAGGCTTATTTTGCGGCTCTCGACATGCATTTGCAATTTATTGGCCGATACATAAGCAATCTCCAATCCTGAAAAGAAAAAGGAAAGCAACAACGATAGTATGATAATAACTGTGGTAAGCATTATTTTTTTGCTTTGTCATTATCGTCAGGTGGGCTATCGAGCTGAATGGTTCCCCTGATATTGGTTATTTTGTATTGCGTAAAATCTTCGTTGGAAACCAATCCGTCGCCATAAATAATTTGCTTGGCGGTTTGAATGGTTACATACTTGGTGGTATAAATCTTATGATGAGCCTCATCCCATAATAACTGTTCTGTATTCAGCTTTTCGCCTTTGCGGTTTACAACACGCACGTTGTTGTCCGCTTCCATAATTTTAGTGTTATCGTGCCGGATTGCATATTCTGCATCCAGTTGCCCGTTTACATGCGCGGAATCATCATAAAAATCGATATGTATGCCTTTCGGAAAAATAATGTGCGGGTCATCCTGGCCTCCATAATCCTCAATGCGTTTAGCCGTAAGATGAAATTTGGTTTTAGCCGAATCATTATAAAAAATAGAGGCGTTGTCTTCCACTTCCTGCGGGGTTTTATCTTTAGAAGTAATTAAGGTAACGGTATTCAAATTGTTTTCGCAGGATGAGAGGTAAAACACAGCCACCATGAAAATTAAACTCTGTAAAAAATATTTACCCATTCGTATGAACATAGCCGACTTTACAAACACAAAGGTATAAAATTCGCGGGGGTGTTGTCAGATTTACAAATATAGCTGCAAATAAAAAAACACTTATGGGTACCATAAGTGTTTGATTTTATTAGTGGTGCCAGCTGGAATTGAACCAGCGACGCAAGGATTTTCAGTCCTTCGCTCTACCAGCTGAGCTATGGCACCTTTTTAAACAGGGGCGCAAAAATAAGAAATAAATTATATTACAACAGCACGGAATAAAGACTTTACTAAGAATACTCCAAATAAGGCTTCATTTACTTAGCTTTGAGCCAATTTTATATATGAATCTGGTTATAGACATAGGTAACTCGCGGGTTAAAACAGGGCTTTTCCGGAAAGGTAAACTACTGAAAAACAACACCTATGATTCATTTAAATTAACCGATTTAAAAATCCTTTTCAAGGAAAATCCGGAAATTGAGCATACTATATTATGCAGCGTAAAAAAATATCCGCTTGAAATTAAACGGTATTTGTCGGCCCATTCCCATTTTGTTGAACTATCATCCCAAACCTCTGTTCCGGTTAAAATAGCCTATAAAACCCCAAAAACACTTGGCATGGACCGCGTTGCTGTTGTTTGCGGAGCCTATTCTTTACATAAAAGAGGCAGTATCCTTGTAATAAATGCAGGCACCTGTATTACATACGATTTGCTCGATAATAAAAGAACTTACCTTGGAGGAAGCATATCGCCGGGCCTTGAAATGCGCTACAAAGCCCTGCATTCTTTTACAGGTGGATTGCCGCTGATACAGCCTGATAGTAACTTTAAAAAACTGACAGGCGAAACAACCGAAGAAGCTATACGGTCAGGAGTTCAGCAGGGCATGCTAAAAGAAATAGAAGGAATTATCGGGGAATATCAGTCAAAGTACAAGGATTTAAGTGTTATTGTCACCGGAGGCTCTATGGATTGGTTGTTAAAAAGTCTTAAAATCAAAATAAAAGGAGAACCTTTCTTGGTGCTTACAGGACTTAATGTAATTTTGTCGCCTTTTGAAAACCAAAGCACCTTTGCACCGGCTAACAGATTTTAGTAAAATAATGAACAGAGCTTTTAATTCGTTCCCCGTTTTAGTATTCTTAGTATCCTTATTCGGCGCAGGATTTGCTTCAGCTCAATCCAGCGATATCTCCCCTTATTCCAGATATGGAATTGGCGACCTTCAGGACCAGAGCAGTGTTTTTAATAGCTCCATGGGCGGAACAGGCATAGCTTATCATAATGATGAAAGCACCCCTTTTGTAATAAACCTTAAAAATCCGGCATCTTATGCCTATGGCTTTATGCCCATACAAGACAGCGCCGGAACAGGCGGTTTGAAAATGTCGGCTTTTGAAGCCGGTGTGGTAGATAATATTTTAAGTCTTAGCACACAAGGCCAAACAGCTAACAGCAACAATGCGTTTCTTTCTTATATCGCAATAAACATACCGGTAAACAGGCATTTCGGAATTGGCTTGGGAATAGCCCCGGTAAGTACTGAAGGTTATAACATTACAACGAATGGTTATATTCATAATACAACCCCGGGACAAGCGGATACTACCCCACTTCAAACCCAGTATCAGGGTTTAGGCGGCATTAATAAGGTTTTTTTAGGGCTAGCCTATGCGCCATGTAAAAACTTTTCCATTGGCGCGAATTTGAATTACCTGTTTGGGAACCTGACTAACGAAGAAGATATTTATCTTTATCCGAATGCAGCCGGACTTAATTCCTTAAAAATAGAAAACGTAGGCATACATGCTTTCGATGCTGACTTTGGCATGATGTATAATATCACGCTGAAGAAGTACAAGGACCATCCTGAAAAAAACTGGTATGCTACAATAGGCGCTACAATTGCACCTTCGGTAAATTTGGCTGCCGGATATAATTTATTCTCTTCTTCTCAATATTCCAACGGTACCAGTAATTATACTATAGATACCATACAGGATAGCAGCGCTAACGGAAAAATACGTATACCATTGGTTTATGGGGTTGGAATTACTATTAAAAAAGGAGACCGTTTAACCATTTCTATTGACAGAAGCGGCCAGAACTGGAGCCAGTATAATTATTTCGGGCAAACAGAAAACCTTACTAACAGCTACCAATGGGGTGTGGGTATTCAGTATGTTCCCAATAAAGATTTCCCAAAATCATATTTCCAGCGGTTGCAATACCGCATAGGTGCTTCATATGGGCAAAGCAGTTTAGATTTATATAATACGCCTCTTGTAAACGAATATATTTCCTTAGGCGTGGGTGTACCTATCGGGTTGCTGAATCCGCTTGGGCATCCGGCTATGATAAACTTAGGATTGCAAATAGGAAAATTAGGAACCACTTCCAATAACCTTATTCAGCAAAACTATGTAAAACTGCTGGCTTCGTTTACCTTCGACGACCATTGGTTCGACAAGCGTAAATTCCAATAAAAATATTAAGGAACCTTTATCGCTTTGTAGCGGGAAGTGTGCGCGCTGAAATAGCCCAGCGCATTATTAGTTATATTTGAAATAGGATTATACGGCGTTACATTCGTATTGCCGGAAGCTTCCCGTAATGTGCTGAAGTATTGATACGCGCCCTGGTCAATACATTGCATTTCCACTTTTACACTGTCGCCAATTGCCAAAGCAGTATCCGACCGCAGCGTATATTGGATATAACGGCCATTGGTATATTGGTCATCGGTAATAAATATTCGGGTAACCACCGAATCATTGCGGGTTTCAACAAAACGGTAATAATTAGTAACCGCAGCAGGGTCTAAAAAAATGGCTTGCGGATAAAGGTTTGTATCGCGGAAACCCATTTGCTCATAGGTAACAAGCGTATCGAAAGTAACCGCTTGAGGCATGGTGCTGGACGAGGTATAGGTTTGACCGTTGGCAACAACTGTCAGGTTATATGTCCTTCCGGCGACACCCATAATTTTTTTAGTATGATACGTACCCGGAATAGTTTCAACCAAGGTATCAATATTCCCCGCGTTATCAGCTATGGAAACAAATGCCCCGCTTACGGGAGGAAAACTGTTCGGGTCGCTGAAATTAACTGTCTGGCTAAGTGAAACGGTATATGGCCCCGGTTGGTCGTTCACATTTCCAACAATTACAATAGCAGGCGAAGCAGAGTTCAAATCAATATTAATAACCTTTTGGCAGGAAGCCAGCAGTGCTATCAACCCTACTACAAATATATACACTCTGTATTTTTTCACTTCTTTAAAACTTGAAATTATAAGACACCGACGGAATTATCCCGAAAAGAGAAGTAAGCACTGCCTGCGTCTCTTGCGAATTATTAGGGTTCTGCTGAAACGTAATAGTATAAGCGTTCCACCTGTCATATACATTATATATCGAAAAGGACCATTCAGCCTGGTAGTGCGGGTGCTTTTTGCAATGGTATGTTGCCCCTACATCCATTCTGTCGTATGCAGGCATCCGATACCCATTGCGGGATGTATAGTAATACACTATGTTATCATCCACCGTATATTTACCGCTGGGGAACGTAACAGGATAGCCTGTATTATATATCCACGTAGAGGAAAAGGACCACTTTTCGTTCAAGTCATAAATCACCACAACATCCACATCATTGGTAATGTCCTGCCTTGCAGGATACCAATTGCCATTATTAATTCCGGGTATTTGCAATTCCGTTTTGGAAAGCGTATAGGCAAGCCACCCCGTCAACTTTCCATATTTCCTCTTCACAAAAAATTCAGCACCATACGATTGGCCTTTACCAAATAATAATTGACTCTCTACATTTTCATTCAAGTTCAGTTGTGCGCCATTTTTATAATCAATCTGGTTTTGCATGGTTTTGTAATAGGTCTCCACCGAAAACTCATATTTATTATTTAAAAAGTTGCGATAATATCCAATAGAGAACTGGTCGGCAATTTCAGGTTTTACGTTATTGCTGCTCGGAATCCATAAGTCGGTGGGATTAGACGAAGTGGAATTGGAAAGCAAATGCAAATTCTGCACATTTCTGTCGTATGATATTTTTACCGACGAAACCTCATTCAGCAAATAAGTTGCATTGAAACGGGGTTCGGGATTAATATATGTTTTCACAAATTGCCCGCTGGAATATTTGGACGAATCAATGGGGTTGCTGTTTGCATCATAGGTATAAAAGGTTCCGGGCCCAAGCAAGCTAAATGAGGTTACGCGGATACCGGCGACAAATTTCAGGCGCGTACTTACCTTAAATTCATCCGATGCAAATACTGCGCTTTCGAGCGCGTAGCGCGATTGTATATGGGTGCTGTTTACATTGGAATCATTCGATACGATGTTGCCGGGGACAATAGTATGGTGAATGACATTGAAGCCGAAAATAATTTTATTCCGAGAGTTCGGATAGTATTGAAATTCTTCCTTCAGGTTCCAATCCTGAATGGTAGATTGAATGCCGATATTGAGGCTGGCGGTTGTAATATCTATATTATAGTTGTAATTGCTGTAAATTAATGAAGTGTTGGAAAACAACTTTGCCCCGAAAATGTGGTTCCAGCGAAATGTGCCTGTTGCATTGCCCCAATTAATGCCAAACTGATTATCGGCGCCAAGGACATCCTTGCCTAAATAGCCCGATAAAAATATGCGGTCATTTTGCCCCAGTGTGTAATTGCCTTTAATATTAAAATCGTAAAAATAAAGGCTGCTGTTGCGCAGTACGCTGTTATTGGATAGTTTCAAAAACAAATCGGCGTAAGTCCTTCTGCCGGAAATTAAAAATGAGCCTTTGCCTTTTTTAATCGGGCCCTCAAAATTTAATCGGGATGATATTAACCCAATTCCCCCGCTCAAATGATACGACTGGTCATTACCGTCATTCATGCGTATATCTTCCACAGATGCCAAACGCCCGCCATATTGCACAGGCATTCCGCTTTTATATAACGTAACGTCTTTAATAGCATCGGAATTAAATACCGAGAAAAAACCCAATAAGTGGTAGGCATTATAAACAGGAGCTTCGTCCAGCAGAACAAGATTTTGGTCCGCGGCCCCGCCACGCACAAAAAAACCGCTTCCGCCATCTCCGGCTGATATTACACCCGGCAGTAACTGCATCGTTTTCAGCACATCTTTTTCACCGAAAAACACAGGTATTTTAGCTATCTCTTTTACATTGAGCTGTATCATACCTGTTTGCGCACTGGTTACATTTTCATTCGATTTAGATGCCTGCACACTTACTTCATGCAATGTGGAACCTTCCACTGTTAAGAATATATTTTGCTTTACATTCTGGTGGAGCGAAACCTTTACCGAATCCATTTTATAGCCCAGATAGTTATACAGAATGGTGTATTTACCTTCCGGCAGTGTGAGTGAATAAAACCCATATTTATTAGTGCTCTCGGCTTGAGTGGGGAACTCCTTGGCTGCCACTATCACACCTATTAACTCTTCGCCAGAAGCAGAATCCTTCAGCGTGCCACTGATAGTAAATTTTTGCGGAGCTTGTGCAACTAGTATAGTGCTTCCTACTAAAGCTACGAAAAGAAAAAGATTCTTAATTGACATAAAGCGCAAATGTAATCATCTTTAAGCAAGTTATGCTTTTGTACTTACATAGACGATGACACCAACCGGGAAGTTGTGTCCTGGAAATAATAACCCTATTTTCAGAAACCCCTATTTTATCGCGCTTTGGTAGAACTTCATTGCATCCGCTTTCAGTTTGGCATCATCCGGATTAGTAACATACATCATGTGCCCTGCATTGTAATAATTCAGGATAATATTATTCCTTACATCCGCACGAAGGCCCATGTGGTTAACGGCATATTCCGCATTGTAAAAAGGAGTTGCCAAATCATAATAGCCGCAACAAACCATCACTTTTAAGGAAGGGTTTTGCGTCATAGCTCCACGGAGCGTTTCCGTAACATCAAGGTAGTTGCCTTCCGGTAATTTCCAGGGCCAAACATTTGTAAGCGCTTCATAAGGCAAGTCACTTTTATAGTTTAAATCTTTGCGCATATATTCATTCAACACCCCATTGAAAAGCCCGCTGACAGCAGAATAGCTGGGGTCATAAGAAGGGCCGTCGCCTACATCATCAATATCTTCACCCATATAACGGGAATCATATCTGCCTACTGTTTTACCTTCATCACGCAATAACTCTTTAAAAAACCGCCAGTCATTAATGCGTTCATTCGAGTTCTTGATATAGTTTTTAGATAATCCTGTGAAATAACTTAAGGTATCAATCACCCTATTGGTAAGCTCCGGAGAGGCTTGGTCGCCTTTCATTAAAAAGTAAGTATATGTTCCCGAAGCAAATGCTTCCACCCTTTTTGCGAAATCCGCGACATTCATACTTTCCAATTCCGCTGAAAGTTTTTTATGATATTGTGCTGTGGTAGCATATGTAGGAAGGAACAATGCAAAAGGCAAATCATTCCCTTTTGCAAAATCAATGTATTGGAAATTCAATACCGAGGAAACAAGGGTAATTCCATTCAGATACATTCCATAAGTATTTTGAAGATACCCTGAAAGGCCTGATGCACGGGTGGTTCCATAACTTTCTCCTGCTAAAAATTTAGGGCTGCCCCAGCGTTCGTTACGGGTTGTATACATCCGTATAAAATCACCAACCGATGCAATATCCTCGCTGTAACCATGAAACTTGGCGGGCTCAACCCCTTTAGCGGTACGGCTGAAACCGGTAGATACAGGGTCAATGAAAACTAAATCGGTAAAAGAAATCCAGGAATTTTCGTTGTCGCCATAGGTATAAGGAGGGGCAGGCGCCATGCCTTTATCATCGGCAAAATGAACCCGAACAGGGCTGATGGCGCCCATGTGCAACCAAATGGAAGAAGAACCCGGGCCACCATTAAACACAAATGTTACCGGGCGTTTACCGGTAGGTTCTCCATCGGCGGTATAAGCAATATAAAATATCTTCGCCCTTACAGATTCATCTTTATCCTTGCTGGGCATATAGCCTGCAGTAGCAGTATAGTTAATGGTTTTACCATCAATAGTAATATGGTGGTGTGTAACAACCGGAGGAGGAAGACTGTCATTCTTTCCGCCCGCAAGGCTATCATGATGGACAGGGTGTTGAGGCATTTCATGCTTTTGTGCATTCGATAATTGCAATCCTGCAAATGCAATGAAAGCTATAGAGAGAAAAATATTCTTTTTCATATTGTAATCTGTATTAAAAACCTAAAACTACTATTTTTTCTTCACTAGATTGTCCATGGGATTGTTGGTATGGTGCCACGAACTATTATTCCGCCGCGATTGCCAATTTCAATAGTACCGAAACGGGTTGCAAATATGCCGGGCAGGGGCCTGTCACCCGGAATAGCGAGCCACAATCGTAAAAGGTGGCGCTTCCTTTCCGGTTCGTCCCAATCCTGAAAACCTGTGCGGTCATGCAGCAGCCCATGATTATAAACAAACTGCATATCGCCAGGTTCAAGTTCCATAGAAAGGCAAAGCTTGGGGTCATTGGCAAGTGCATCAAACATATTCAAGGCCTCTACGTGTAATGCTGTTAGTCTTGGGGCATCTGGAAACCGTTGTGCAGAATCTATATATTGCCGTTGATAAAAAACAGTTAGGAATCCTCCATAGAAACTAAATACAGGAATCAGCAAATAAGGTAATTGACCTTCGGGAATCTCGCCTCTTCTGTCTGTTGCGATGGGCTCTAATAATAGTTGCAGCAAGTCCGGACGATGTTTGCGCATTTCATTATAGATAGTTGATGCGCTGACCAGTAATGACGCACCACCCACTTTCGCTGTTCTTAAACACAATAATCCTACCACATCACAGGAATCAGTGTGGAATGTTTGCCGTTCATTTGTCTGATAAATGCGTGTATTTGGGTCGCTGCTTTTCATGCCTAAATCGCGTACATGCCCTAGTGTATGGCCCATTGCATTTTGTGAGCGCGGTGAACCTAGATGGCAACCTAATCCATAAAAAATAGTACCTGCTTCCTGTTCATTATATTTCCCTATTGGTAAACCTCGTAGTAATGCAAATCCACGCCCGTGTATCAATTCTTCGCGCAGACCTTTAAGTTTAGCACCTAAAACCGGTAATGGGAAATCCGCATCTGTTAGGGAAGCAATATTTTGTTGGGAAGCCAGTAATGGTTCAGCGGCTTTTTCCAGTTCTGCTATTTCAGCAGCAGATAATTGCAAAAGCCACTCGCTAGTGCGTTGAGCCATATCCGGCCCATACCAGGTGGATGCAATATGAAATTCGGGTGGCAGTGTATTTGTGTTTCCCATGGATTAAATTATAAAGAATCGGCAACCAAATTTAGCTTAATTTCCATATCCGTAAATTCAGTTGTATGGAAATATAATCCTTTGTTATAAATTAATTTCTATATTTGCAGACCGAACGGTCGGTTTTTTTTACAGCTAAGAATAAAATATGCCAAAGGCCTCTTTAACTACAAGGGTTGATATATTGAAAATTGCATTGCAATTATTTCTGAAAAAGGGATATAAAGACGTTTCTTATCAGGATTTGATAAAAGAGACCGGCTTATCGAAGGGAGCTATTTACCATCATTTTAAATCAAAAGAAGATTTGTTGATATCTACATTCGAGTTCCTTCTTGAGTCAAGCCGGCAGCAAGGACTTGAAAAACAGGGGCATATTATCCAAGATAAAGAGTCCTTCAGGGAAGTATTTATCGGCATTAAAATGGAGCAGATTAAAGGCATCAAAAAGCTATTGGGAAGTAAATCAATAAAATTCAATAAGCTACTGTTCTTTTTTGAAGCAATAAATGAAAATGAGCGATTAAAAAATAGCATTATGGAGCTATTGAAGGAGGAAATGAAATTTCTTGAAAAGTGTTTTATCAGTTTAAAAAAACATAATAAAATTCCGAAAGGGAAAGACCCTGTAGTAATTGCAGAGAGCCTTTTTTGGATGCTCCAGGGGGCGGAAATGCTTATGTTTTTTGTAAAAGATAATGACAGCGAGAAAGATTTCATAAAAATATATAACAAGACCATTGATGACTTTTTTAAAATAATTTAAAATGAAAAAAATATTTATTCTTGTCCTATTGGCGATAAGTTTCATTATGGTTTCATTTACAGAGAATGACCCGACCGCAAAAGAAATAGTTACAAAAGCGGAAAACAATGTAAGGGGTTTATCATCGGTAATCGAAATGACCATACAGATAATACGCCCTTCATGGACGCGTTCCATGAGTGTTAAAGCCTGGTCGAAAGGGGAAGATTATTCTATGATGGTGGTTACGGCTCCCGCAAAGGATGCCGGGACTGTATTTCTGAAACGTATCCGTGAAATATGGAATTGGATGCCTAGCATTGAAAGGGTTGTAAAGCTGCCTCCTTCTATGATGGCGCAAAGTTGGATGGGAACTGATTTCACCAATGATGATTTGGTAAAAGCTTCTTCGCGCATCGATGATTATACCCACAAAATAGTTGGCGACAGTGTCATTGAAGGGCGCAAATGCTGGAAGATTGAGATGATTCCTTTACCCGCAGCAGCTGTGGTGTGGAGCAAAGTTACTATGTGGATTGACCAAAAAGATTATTTGGAATTACGCCTCGAGTTTTTTGATGAGGACAATAAACTGGTAAGTATTCTGCAAAGCTCGGACATTAAAACTATGGGGGGAAGAATTATTCCTTGCAGAATGGAAATGATACCCGCAGAAAAAAAGGGACAGAAAACGGTGATAGTATATACCAGCGCAGCTTTCAACCAACCCATCAGCGAGGATTTCTTCACTACCCAAAACATGAAAAAAGCGAAATAATGTACTTCAAACTGGCATGGAGAAATATGTGGCGCAGCAGGCGGAGAACGCTTATAACAATCTCGTCTATATTTTTTGCTGTAATATTTGCCATACTTATGCGCGTTATGGTTATTGGTGTGTTCGATAAAATGATTTCGGACACGGTCAGCATGTCCTGCGGGTACATTCAGATTCATCATACCGGATACTGGGATAATAAGTCTATCGACAGCACCTTTGAAGAGAATCCTAAACTTACAACCATATTAAACAATGAAAAAGATATTTCGGCATGGGCTCCGCATTTGGAGTCTTTTTCGCTGGCGTCGTCGGGCGAGCAAACAAGAGGCGTATTGCTTACCGGTATTAATCCGACAAAAGAGAACGAAGTTTCCAACCTCTCCAAAAAATTAATAGCGGGAACCTATTTAGCCGACGGTGACAAAAGTATTTTGCTGGCAGAAGGGCTTGCACACTATTTAAAATTGAAGTTGAGTGATACGGTAATATTGATTGGACAAGGATATGAAGGCAATATGGCCGCAGGAAAATATCCGATTAAAGGAATTGTGCGCCTTGGTGTCCCCGAAATGAATAAAGGCATGGCATGGCTACCGCTTGCCTGTTGCCGCGATTTTTTGAGCACAGGCAAGAGATACACATCCATTGCCATTATGGTAAATAACCGTAATGAAGCGGGTCCATTAAAGGATAGAATTGTAAAACAAACCACAGGTATGTGTTACGATGTTATGACGTGGGAAGAAATGATTCCGGAAATAAACCAGTTTTTCCAGCTTAAAATGGGGCAAAATGTAATTATGTCGGGAATACTTTACCTGGTTATAGCCTTCGGAATCTTTGGCACGATATTAATGATGCTGAATGAACGTATGCATGAATTTGGAATTCTTATCGCTATAGGAATGCGGAAAGGAATATTAGCTACAATAGTGGTAATGGAAATGGTAATGATGTCGATAGTTGGAACCCTATTTGGCATTATAGGGGCATTTCCTATTGTCCTATATTTCCGTTTGCACCCTATTCACCTGGGCGGAGATTATGCAAAAGTGAGTGAGCAATTTAATTTCGAGCCCATCATACAACCCAACATCGATTTTTCAAATTTCATTATACAGGGATATGTGGTGTTGGTTATTGCTATTGTGTTATCACTGTATGCCATTTTCAAAATTCATAAGATTAAAGCAATTGCAGCCATAAACAGTTAAGTATGCTTTTTAAAGTAGCCTGGAGAAATATTTGGAGAAATAAAATGCGCAGCATTGTTGTCATATCATCAGTGGCTGTCGGCTTATTTGCAGGCATGTTTCTGATGGCATTTTTCTGGGGGCTTGCAAAACAGGAAGTCGATATTGCAGTTGAAACGCAGCTTTCACATATTCAAATTCACAATCCTGCGTTTCCCGACGATAAAGGGGTAAATGACACTATTCAGAATTCAGCGGTTCTTGCTGAACAATTGAAAAAGGACAGCGCAATTAAAGCCGTTTCGGCAAGAATAGTTACCACCGGAATGATTTCTTCTTCCACTACCGCAGCAGGTGTGGAAATACATGGCATTATTCCCGCTGAAGAAACAACCATCAGCAGCATTTCTAGTGATATTACAGAAGGTTCTTACTTTTCCGGAAAGCCGAACGAAATAGTGATAGGGAAAAAGCTGGTTGAGAAGTTAGGTGTAAAACTGCACAGTAAAATTGTACTCACCTTCCAATCGAAAAGCGGAGATTTAACGGCCGGCTCTTTCCGCATTGCGGGAATTTTCCGCTCAAGGAATTCCGGTTTCGATGAAATCACGGTGTTCACCAATTCCAACGAAATGGGTCAATTGCTGGGCACCGGAAGCGCAGTGCACGAAATTGCCATAATGCTGAAAGACGGTAAAAAAGCAGATACTATAAAAGCATTTTATAAAAAAGAATATCCCGGTTTATTAGTGCAAACCTGGTCCGAACTTTCACCGGAAATGGCTATGTTAAATGGCCTCTTCGACCAAATAATGTATATTATAATCGGCATAATTCTGCTCGCGCTTATGTTTGGCATTATTAATACCATGCTTATGGCTGTGTTAGAACGGCAGCGTGAGTTTGGCATGCTGATGGCAATCGGTATGAACAAACCCCGCGTATTTATTATGGTTGTGCTGGAATCATTTATGCTAACCTGTATTGGCATTCCGGCAGGAATATTGCTTACACTTCTATCCGTACATTTACTTTCCAAACACGGAATAGATTTATCCGCCTTCTCGCAGGCATTATCCTCTTTTGGTTTCAGTAATATTATTTATCCCGAATTACAAACCTCCATGTTCTTGCCTATTAGCCTGATGACTGCGTTTACAGCTATTCTTTCGGGCATATACCCTGCCATAAAAGCATTACAATTTAAACCCGCCGAAGCCATCCATAAAATTTAACCGCTATGAATAACATCATTGAAACACATAACCTTTCAAAAATATATAATCCGGATACGGTTCCGGTGAATGCTGTTAATGGCGTGGACCTGCATATTGAAGAAGGGGAATTTACAGCCCTTGTAGGGCCTTCAGGTTCAGGCAAAACAACCCTGCTAAACCTTATTGGAGGCTTGGACTATCCAACTACCGGTGATGTAAAAATTGACGGAGTGGATATAACCAAAATGAGCGAAAATAAATTAATAGATTTCAGGCTGCATAATATCGGTTTTGTTTTCCAGGCTTACAATCTCATCCCCGTACTTACAGCTGCCGAGAATATTGAATTTGTTATGATGATGTTGAAAAAAACCAAACAGGAAAGAGACCTGCGTGTAAGAGAACTTTTGGCAGAAGTTGGGCTTACAGATAAAAGTAAAAACCGACCTACGGAACTTTCCGGCGGACAACAGCAGCGGGTGGCAGTGGCGCGTGCGCTTGCATCCAAACCCCGTTTCATTCTGGCTGATGAGCCTACGGCAAACCTTGATTCTAAATCGACCGCAAATTTATTGGATATAATGGCCAAGCTGAATATAGAAGACAAAATGACTTTTATCTTTTCGACCCACGACCAGCGTGTAATCGATAAAGCCCGCCGGATAGTTACATTGGTAGATGGCAAAATTGTATCGGATACAAAACAATGAGAGTTTCTAAATTTCATAAGGTTTCTACAACAATAAAGTTCCTTCTATTTTACTTTATTAACTTTATACTTTGCAATCATTTGTTTGCGCAAAATGATTCTACAAAACATCCTCACAAGTTTACGGTAAATGGCTATATAAAATATTTAGAAGAGGTAAGCTTTGCTGGCAGCGCAACTGATTTGGAAACAGTGGACCTTTTTCATAATCGGCTTAATTTTCGCTACCAACCCAGTTCCAGTTTTAATTTCAGGGTAGAGGTTCGCAACAGAATATATTATGGAGAACTGGTACAAAATTATCCGGGCTTTGCATCACTTGTTACAGGCAACACCGAAACAATTGATTTGTCTAAAAACTGGGTGAACCAGAATTCTGTTTTGGTAAACAGTACTATCGACCGTGCAAGTGCAGAGTATCTTCATGGTAAATGGGATATTATTATAGGCAGGCAGCGCATCAATTGGGGAATCAGCACGGTATGGACGCCCAACGACATATTCAATACATTTAACTATTTTGATTTCGATTATGAAGAACGCCCCGGCACTGATGCCGCACGTATCCAATATGCTTTAACAAGTTCCTCTTCGCTGGAACTTGGTGTAAGCCCGGGTAGAATACCGCAACAAAATATAGGCGCATTAATGTATCATTTCAATAAATGGAATTACGACTTCCAACTATTTTCAGGTATTTATCATGAAGATTATACTGCCGGATTGGGCTGGGCCGGAAATATTAAAAATGCCGGATTCAAAGGAGAAATATCCTACTTCACACCCTACCGGCATTTTTCAGACAGCAATGTGATTGCCGCAACTTTATCTTTCGACTATGGATTTAAAAATGGAATTTATGTGCTTGTTTCAGCTTTGTACAATAACGTAGGTAACGACAGCATATTAAATATAGCTGCCTTAACAACAGAATCGCTTTCCGCAAAAAATATTTTTCCTTTTAAATATACCCTGTTTGCGGAAATTTCATATTCCTTCACACCCATCCTGAAAGCTTCCTTGGGCGCAATGTATTCGCCAACAGGAAATTCAATTATTATTCTGCCCACAGTCACTTATTCCATTGCAGATAACTGGGTGCTCGATTTAATCAGTCAGTCATTCTTTTCACAACAGGGTGCAACTTATCGTCCGCTCGGCAATGGTATTTACCTCCGTCTAAAATGGGGCTTTTAAGCTTTTTTAAGAATCTGATAGTAGAATAACCTGATTTCTTAATCTATATTAAGCTACCTTTGGTAATTCTTCCGCACTTTTGCAAAAACATTTAAAACTTAAAACATGAAAAGAATATTTTTCCCAATGGCCATTGCAGCAACCATGTTGTTTTCTGCATTCACAACTTTCTCATCCATGAACTGGAAAATAGCAAGCGGCTATTCCGTAAAGTTTACCAGCCCCGACCCTTCCGGCGCATTTACTTCGGTGAAAGGCGACATTTCATTTGATGAAAAAGACCTCGCTTCTGCTAAGTTTAATATCACTATTGATGTTAATTCTATTGCTACAGGCAACGGCATGAAAAATATGAAGGCAAAAAACGAAACATGGTTTAATGCCGATAAATACCCGACCATTACATTCGTTTCGAGCAAAGTTACCAAGACCGCCAGCGGTTATGAAACAGCAGGAGCGCTGACTATGCACGGAGTAACTAAGCAAATTACCATACCGTTTACATTTGCCAACAACACCTTCACCGGTAGTTTCAGTGTTAACCGTATGGACTATGGCGTTGGAAACGATGAAGGCATGAATGCACACGCATCCAACGATTTGAAAATTGATGTTTCCGTTCCGGTTACCAAAGGATAATCATCAATGAAAAAAGCATTTTTTCACGGAATTAGTGCAGGTATATTGGCTGCAATAGCAGGTGTTTTATATTTCAAAATATACCAAACCGCCGAAGGAACCGAGTTTGATAAAATCATCAACCTCGGTTCCATTTCCGGTGCGTCCATATTCGGGTGCATGTTAATGGCAATAGCCTATTGGGCAATTGAAAGGTTCAACAAAGAAAACTGGAAAGGCATTCTTAATATAGTAATTGCCTCGCTATCTTTTGCAAGCATCATAAGCCCTATAAGCATGACGCTGCCATTGGATATTAAAAATCCTGAATTATTTCCCGGCTTGGTAATACCCATGCACTTTTTCCCCGCACTGGCGTTTTTCTGTTTGGTACCGTTTTTTAAGGGGAAGGCAGATTAGAAATTATGTATTAAATTGCACATCGTAATTTAATTTTTGGAAAGAGCGGGTGATAAATCCGTTCTTTGGGTATTAAGGAATATATAACCCACCATAAAGCCCCCTGTATGAATGATGCAAAAGCCTTAAACGACCAGCAAACCCTTGCAGGCCTTAAGAATAAAGACAGTGAATCCTATTCTATCCTCTACCGTTTCTACTATCCTGCAGTTGAACAATTTGTATTAAAAAATAGTGGCAGCGTGCACGATGCCGAAGATATTTTCCAGGAAACAGTGATTGTTTTGCTGGAGAAAGTTCCGTTGGATGATTTCAAACTTACGTCCTCATTAAAAACCTACATTTATTCCATTAGCAGCAACCTTTGGCTTAAGCGCTTGCGCGAAGCAAAGCGGATTACCAATATAGAGGTAAAAGAAGTTTTTGATGAACTGCATGGAGTTGGAGATGCCAAACAACATGCACAGGAAAAGAAAGTGAATTCGTTAATGGCTAAAATATCGGCGCATTGCCAGCGGCTGCTGAACATGATGTTTTTCCGCAACAAGAAAATAGATGAAATAGTGGAAGAACAAGGCTATGCCAATGCACATACGGCCCAAAACCAAAAATACAAGTGTATACAGCAACTGAAAAAAGAGGCTGAAAAAAAATAATTTTCGGGTTGGGTGATTTTTAGCCCTCTTCAAGTATTAATAATAAACAAACAAAATAAACACTATGAAAAAGTTAATGATTCTCTCCGCATTTCTTGGTTGTATGGCTACAGCAGCATTTGCTCAAACCAGCACCGGAACAACCACAACAGCCAAAACAACCAAAAGCGAGGCCAAGTACATTTGCCCGAAATGCAATGCCAGCATGGATAAGCCCGGAACCTGCGCCAAATGCAATGCTAAATTGGTGAAAGAAGGCGATTATTACTGCACCGGATGCGGCGCTA
>CAIWVW010000041.1 GCA_903916255.1 uncultured Bacteroidota bacterium
ATGAATAATGAAAAATTTAAAATGAATAATTTAGCGGTTGCTGATTATTTTTCACTTTTCATTTTTAGTTTTTCATTTAATTTGTTTTCACCACTTTTTTCTGGCTAACCAAATTGCCGTTGTTATCTAATATGCGTATTAAATAAATTCCGTTTGGTTGGTCAGATATGTTAATAGTGGATTGTGGCCCGTGAATGCTGGATTCAGTGTAAACTTTTTGTCCAAGCATATTATAAATCTCTACAGTATTACTTTCAACTTTCAACTTTTCACTTTCAACTGTAATTGTAAACTGTCCCGATGTTGGGTTTGGGTAGATGGTGATGTTATCCAATCCGGCGCAGCAGCCGCTATTGTTTTTATCATCCTTTTCTTTAACCGTTGGCAAATTACATACTAAAGAAGTAATGTAAACAATACTGCAATGGTTTTTATCGGTTACCGTAATGGTATATGTATTTACAGTCAGGTTAGTCAATGTAGCCTTGGTTCCACCTCCCGGCGACCATGCATAGGTGTAAGGGGCAACGCCTCCTTTCACTCCAAGGGTAGCCGTTATATAATTATCATTGCAACTTGAACCTACAATACTATCGCGCAAATCGCCAGGCTGGGTAATTGTCAATGGACAAGCTGAACTGGAGCAACCGTTGGCATCGGTAACTGTTACCGAGTAGATACCTGCACTAAGTCCGGTAGCCGCTGCATTAGTTTGCCCGTTGGTCCAGAGGTAGGTGTATGGTGCCGTACCCAGCTTCACTCCTACTGTTGCGCTTCCGGTTGCAGAACCATTGCACAGCACATTCACCTTTGAAGACGATACAATGGTGTCGTGTATGGCAACCGGCTGGGTTATGGTTAAGCCCACCGTTGCCGAACAACTGTTTTTATCTTTCACGGTAACGGTATAGCTTCCGGCAGTAAGCTTTGTGCAGCTTGCAGTAGTGCTTAATGCGCCTGTCCATGTGTATGTATAAGGAGTGGTTCCACCGGTAGCCGTAACAGATGCGCTTCCTTTGCCGCTATGGCAGAATGCTTCGGTTACCGGGCCCGCTAAACTAACAGATAAAACTGCAGGCTGTGTAATAGTAGCCATAGGAGCCGCATTGGTAGCGCTGCATCCGTTTTTGTCGGTTACCGTAACTGTATATGTTCCGGCTGAAAGCCCGGTAGCAGTTGCCAGGGTGCTTCCGCTGCTCCAGGAATAACTGTAAGGATATGTTCCCCCTGAGGCGGTGGCTGTGGCTTTGCCGCCATTGCCGCCGTTGCATCCCACTTCAGATACAGAAGAAATACCGGAATGAACTCCCGTAGGTTGTGTAATGCTTACGCTTGTGCTGGCCGAACTTCCGCATGAATCATGTACGGTTACCGTATAACTTCCCGCGCTTAAAGTAGCCGGAGTGGATTGTGCAGTAGCTATTACCGCATGTGCCGCATTGGTCCATGAATAGGTAAATGGCGATGTGCCTCCGGCAGGTGTTGCTGCCGCCTTTCCGTTAGCCAAACCATTGCAGGTTGCATAATTTACAACACCTGCATGCACAGTAAGCGCAGTAGGTTGCGTGATGGTTGCAGTTGCCGTAACACTGCACGAATTTGCATCCTGCACAGTTACCGTATAAGTTCCCGCGCTAAGTCCCGTGGCGGTTTCATTGGTTTGCGCATTGTTCCACAAATAAGAATATGGCGGCGTACCCAACGCAGGGCTTGCAGTTGCACTGCCATTGCTGCCTCCGCGGCAACTTACACCGGTAGTTTCATTGGCAACAGCCTCGAGCGTGCAATACGCAAGATTATAATCGAATACTATGCCGTAATTATTTTGTCCTCCGGCATACGTTGTGCCATACAGGTTGTTCGAGGTAAGCAGCAGTTGTTCATAATAAGGGCTGTATCCATCCCCGGCCCCAAATTGGAAATCGTGAAGCTTGTTAAATGAAGTACCGCTTGTGCTTACCGAAAAAAGAACACCTTCGCCATCGGCGCCTCCGCCGTTTGTTACACCATACATGGTGCTGCCGGAAATTACCAATTGGCCCAAGGGATATGAACCGTTGGGGTAGCCGTCAAAATTATAAAGGTCGGTGAAAGAACTTCCGTTGGTATTCATTGAAAAGATAACACCTTCGCCGGAAGTGCCGCCATTAGCGGTTATTCCCATTAAAACACCTCCGTTATCAGTTAACGAACCTATCGGATAAGAGCCATCGGTGGTGCTTCCGGTAAAATCATGAAGGTCGGTAAAACCACTGCCATCATTATTAATTGAAAAAACCATGCCATTGTTATTTGCGCCGCCGTATTCTGTCATTCCATACAGAACGCTGCCTATAAGGGTTACAGACCCATATGGTAATGCGCCATCGTTTGTTGCCCCGGTAAACTGATGGAGGTCGGAAAACCCGCTGCCATTTATATTCATCGAAAAAACAATACCGTAATCGGGCGAACCGCCATAGGTTGTCATTCCATACATGGCGCTTCCCGAAATAACCAATGTTCCACCGGTAGGGTATCTGCCATCAGAGGCTGCCAGCGAGAAATCATGTATATCGGCAAATGAGCTGCCATCCGTATTTACGGAAAAAATGATGCCCTCATTATAAAGCCCGCCACCGTGTGCCATGCCATATAATACGCCACCCGAAAGGGTTAATGAACCAATAGGCCCGTCGCCATCAGTGGTTGTGTTTGTAAAATTATGGATAACCGAATATCCGCTGCCATCCATATTAGATGAATAAATTACGCCAAATCCGGCTGTTCCGCCATCATTGGTCATTCCATATAGTTTGGTTCCGTCGGTTATTACCGAACCATAAGGATTGGCGCCATCCGTGCCGCTGCCGAAATCATGGATATCTGAAAATTGGGCGTTAACAGTAGTTATTGCTAATAACGAAAGGCTAAAAGCAAATAGGTTGAGTTTTTTCATACAGAGGAGTTTTAAAATTTTTCCGAATTTATGCTTATTTCTTTTACTGAATATTAATAAATGTTACATTAACTTAATTGCAACACTTTTATACAGATTTTAAATGCAGCATATGCCCATAACATACTGGTTCCTAATTATTAACCAATAACTACTAATTAAAAAACAACTGTTGCAATTAAGTTGCGTGGCAAATGTGTGCCAAATGATGGTTAATGAGTTTTGGGGAAGATAATGTCTAAATTTAACAGAAAGTATGTTAGCCCCAAGTAAAGTTGAGCGCTTGCTAGAATGGAGTTATCAACAGCAGCAAAAATAGGCCTAAAATATTTGAATATGTGCTGAAAAAAATTAACTTTGCTTAGCTTGTTAATGTAAAGTTGAGTACAATAAATAAAATTGTATTTTTGTGGCTTATGGCTTATACTGATTCTGATATTAAAAAACTTATTTCTTGCCAAAAAGAAATTGTAACAGTTCCTAAGGGCTTGAAGCCTGAAAGAGGGAGCTTTAGAGACTCGTTTACCCTAAAGTCGTCAGATGGTCAATATCATTTTAATTGCTTTATAAGAGAACTGGTAGAATTCCCGGAAAACTTTTCAATAGGATTAGATTATAACCCTAAAGAGGAAAAAGGAGTAATTAAATTACTTCGCTTTAATGGAATGCATGGTGGGCATATTGAGTTTCCTCATCATGCACATTGCCATATTCACCAAGCAACCGCATTTTCTATTAATAATGGATTAGACCCTACAAATAAAGCGACAGAAACGAATGACTATACAACCTTATCAGAGGCTATTCAATTCTTTTTGCGTTATGTGAATGTAAATAGTGGCGATGCTTTAAAATATTTTCCACCTCCAAGATTAGACCTATTTTCTTAATGAAAGAGATATTAGACAAAATACAAGCAGACTTTAACCATAGAGTTAAGATTGAGGAAAGACGACCTGGAATATTCCAATTATATCTACCTATCTATCATGAAGACGGAGATATGATTGATGTATTTATTGTTCCTAAATCTGGCAATAAGTATGAACTTTGCGATTTTGGACAAACCCTTATGCGCCTTTCCTACTCTTATGAAATAGACACTCCTAATAAGGAAACTATATTACAACGTATATTGAATGAAAACAAATTAACTGAAGACGATGGTAATATAAAAATGGAAACAAATTCAACAACCATTTTTACTGACATAATGCACATTACCCAAGCCTATGCAAAGATTGGAAGTATGCGTTATTTCAAAAGAGAAGTTATTGAGAGTTTGTTTTTTGAACAGTTGGATAGATTTATAGATACTGAGCTACAAGATTTTCACCCTCAAAAAAAAGTGCTTCCAATTCCTGGACGTGACGATTTGGAAGCAGATTATCAGTTCATGCCTAACGGACACCCAGTTTACTTATTTGGAGTTAAAGATTCAAATAAAGCTAAATTAGCTACTATTTGTTGCCTTGAATATAGAAAGGCTAATCTAAACTTTAGAGGTTGGGTTGTAAATGAAGACATGGAGAAACTACCTAAAAAAGACTGGCAAAGACTTACTAATAATTGCGACAAACAATTTACCTCACTTGAAGACTTCAAAATGGATGTTAAAAATTTCTTAGAAAGGGAACGAAAGTAATAATTCATAATATTATCCATCATCTTTTCCTTAGAACCTGCAAAGTTGCCCCTTCCCCGCTCCGTCTCATTTCGTGGGTAAATAACCTTTAAACCGTGCATAAATTGAGCCGATTTAACCCGGTATTTTTATATGCCAGCCCCCCCTCTCCCCCGGCACCGCTAATTAGTGTCCTTACCTCTAAAGCACTATAACATGCATTACATTTACCGCACTTGCCTCGTTAATAAATTATAGCAAACCTTTTTCTTTTTATTCCCACCGGTATGACATGCTTATACATACCTCTTGTTCAATCAATAAATTAGTGTATTCTTTGTTTTTCACATTTCCTAAAACATGGTAAAAGTGTGACGTAATGTGACGCAAAACAGCATAAAAAAAGGAGAACATTGCTGTTCTCCTTTTTTAGTTGTAATAGCCAGCAGGGCCTCCTTCTACTTTTGTATTACCAGTTTTCCTTCTCCAATAAGTTCACCGCTGTTTGCTACAACACGGTAAAGGTAAACGCCACTTGGGCTTGAAGACAAATCAAGGGAACAGTGGTTAGTAGTTAGTGAATGGGTGGAGTATATTTTTTCTCCCAGCACATTGTAAACTTCGACTGACCACTGCCCACTGCCTACTGATGACTGAACAGTGAACATACCGCTTGAAGGGTTCGGATAAACTGAACACTTACCATTTGCTACCGACAACTGCTGTATTCCCAAACCGGTGTATGTAAAGCTGAAAACATTTCCATCTACTTTACTACCACCCTCCCAGGTAACGCCATAAAATACATCGCCGGAAAGTATCAAATCGCTTAAAGGTTCGCGGCCATTGATGCCGTCAAAGTCGGCTAAATCGGTAAGGTTGGTTCCATCGGTGTCAATGGCAACAATGTACCCGTCGCCATTTACCCCGCCATTGGTAATCATACCTATCAATCTTTTACCCAACAGCATAAATGAATTATGCGGATAGCTGCCAATAGAATCCTTTAAACTTACCCGGGTCTTTTCGTTTGTTCCATCTGTATCTACCGAGAAAATGCAACCCTGATTATAAACACCGCCGTTGTATGTCATTCCCCACAGGGTTTTGTTCACGCATGTAACATGCGAATAATCGGGATTGGCGCCATTCGCGCCCGTAAAATTGATAAGGCTTTTATAATTGTTTCCGGTGGAATCTACCGTAAAAAGTGTTCCATAGTGATTGGTTCCGCCATCCTGGCAAAGGGCATACACTTTATTGCCCACCACGGTTACTCCGCCTGAAGGATGGTTCCCGTCCGGACCGCTGCAACCATGCAGTACTTTGTAATTGGCTCCATTGGTATCTACCGAGAAAACCACTCCGCTGTCGCCGGGGCCATATTGAAAAGTAGCGCCGAAAAACTTGCCTCCCGAAAGGAACAGCGAACTGCTTGGCACACCGCCTGTGGCGCGGGCAAAATCATATAAATCGGTAAATCCGTTTCCGTTTGTATCTATCCGGAAAATGTTTCCCATAAAATTAGCTCCGCCTTCTTCTGAGCAGCCATATAGGTTTTTACCGATAAGTATAAGTTGACCAAAAGGAGCTCCGCCATTGGTTCCGTTAAAATCGAGCAAATCTTTGAAACCCGTGCCATCCACATGAATGGAATAAATTTGTCCTTCTCCCGACGGTCCGCCTTCTTCGGTGGTACCATATAATACATTCCCCGAAAGGGTTAAGGTAGAAATCGGGAATTTCGTATTGGTGTTCCCTACTGAGCCTGTATCGGCAAAGTCGTGCAAATCGACAATTTGTGCGTTGCACATAGGAGTGAAAAGGGAAAAGGTGAAAGTGAAAAGAGAAAGCGTAAATAGTTTTTTCATGGGGAATAGTTATTTTTTAGGATGTAAATGTACTTATTTACCGAAACAAATGACCGGAGACAGAGCATGCGGTAAAATTCCAATCCATTTAAAGTACAGCATTTTAAAACTTCATGGGCGTAAATACAGCAACTTTCCACTGCTCCTCCGCAGGCATAACAGCCATGCAATGCATTTGCCGGGTATCCGCTGCAATCCGTCGCAGACAGAGCCGAATGAGTTTCCTCTATTTCAAAAACTTACATAACATGCTATTCTTTTAATACCTGTAATTAGATAATTTCAGTACATTTGAAATTTATTTGTATATATTATTCCACAATAATTCAACTTATGAGTACCCGTAACCCTTATGCCCGGCCACTGCTTACAGATAAAGAAATGCGTGCATTTTTGGAACAAGCGTTAGAAATACCTAACCCTATCATGGTAGAAGAACTTGCTCAGTGTGAAGGGAGTCTTGAGATACTCAACGATAATCAATTTACAATTGATTCGGATGCTTTCAGAAATGTTGCCTATTCTACAGATGCCAAAAGATGGGAGTTACGGAAAAGAATTGTTCATGAATTATTCCATAAAAAGCGAGCAACGAATGATGAACATATAAAACTTGGCAAAGGTGGCGCATTGGCATTGCCTAAAAAGGAATTGAAAAAAAATAGTAAGGCCTTTGTAATTATTGGGTTGCCTGCCTCGGGTAAATCAGGCGTTGCCAATACTATTGCCAACCATTATGGGGCTGTTATATTGGATTCCGATTATGCCAAAAGAAAGCTTCCGGAATTTGAAAAAAAAGACGTTGGTGCAACCATAACCCACGATGAATCAGATGCTATTGTTTTTGGCGGGTTCAAAAAACAGCCTTCCGATTTTGAATCTTTATACAGTAAATGCGTAAAAGAAAAAATAAATATTGTCATCGTAAAAATTGGAAAAACGCAAGAGAACATACTGGCATATGCCGAGGGCTTAAAAAAACTACACTATGATGTCCACCTGGTTCTAGTTAGCCTTGACAGGAAGCTTGCCACCTGCAGGGCATATAACAGGTATAAAAAAACCCTTAGGTATGTTCCCTTAGCGCTAATTTTTGATGGATATGGCAATGACCCTATACTTACCTATTACAGGTTAAAAACCTTTCACCCCAAAGAATTCAAGGGTTTTTTGAAACTATCCACAAATGTTCCCGTACATAATGATCCGAAGGTTATTGATTCAATGGGAGCTAAGTTAACATGTTTTTAATTTTATATTTGTTTAACAGAACGTATCACTAAATAATCCTTATATTTGTATTGTAATTAATGAGTAAAATGGCAAACAGAAAAAAATCGGCAAAAAGCGGGTTCAAAAAATCGGCAAAAATTGGATTCAAAAAATCGGCCTTTAAAGAATCTTCCAACATTTTGAGCGTTATCTATAGCTTTGAAGACAATGATGCAGAAAGATTTATCAAATCTTCCGAACAAATTGCCGCGTCCCTTAGGGTAAAAAGCGTTTCCTGAAATTCACGTTACTTTTCCATTTGAGTGGGTGTAAAATCATGTTTCATGGTTTTAAAACAAAGTAAATTTCTGTAAATTGAAACCTGCATTTCCCCTGTCAGCCTCGCATATCTGCGAATTATGCACTTCTTGGGCAAGTAACGTTTAAGCAGTCCTTTAATCAAGCCGTTATTATTAATTGCCTGTCTGGCTCAGACCTAAAGCTGGTAGCTGAAAATCATTCCTTCAGAATTGGCGCCGCCCAGACTGGTCATGCCGTAAAGTAAGTTGTTCTCCAGAATGAGCGAGCCGGTTGGGGTAGAGCCAAACGCACCCGCAAAATTAAAGAGCACATTATAACCGCTTCCGTTTGTTCCAATAGAAAACAGCACACCATATCCTGAGCCTCCGGTGGAAGCCATGCCATACATGGCAGACCCTGATATAACCAGCGAACCAAGCGGTGCGCCTCCGGTGGAAGAACCGTTGAAATCGAACAGGTCGGTATAGCCGGTTCCGTTGGTATTAAGTGAAAAAATGCAGCCATGGCCGTGTGCGCCCCCGGCAGAAGTCATGCCATATAGTGTATGTCCTTGCAGCACCACGTTGCCTTCAGGAGTGGACCCGTTCGTGCTGACTCCGCCAAAGTTATACAGTAAGGTAAAACCGGTTCCGTTGGTATCGATAGAAAACACACAACCGCCACTGTCTATGCCGCCAAGCCTTGCCATTCCGAAAAGGGTGTCGCCGGTGGCCGATAAGGTAAGGGAACCGTTGGGGTTGCCCCCTGTTCCTACTCCGTTAAAATTATAAAGGCTGCGGTAATTGCTACCGTTTACATTAATCGAAAATATATTCCCTGCCTGAAAAGCGCCTCCGGCAGTGGTCATGCCATAAAGGGTGCTGCCAATAACTATAACTGAACCCGTAGGCTGGCTGCCATCGCTTCCCGCGCCCGAAAAAGTATGTATTACCCGGAAACCGGAACCGTTGGTGTTCATGGCAAAAATGGTACCGTTGTTGGAAGCCCCGCCATTTACAGCCATTCCGTATAATACGCCGCCTGAAAGAACCAGGTCGCCGAAAGGATAAGCCCCGTCTGTATTGGCAAAATCATGTAAGTCGGTATAACTTGTACCATTGGCATTAATGCTGAAAATGTTGCCATACTGGTTGGCATTAGGGCCGCCATATTGCGTCATGCCATAAAGCACACCACTCGAATAGGTTAAATCGCCATAGGGGTTGCCTCCGTCGGAACCTGTAAAGCTGAACAGGTTCGATAGGTTTCCCGATGTGGTTACATTGCTTGCATTGGTTGGCGTAGTTGTATCCGATTTTTTACACGCAGCAAACAAGCCAATTACGATGGCTACTAAGGCTATTTTTTTCATGGCAATAACAGGGTTATCTATTTTTTTATAGCACAAAGATATATTTTTTCATAAAATTAAAAAACATTGTCCGTTTTGGGGCTACTTTAAGGGGCTGAACCATTTGTTATTATTCCCGCAAAAATCAAAGTGCAAGCATCAGGTAAACTGATGCAATTATCCCGGAATCAGTCCATCCGTTTGTTTTTAAAGAAAAGTTAAACGGTTGTGTAGATGTGCCGCTCATCGAATTTGTTTCCGTAAATGTTTGCTGGCCTCCCAGTGTTTCATACAGCAATGCCGCCGTAGCTTCAGAGCCTAAAGAAATATGTTTTCCCAATTTAAAATCGAATCCGATAGCAGGGCCAATACCAAAAGTTACACCACCGGGTGTGGTGTACTTATCTGTTTCGGAATAAGCGGAAGTAACGTATGTATAGCCATTGTAATAGCTGGATGTTTGATTATAATTTATACTTTGGACGAGGTTGGCATAGTATGTAAAATCAAAATCGAGACCAACATGTAAATGCGTAAATTTATTGATGCGGATGTTTTGCTGGCATCCGGCTACCAAATAATAACCATTTTGAGTTTCGCTCAACACTGCCGAACTTCTGCTGCCCGATGTGTCGGATATGGTTACAGAAACATTGCTGCTCCGTATTCCGGCTCTTATTTTAAGCGAAAAATTGTTAGCTAAATCAAAGTAGCCTCTGACACCTAAAGAAAAAGATTTGTTGCTAGTGGTTCCGGCTTCGCCGCTGGCACCGGTATATCCGTAATAAAGCACAGAATTAAAATCAACATAAGGACTGTTGCCCATCGTGTTTATTTCAAGCCCCAGCCCCATACCTTTTATGCTGTCGTGCTGCGCGTTGGTTATTAATGGCATAAAACAACTTATTAACATGCATAATAAAACATACCGGCTTTTACAATTTCTCATGGGGATGTAATTAGTTGGTCAATTATTCTGACTTAATGAATTATTTTTAATTCCAAAAATAATGAAATATTTCATCTGATAACTACTGAAGGGTATTTTCATTTCATTATTTACTTCTGAATTACCAATTTCCCTTCTCCAATAAGTTCACCGCTGTTTGCTATAACACGGTAAAGGTAAATACCATCGGGCTGGGCAGATAAATCAAGGGAATAGTGGTTAGTGGGTGGAAGATAGTTGGTGGAATACACATTTTCACCAAGAATATTATATACCTCGACTGACCACTTGCCACTGACAACTGACGACCGCATAGTAAACACACCCGCAGACGGACTGGGGTAAACGGAAATAGTAGTTTGCGGTTTTCCTATGGCATGAATAGCACTCTCCGGGCAAGTGTGAAAAATAGTGCATCCACCTGCGGGAAATACAATAGTGGAGTCCTCAAAACAATTTATATTACATCCTCCCTCAAACGGCGGATAAATATCTTCCATAAGGCCAAGCCAACTTCCAATACCTTCTGTAATGGAATCGAACGCCCAATAAATTGATACACTGTCTTGTGAAATAATAAACTGCTTTCTATATGTGCTACCCACTAAAATTGAATCTATAGAACAAACAAAAAAATTATTAGAAATATTACTGTAAGACATAGGTAAAGTATCTCCAACTTTCAAATTAAAATCATATAGCAATGTATCCTTTCCATAATTAGGTTTAAAAGAAGCATATACTTTCCTGGATAACGTATCGTTTCGTAATAAACAAAAAAGATAATTATAGCATTGGTAAACTGTACTTCCCAAGTCATCATATTCAATGCCTCCGGAAATATTGAGTTTACTATATGTTTTACCATTAACCACTGTATCGCCCCGCACATAATAATCAAATTCGTTATGCCCTACATCAATAGGATTGCAGGTCATACAAAGCCAATAACTTGTTTCTCCCCAAGCCGCATTACTATCCGGAAACGGATGATACACGTTAAACTGCGCCTTGCAAAAAGTGAATAGCGAAGAGCTGAAAACTACAAGTAAAACAAGTACATTTTTTTTCATACGCATGAAATTACAACAGACTAAGCATTTCGTCAAACCATTTGCTAATCAAAGGTACTATAAAAACCAGTTCAAAATTTCAATACTTATTGAATGGTAGGTTTTATTGAGTAGATGGTATGTTTTTGGCGGTGAATGGTAAAATTCAAAGTGATACGTGATACGTTAAAAGTTATTACCTGAATACTTACCTTTGTTTTTTTAATCCAAATGGCCAAACGTATATTCCTGCCGATGTTTATTCTGTTCACCTATTGGTGTCAGGCGCAAGATTATTATATGCCCCGCAATCCTGCATCATCGCCAAAGCCGCAGAATTATGCGCGCTTTAAAGATTCTATCCCCGCGAAAAGATATTTTATCGCACTCAATCTGGGTATCTCCATTCCGCTGGGCGGCTTTGGTGAAAAAGATACCAACCAATATTTCATGATACCAACCAACACCGACTCGACCCATGCCAAAGGCTTTGCCAATGTGGGTTTCCATATAAACGCCAAAGGCGGGATTTTTTTAAGCCAGAATTTTGGACTGCTTGCCAAAGTGGGCTACAGCGTTAATACATTCGATGCCAATTCACTTAACAGTATTATTAACGGATACTATTACTACAGCGTTAGCGGCAATTACAGCATCTGGCAGGTTATGGGCGGCGCGTTTATACGCCTGCCCATTAGCGATGCTACCTCCTTCCGTGCAGAAGGCATGCTGGGCGGTATCTATGCCAATTATCCAACAGCCTCGGTATCAAACAGCCTTGAAACAATTAGTTTTAAACTCTCCAATGCCAGCGATTTTGCTTACTCCCTCAGTATAGGCATCGAGCAGGAGATAGATGATAACTTCAGCTTTACAGGCGGAATTACTTACACAGGGGCCGAATTAAATTACCCTACCGCTACCTATACCTATAGCGGAACCGTAGCCGGTACCTACTACCAGCGCTACCCCGTTTCCATGTCATACGGCAGCCTCGATTTTTCTATCGGGCTCATCTATCATTTGTAAGAAAAAACAACCTGCAAGTATTATTTTTTTACATTTGCCCCTATAATCAAGGCACTGTATTTTTAATTAATGAAAAGAACCCTGCTCCTTTTTGTTTTATTTTCACAGGCTTGTTTGGGGCAGAGTGAACTACAGCCACCGACAACACACGTAAAAAACACGGTGAAATTAAAGCGGTTTATTGTTTCAGTAAATATTGGAGCCTCCTCGCCTTATGCAGGATTTGGCACTAAAGACACTGCTAATTTTTTCATGACTCAGAAAGACTCGAACAAAGTCCGTGGATTTGCTAATGTTGGAGTTCATGCTTCTGCCGATGCAGGATATTTTATTACAGCACACTTGGGCGTGGAAGGAAAAGTTGTATTCAATTATAATACAATTGACATGGAAAAGTTCAATTCTTTCCTTGTACCGCACAACCATAGTCCGGAGGTTAGTTTTGACGGAGGGTATAGTATATGGCAATATATGGGTGGGCCTTTTATAAATTTCGACACAAAAGATAACACCACTATTTGCCTGAAATTTATGACCGGAATGCTATCCATTAATTACCCCGATTTTTACATTACCGGGCCATCCAATTATTTCGAAATTATACTTCCCCAGGTACATACAATTGCTTATTCTTTCACCTCCGATTTCGAAAAAAGACTTTCCCCTCTGATAGGGATAAAAGCAACCATTGGTTATACAGGCGCTTTGGTAAACTATGCTTCGTTTACCTACATATATACGGGCGCCACATCAGGCAGGTACAGCAGCCCCTACCCCGTTTCTATGTCATACGGCAGCCTCACATTTTCCGCAGGGCTCAATTTTCATTTGTAGGAAAAAACAACCTGCAAGTATTATTTTTTTTACATTTGCACTCATAATCAAGGCACTGTATTTTTAATTAATGAAAAGAACCCTGCTCCTTTTTGTTTTATTTTCACAGGCTTGTTTGGGGCAAGTAACAAACCATCCCAATACTTCCGCGAAAGACTCTGTTGCCAAAAAGCATTTTTTTATCTCCATTAATTATGGTATAAATTTACCAACCGATAATTATGGAACGGCCACCAATACTATTGCTTCCAATCAAATTCAAGGCTACGCCAAAACCGGCACACATGCTAATGTTGCAGGGGGAGTTAGGGTATCTGGTAATATCTCTTTGCTGATAAAAACAGGCCTTGATATGAATAATTCTGATAATCCTGTAACTAATACTCAATATAGCGGAGGGTTTAAAATATGGCATGTTTTGTGCGGCGTATCATATGAGGTAGCACCATCGCAATACACCCTTTTGCGTGTGTATGCGCTGGCGGGATATATGGTGGCAAATTACCCTGAAACAACAATCAATGTAATGGGAATAACAGAAACCGACGCCTTTAAAAACTCGAATAGCTTAGGCTACTCCATGGGCATTGGCTTTGAACGGAAGTTTAACACAACATGGGGATTGGCGGCCAATTTGGCCTACTCGGCAAGTTATTTAACATATCCTTATTACAATGTGAGTATTAATGGCACCATCGTTTCTCAAAGCAGCGCCATAAGTATGCTTTATGGCAGTGCCGAAATTACGGTTGGCTTAGTTTTGCATTTGTAAACCCTTTTATAAGTATTCTCTATTTCCAAGTTGTGCTCCGACCCATGACAAAAAAAAATCCGCAATGCATTACACAAAGCGGATTCTCTTTCTGAAAAAAAACAAACTATTCCTTGGTAAAGATGAATGAACGTATTTTTGAAGTTACATACATAAAGGGTGAGGCTAATATCAAAATCGGAAGAGGCAATGCAATAAGAACCATGAAAAGGGTTTTCAATAAATGGGAAACATCCAGTTGGCCACCGTTCATATAATTATGGGTAAACCAAACGGTAAGTGTGTGTAATAGTTCGTTATGCATCTCGTTTAAATTTGATGATGCAAAGTAAATTCAAACAGGGGGTTCAATACAATGACCTATGCCATTAACAGCGGAGTATTTGGTCATTTTTTCGCATGATTTTTGTCAGCCGGAATTTCGGCTTGATTTCAAAATTAACCATAACATCCTGAATATTAAAATATTATTTCCCTTCCAAAATCCGTATCAAATCATTATTGATGTAGTAAACTTCCTTGCCGTCTTCCTTGGCGGAAAGTATTTTATGTTTCACCAACTGCGAAGTGTAGCCCGACAAAGTGGTTCTGCTTGTCCTTCCCAACACTTCGCCAATCGTTTTAGGTTTTATGTATGGCTGCGCGAATAATGCTTCATTCACTTCCTTGTTGTACCATTTAATTTTTGATTTGCCATAGTCCAGCGTTTCGGCCATCTGGTCAATAATTTCATCCACCTGCCTGTTGGTGTACCTTGCTGTATATTCCACAGCATTAAGCATAAACACAATCCACCTTTTCCACGATTTCCGTTCCGTAACCGACTGAAGGCTGAAGTAATATTCATCCTTATGTTCAATTATGTATTTGCTTAAATACAGCACCGGCTGCGACAACAAACCTTGGTTTACCAGATATAATAAGTTCAATATCCTTCCCGTCCTGCCGTTTCCGTCATCAAAGGGATGTATCGCCTCAAACTGGTAATGCGCTATGGCCATTTTCAGCAGCGGGTCAGTTTTGTCTTTTTTATCGCCATTCAGATATTCTATCAGGTTCTGCATTTTCTTCTCCACAATCCCCGCGCCCCGGGGCGGGGTATAAATTATTTCACCCGGACGCAATTCGCTGTTCCCCCTTTTTATAATCACTTTTGATTGTGGCGGCCTGATTTTTTGCGTGGTATTTTTCACCTGCTGGTAAATGGCGATAGTACCCTTTAAATCCATTTCCCCTTTCTTCATAATAGTACGGTAGCCTGCCCACAAAGCTTCCCTGTACCGCAGCACTTCCTTTGTATGCGGGCTTGCCCCTGCTTCTTTCACCGAATCGGAAATAGCCTTGTAAAGTTCATCTTCCGTGGTAAAAATATTCTCTATTTCCGAAGAACTTTTTGCTTCCTGCAACGCTATGGTGTTTATCAGCATGGCAGGGTTGGGCAGCCGCAGGATGTTCTTGTTTAATTCAGCCAGGTACCTGCTGGCAAGCCCCCATTTCATAAGCACTTCACTATCGAGTATATCTGCCGGAGGAGGCAATAGTGGCAGGTTATTGTAGGGAATATTCCGGTCGAATTGAGCCATTTTTATATGTTCAGTTTATTATCATTTATTGGACACGTTGCAAATATACGTCCATTTTTTGATACAAAATACATTTCATGTTCAGTTTTTTATTATTTTCTGAACATATACCCAAAACATGTTCAGTTTTTGATGCAATCAATATATCATGTCCAGTTTTTACTTCTTTTCTGAACATGATGGCATTATATGTTCAGTTTATTATGTTAAAAGCCGATTTTATAACTTTGCCATGCATTTGAATACTGACCACTGACCACTAACCACTGACAACCACTTTATGAAAGACGCATTTATAATTAACGGAGTCCGCACGGCAATAGGCAATTTTGGCGGCACGCTCGCACCTGTCCGTACCGATGATATGGCAGCCCTTGTAATAAAGAAACTGATGGAAAAGAACCCCTCGGTGGACCCTGCCGATATTGGCGATGTAATACTCGGTTGCGCCAACCAAAGCGGCGAAGACAACCGCAATGTGGCGCGTATGGCCTTGTTGCTGGCTGGCCTGCCCTACTCCGTCCCGGGGGAAACGGTGAACCGTTTGTGCGCTTCGGGCTTGGGTGCAAGCATTAATGCCGCCCGTATGATTCATTGCGGCGATGCGGACCTTGTTGTTGCAGGAGGTGTAGAGAACATGACCCGCGGCCCTTGGATAATCTCTAAAACATCTACCCCGTTCGGGCGCGATGCGCAAATGTTCGATTCCAGTTTCGGGTGGAGGTTCATTAACCCCAAAATGCAGGAACTGTATGGCACAGATGCTATGGGCGAAACAGCCGAGAACCTTGCCGATATGTATAAAATTAGCCGCGAGGACCAGGATAAATTCGCTTACAACTCGCAGCAGAAAGCTGCCAAAGCAGCAGCAGCAGGGCGTTTTGAAAAGGAAATAATACCCGTAACCATTCCTCAAAAGAAAGGCGACCCTAAGGTTTTCGCCAACGATGAATTTATAAAACCCGCCACCACTTTAGAAGGCTTGGCAGGATTAAGGCCCTCCTTCCGCAAGACGGGAACAGTTACCGCAGGCAACGCATCGGGCCTGAATGATGGAGCAGCAGCCTTGCTAATCGCATCGGAAAGCGGAATTAAAAAACATGGGTTAAAACCGCTGGCGCGGATAATATCATCAGCCGTAGTGGGTGTAGAACCACGCATTATGGGCATCGGCCCGGTGGAAGCATCTAACAAAGCCCTGAAAAAAGCAGGATTAACATTCGATAAAATAGATATTATAGAACTGAATGAGGCCTTTGCAGCGCAGAGCCTCTCCTGCATACGCCAATGGGGATTAGCCGATGATGATGCCCGCATTAACCCGAATGGCGGTGCAATAGCCATAGGCCACCCGCTGGGCATGAGTGGCGCACGGATACTTAACTCTGCTGCGATTGAGTTGCATTTGCAAAACAAAAAATATGCTTTGGTAACGCTGTGCATTGGTGTTGGGCAGGGCTATGCAGCGGTGATAGAAAAAGTGTAAAGCATGCCAAAAACTCCCCAAAAAAAGGAACATATATTACTCCACTTTTTCAAACGAAACTGGATGCATTTGGTTGTAATTACCGTGCTGCTTATGGTTTGCAAAAACGAGTACATAGGCCAGGTGCTGGATTATAGAGATTCTTTTCAAATTACCCTGTGCCTTGCCGGATTAACGCTCGGTTGTTTTGTATTGGCAGTTGCCGTTATGCTTTTCCTGAGGCTTATAGAATGGGGAGTTAGCAAACTGTAAATGCGACCTGATGGCTGCGTAAATGCATTAAAAAAAAACAGGCAATTATTAAGTCGTTTACAATTTATATTATTTTCGTAAATTAAAATGCATATTAAAAGTATGTACCTTAAAACCCACTGTAAATGAAAGTAATTATGAAAATGAAATGGAACGGAGTTTCTCCAAAGCAATATGAAGAAGTAAAAAAACATGTAAATTGGGAGGGAGAGCCACCTGTGGGGCTTCTGCTTCACATAGCAGGGTTCAGCGGCGGGGCATTACATATTACCGATATGTGGGAATCAGCGGAACATTTTGAAAACTTTAGCCACGACCGGCTTATGAAAGGTGTTGCTAAAACCAGTTTTCTGGGTATCCTGCCCGAAGTAGAAGTATTTCCCGCGTATGCGGTTTATTCACCTTCTGTCAAGATATAATTATTGCAAGTAATTAACGAAAGGAACTGTTGTCAGCCTTTAATAATTCTTGCCAAATCGCAAAACGCCAGAATAATCAGCGAAGCGCCCACTATTTTAGAATATCTTTTTTGATAGGCTTCCACCGACATCATGTGGAATCCGTTGGGAAACCAAAATACCATAGGCTTGCTGAGCAAGATTGCACCAATTAGCAATAAGCCGATAATCCCGATAGTATTGATAATTGTAATTTCCATAGTATCTTGTTTTGAATGACAAAATTAAGCATTTTTTTCATATCCTCAATTTAACCGGGCAGCTGGAAGCCGGGCAATTTTAATAATTCCATACCTTTACATTTTAAATATCGCCATGTCCAACATTAATCCTAACGCATCTAAAGAAATAGACCGGGCCTTTGAAGAATTCACGGGCTTTCAAAAGAAATTTTGTATGCACTTGCGCACCCTTATCCACGAGGCGTTGCCCGATGTGAAAGAAGACTGGAAATGGGGCCCTAACTTCAACGTAAATGGGATGGTTTGCGGCGTGTGGGGCTTCAAAAAGCATGTTAAGCTGGTGTTTTTTAAAGGCAGTCTGATGGAGGACCCTTACGCCCTCTTCAACGATGGCGACGATAATACCGGAAACCGAAGCATTAACTTTTTTGAAACATCGGTGATAGATGACGCAAAAGTGTCCGAATACTTGAAAGAGGCCGCAGAATTGAACAAGCAGGGCGTAAAACCGGAAAAGAAAAAGGTGCCTGTAGATGTTCCGGAAGAGCTGATGCGCGCGCTCAATAAACACAGCGGGCTTAAAATGTATTTTGAAAAGATGGCTCCTTCGCACAAGCGCGAATATGCTGAATATATTGCCGATGCCGTGCAGGTTGAAACGAAAGAACGCCGCGTTAAAAAAGTGATAGAGATGATTACGGAAAACAGGAAAATGAAAGAGAAAAACGAAATCAAGAACAGACATCGTAAATGAAAAATGAAAAACGAAAAATGAAAAATGAGCGAAAACCCTTTAAAAACTAAAAGTTATACGTTTGCAATTAGAATAATAAATCTTTACAAGTTTTTAACTTCCGAAAAAAAGGAATTTGTAATGAGTAAACAGGTTTTGCGCTCAGGTACCGGAATCGGAGCATTAATCTGTGAGGCCGAATTCGGACAAAGTAAGGCAGATTTCAGATCGAAAATGAGCATGGCGCTAAAAGAGGCAAATGAAACTATTTATTGGTTGTCATTACTCAAAGATACAGACTATATTGACTTGAAAATGTATGAGAGTTTAGTTAAAGACGCCAGGGAACTAACAGCAATGTTGGTTGCTACTGTTAAAACCACTAAACCTTTATGAATTCATTTTTCACTTTTCATTTTTAATTTTTCATTTATATGATTTACGAATTTAATGGATATAAACCGGTCGTGCACAAATCGAGTTTTGTGCATCCGCAGGCAAGCGTTACAGGCAATGTAATTATCGGCAAAGATGTATATATAGGCCCCGGTGCAGCCATCCGCGGCGACTTTGGCGAAATCATCATTAAAGACGGTTGCAATGTGCAGGAAAACTGCACCATACACATGTTTCCGGGTGTAACGGTAATACTGGAAGAGAATGCCCACATTGGCCATGGCGCCATTATACATGGTGCGCATATCGGCAAAGACGTGCTCGTGGGTATGAATGCCGTAATTATGGACCGCGCCGATGTAGGCGAAGGCAGCATTATAGGCTCGCTGTGCTTTGTGCCCGAGGATATGGTTATCCCACAGGGGATGCTGGCGGTAGGCATTCCCGCCAAAATAATTAAAGAAGTAAGCGCAGAAATGAAAGGCTGGAAAAAACTCGGCACCGAAATATATCAACGCCTGCCCAAAGAACTCCAAAACACATTGAAAGAATGCGAACCGCTAAGGTCGGTGCCTAAATTCAGGAGGAAACAAACGAATTATTATAAGACCTGGAAGCAGGAGAAGGGGGAGTAATCAGGTATTAAACATAAAATAAAGCCATTTTTTGTGCTTTTTCTACATTTTTTATGCTTATATTTGCACTCTAATTAATAATAAGCATGATTATTGAGTTTTCAGTCCAGAATTTCCGGTCCATTTATGATAAGGTAACCTTAAGCATGATGGCTGCCAAACTGACCGGAAAAGAAGCCACACTTGACAATATCTTTTATCATCCAAATTACCCGAATATCCCCCTGCTTAAATCGGCAGTAATTTATGGGGCAAATGCATCAGGGAAATCGAATGTGTTGAAGGCATTAAAGAAATTTCAAGAGTTTATCGAAAAATCCACAGATTATAAATTCGAGCAAAAATTACCTTATGAACCCTTCCGGTTATTAAAAAACTCAACAAATGAACCTAGTTCTTTTGAAATGGACTTTATTGCTCTAGATGGGATAAGATATATTTATGGGTTCAAAATGAATGAAGAGGAAATTTTGGAAGAATATCTCTCTTCATATACTAGTAGAAAAGAAACCAAATTATTTGTAAGAAAGAAAGGAGAAAAAATTGTATTTAGTAGTGCTTTTAAAGGAGAAAAAAAGATTTTGGAAGATCAGCTACTAAAAAATAATCTACTGCTTTCAAAAGCTGCAAATAGTAATTATGAGCAAATGCAAACCATATACAGCTATTTTGTTAATCAATTCATTATGAATATGGGTGATATTGCTTGGAAAGGGTATTCAAAACGAAAATTAGTGAATAACCTCGATTTAAAAAACATTATCACTGAAATTTTGAAATTGGCAGATACGGGAATTAATAGTATTGAAGTTGAAAAAAATGAATCGGGTGGTGTATTCAAAGATTCACCTGATTTACTGAAGGTTCTAACCGAGGTGGAATCTAAGCTTCCTAAAAAAATGTCCACTCCGAATAATATGATGTATTCAAGTCTTTTATCTGAATTATATTCAACAGATGTGATTCACTATACCAGTGATGAAACGGAACCAAAACGCGTTATTTGGGCCTTAAGCCAGGAATCATCCGGAACTCAAAAACTATTCGAATTGGCAGTACCTATCATTGATGTTTTAAGAAGCGGAGCAGCCCTTGTGTTCGACGAAATAAATAACAGCCTACATCCACTGCTTAGTAGACTTATTATAGAACTTTTTCATAAAAATAGCAACCCTAAAAATGCCCAATTAATTTTCACAACTCACGATGTGAGTTTGCTTACTAGTGAGATCTTCCGCAGAGACCAAATTTGGTTTACAGAAAAGAACAACGAGGGTATGACAGATTTGTATTCTCTTGGTAGCTTTGATAAGAAGGACGTCCGCAAGGATATTCCGATTGATAAATGGTATTTGAGTGGCAGATTTGGAGCAATCCCTATTATTCAAGAATTAAATATTAAACCAGAATGACTTTCAGGCGTTACGATAAAATACGCCCGATACGGCAAAGGATTCTGATTTTATGCGAAGGCACGGAAACAGAACCCAACTATTTCAATTCCTTAAGAGCGGATAAATTAAAAAGTAAGCGTTCGACAGGGTTGCGGATTATTGTTCATGAAACAAAAATAAATACTGCAAAGGAACTGATTGATGAGGCAATCGCGCTAATGAAAATTGCCAAGAGAGAAGATAATGAATACGATGAGGTTTGGGTTGTCTTTGACAAGGATGGTTACACTAAACATCCGGAATCATTTGACAGGGCAAAGGCCAAGAAAATTAATGTCGCTTTTTCAAGCCCGTGTTTTGAATTATGGTATTATTTGCACTTTAAATATTCCACAGCCCCCGTTAAAGATGGCGATGCTATGTGTAAGCGGCTTAAGGAACATATTAATGGTTATCAAAAATCTGAAGATTATTACAATACACTTAGCCCCCTTACTGAAAAAGCTATTGGGCATGGTAACCAAATTATTAAACATTGGAAAGATACAGGAGATACAAGGCTTTGGGAACATAACCCTTACACCGACGTCGGCATTCTCGTCGAAAAACTCCTATCTTTATAATCAAATAGTAAATCATGCAACCCGACTACACCCACTACCACACCCACCTCGATATCAAATTTAAACATTTGGAGAAGATTGACATTCCGCAAATGGTGAAGGAATACACCCATAAATGGTTCAACCAAACCCTAACGCAAGTAAACGACAGCGTTGTACGTGTGGGTATTGTAGAAGGTGAATACCATTGGCACAAGCACGATAACGATGATGAGTTTTTCTTTGTGCTGGAGGGTCAGCTGTTAATCGATTTGGAGGACCAAACCATTGAACTGAATCCCGGTCAGGGTGTAACTATCACCAAAGGTGTAATGCATCGCCCGAGGGCGCCTAAAAAAGCCGTGATGCTGATGGTGGAAACCAGTGCAATACAACCAACCGGTGATTAATTTTCGGTCATTTAAAAAAATATTGTTATTCTTTTAGTTAGCCTGTCAGGGGTTAAAAACACACTGTATTATAGGTAGATACAAACAGTACAAGTACCTAAAAGATGACCCTTTTCCTTTAAAAGCATTAAAATGCTGATGCAAGTCAGTTAGACTTATTGGATTATTTTGTTATATTGCAGTAATCTATTCGCAACCTGTAATATTTTAATATTGTTTTAATGCATGAATAATACTATTCGATTCTTTCGGAATGAAGTGGTTGATAAATCTGCCAGGCAAAGGTTTTCCATTGTTATGTGTATTATGCTGTTTTTTGCCTTGCTGACAATAATCATGTCCTTTACTTAAAACCATTATATCCTATTGTATAACTGATACTTATAAACACCCCTGCCTTCTATTCAAACTGCCTTTGCCTGCTCGTTTTATATTCTACGTAACCTGAAAGGCCCTAATTCGGTATAAATTCTAAAAAGCAAATACCACAAGTCCATAATGAGAACGACTATCCAAATTCAGACATTCGAGGAAAAAAATACCGCCTTAAAGGACTATTGGCAAATTATAGCCGGTAACAATGCCCTTGCAAGGATATCCATCGTGGCCTCCATCCTTGTGTTTTATGCTGCTTTAACGGTTTTAGTTTCCCTTACCTGATTCGGGCGTAATACACCGGCTTTCCATTTCAAGTCCTCGCAAAGCCTGTGGGCTTTCCATTACAATCCGGCGCAGCTATTTCCACATCATTTTTGCAAAACCCCCGACTTTATCGGGACTACTCTTGTTTTATTTTTGAAGCAGCATCCTTTTTGTGTCAACCACATTGCCATTTACAACAAGGCTGTATGAATAAATACCGCTTGTTAAATTATCGAGTGTAACATTTAATGTGCCATTACCTGTTTGGCTTAGCTCAACAACTTTCATTTGATTAATATGGGATGAAAGAATTTAATTACAAATTAAAACATTAGGTAAGCACTGATTGCAAATCAGCGCTTACGGGGGGATTAATTGTTTTTATCGGATAATAAATTTGCCTGATGAAATCAAATTGCCCTGTAGATTAGTAACTCTATATAAATATATTCCGTTTGGTTTATTAATAATATCAATGCGATTGTCACCCTGCGCAGAGGGAAGGGGCTCGGTTAGCACTTTTTCTCCTAATACATTATAAATTTCAAGTAGTAGAGATTCTTCACTCCGTTCAGAACGACAAACGAGGGTGAAAATTCCGCTATTAGGATTGGGATAAAGATTTATACTGAAATTTGGGCTTTCTCTTGTTTTATTTCCTGTTGTTATTAAACATTCCCCATCTGACCATCTTGCTATAAAGGGATAATTAACCTCATTGGGTTTGGGGTTAACAGATGTTCCAACAGTATCATTTCCAAAAACAACAGAGGTATCAACTGTTCCACCATAATAAACGAAACAACCCGAAGAATCAACCGCGAGCGGTTGCACTACACCGTAGCCAGGAATAGATTGAAAAAGATAGCCATTTAAGACCGTTCCTGAAGAATCCATTTTAATAAATAGAAATAGGTTGCCTGCGTCATTTTGCTTAAGAGTATCCATATCAAATACTACTTTTGCATTGCTATAAAGGACTGTGTTTCTGAAACCAGTGAGATATAAATTTTCAGAAGTATCTACATTAATGCTCCAACCATCCCATTCCATTAAATCTAGGTCATACGATTGTTTAGCCCAAAGCGCATTTCCGCGGCTATCGTACTTTGCCCAATAAATAGAATAGTATTGATTTCTTGCAGATATTAAAGTAGTAGCTCCAAATTTTACCGAATCATTTATAAAGCCTGTTGTATAAATATTGTTTTCCTTATCGGTGCAAATACCATACCCCTCCGCATAACTTCGACTACCTGTGTGAGTTGATTGCCTTGCCCAAATTACATTACCGTTAGAATCGTACTTTACAATATAGGAATCATATAAAGAAGGTGATGTAAGTGTTTGAGTACCAAAAATAATTGTATTCTGAAAACATCCTGAAATGTAAATATATCCCAATTTGTCAATAGTTATGAAATGACTTAGATTGTAATAATTGCTGCTATTTGATTGTTTTGCCCAAATTACATTCCCATTGGAATCATATTTCACTAAAAAAGTACCTATATTTTGCGTTTTTAAAGTATAGGAGCCAAAACTAACCGTATCACCAAAATACCCTGTAACATATACGTTTCCAGATTTATCACATACCAGACCTTGTCCGCAATTTACATTACCTCTTCCTCTTGCCCTCGTGCATTGTTGCGCCCATTTCACATTGCCATTTGCATCATATTTTGTAACATATACGAGCGCATTATACTGGTTTTCCAATACAGAAGATTGAAAATATTCAGTATCCCAAAAGTTCCCTGTAATATATATGTTATTATAAAAATCGGTAGCCAAGCCAACAGAATTGGTACCTAATGGAGAAGTCCCATCGCCGCTTTTCGTCTTACTTTCAGAAGTCCGTGCCCATAGCAAATTACCATTTTCATCATACTTTTGTAAAAAAGCCTGTCGGCTTGGTCCTTTTATTAACAAGGTATCTGTCGCCAATACCAGCGTATCGTTTGAAAAAGTTCCTGTAAAACAGGCATTATGAAGATTATCTATTGCAATAGCATCTCCCTCATTTTGGGTAGTATGATTCTTTCCCTGCCTTGCCCATAGCCATGATTGGGCGGAGAGGGTGAAAAGGGAATAACTGAAAAATAGAAATAAGAGGAGAATCTTTTTCATTACTTACGTATTTACCCATACAAATGTAAAAATAAAACTGATATACGGAAATAAAAGTGTATTAATCTTTTATTAACAAATTTGCAATATATTTATGTGGTAGTTATAATGCATTTGTTCCGTAACTTATTCGCTACAGTGTGCCAATGAGCAAAGCCCAATAAAAATTGATGAAAGAATTTAATTGAAAATTAAACCATTAGTTAAGCACTGATTGCAAATCAGCGCTTACGGGGCATAAAAGTGCAGCATATAAATAGAAACATGCGTGGGAATTTTTGCAAAAAAATCAACCTTTTTTTATGCTGTCAGCTTACCAGCTGGTTCCTTACGGCATACATTACCAGCCCGGCAGTGTTATTTATGCCCAGTTTGCTCATAATGTTTTTGCGGTGCGTATTAACCGTATGCACACTCAAAAATAATTTGTCGGCAATTTCCTGGTTCGACAATCCTTCCGATACATATCGTATAATCTCCATTTCACGCTCGCTGATATTTACCCCTGCACAAACGGAATAGAGCGGACATCCGGCATCATGTCCGTCAAGTTCGCGCTTAGGAATATTTATAAGTGCATTCAGCACCTTTCCGCAAAGAAAACGCTCGCCTTTAGCCGTTTTAAGCAAGGCTTCGGTAATTTCAGCCTTATCGCAGCACAAAAGCAGGTAGCTGGTGACTCCGCTGCCCAGCACCACCGAAATTTCATTGCGTTGCTTAACGGTATTAAACGCCAGCACCTTCAGGCCCGGAACATATTTCATAACCCGTTTAAGTATATCCTCGCTCCAGCCTATAGAGGATATGTCGATAGCCAACACATCGGCCTGTTTATTGCTGAGTTTGTCTATCAGTTCAATTTCATTCAGTACGGTTCCGGCGAGTTCAAACAGGAGCGATTCCTCTATCAGGCATTCCATCCCTTTTGTAAACAAGTAATTATCTCCCGCAACAACTATTTTAATTCGTTCCATTTATGTATATATGATTCTTAAAGTTCGGCAAAATTAAATTAATGGAGGAAATGGCAGCTACCGCAAAAGGGGTATTTTGTAATGGACATAAAAAAAGCCCATCCGGGGGCTTCATCCGGACGGGCTAAAACTTACTAATTAGCAAACGGCTTTCGGCCTATTTCTGCAAAATCATTCTCTTGGTATCTATTACTTTACCGTTTACAACCAGGCTGTATGAATACACTCCATTAGCAAGGTTTTCAGGATTTAGGTTAATTGTTCCATTGCCTGTTTGGCTAAGTTGCACTTCTTTCAACTGGTTGCCATAATTATCATAGAAAATAACCGTGGCGCCCAGTGTTCCTTCAGGCAGATAGTAATTAATTTTGGTACTTGTGCTGAAAGGATTGGGAATGTTTTGATACAACAAAGGTGCATCGGCATTCGACAAGCTAACCTCCTGCGTATTGCTGATATTTCCATTTATTCCGCCCTGAATATTCGGGTTTGAACTTTGCGAACAGATTTGGTTGAGGCAGGTTTGCATGCTTTGCAATGCAGTTTTCAAACTATCGATAACTTGTTGTTGCTTTTCTATTTTCACAGTTTCCGTGTTATGGTTTTCAGTTACCGCTGAATCCACATCCTTAATAGCATTAATTGCAGTATATAAAACAGCTTGTTCATAAATACTTAAAACAGTTGAAGTATCTCCATCTTTATCACTTTTCTTGATTACTGATTTCTTAACTGCGTAAGGCGCAACGCTTGCCAGGTTTTGAGCTTTTAATCCGATGTAGCTATTTCGGGTATCAAGCCCACCTACTCCATTGTATTTATAGTTAATAGGCTTTAAACCCCGAATCACTTTTATTCCATCATTAAAAGATGTTATATCCTTCTTTAGTGTTGAATCGGAATAGATGTAACTTCCACCGGTTTCGATGCCGCCATTAACATACATTAAAGCAGGCAATGAACTAAAAGTTGGAAATGTTCCTAGATTAAATCCAACACTGACTATTCCGCCGTAATGAGGTACAAATATTGCGTATTGGGAATCTGTATCAATATCATCTGCTTCAAACCAACCTGCAACGTTATAAAATTCTGAACCCGAAGGAGGGGGCAGGTAGCTTTTTAACCCAATCACTGGATAAGGGGATGTTTGAGTGCCAGCAGACAAATCATCGTTTTCAACATAAATGCCTATGCTAGTCTGAGACGCGGTTGAAGTTGCACCGGAATTTTGCAATACATCCAGTTTTGCCTGAGGTGTATACCCGCATGGGTTTCCAATTACAACATCTTCAACCCCTAACTGTTGGCTCCCGTTTCCGGCAAAATAGAAGTTATATGGCGAACCTGCATTTGAAAGAAGGTTATACCCGCCATTATCAGTCATGGGTGTCAGACCTCCTGATGAACAATACCCTAGCCCATTGTTTGCAGTAAATGATGGAGCTACATAAATCACATTTCCATATCCATCTACACTTAATACCCCTTGTGGAGCAGGGTTTACACCCATTATGTTAGTAAAATTTGAATTATTCAAGGCAACTGGGGTAGATTTAGAATTTAAATCATGGAATCGCAACCCGGTCGTTCCAGTAGCTGGATTCACCGCAACATAATAATAATTTTGTGCAAGTGGTTGAGCATTCCAATTATTTGGCCAAGGTGAATTTTCGGTGGCTATTTCAAGATTCGTTGTCCCCATTCCAGATGGAAGAGCGCCTGAAAGTCCAATTGCAGCGGTTACATTATTATTTCCCAGTTCCATTTCATTGCTTGAATACACTTGGGAATATGGGCCAATGGCTGAAGCATTACTTATTATATTTGCAGAAGTAAGAGAACTTGCTTTAGTTGCCTGTATACCTAAAAACATATCATCAAAATCTTTTACAACATTGGAAGTTCCGCCTGCACCATTTCCCACGGCAACATTACCGCCCCAGCAATAGGTTGAAGCTGGCACGCCTGCTTGAATAAAATTAGTTAGTGTCCCCGAACCGATGGCTGTGTTACTGTCTCCAGTTGTAAGAGCAGACAAGGCTGCATTTCCAAACCCACTGTTAGATTTACCCGCTGTGTACGCCCGCAGAACTTTATAACCAACTGCGGTATTATTTGCACCTGTTGCTGTTGTGCCACCCTCCATTGCCTGATACCCAACAGCTACATTATCATTGCCTTCACTATATTCCATAGCAGCACTGCCAACAGCAACATCAGCCACCACTGTTGTATAAGAGAGGGCTGCACTACCAACTGCCACATTATCATTGCCGGAGGTATTACTTTTTAACGCACTTCCACCTACGGAAGTGTTGCGCACACCTGTATTGTCATTCTGAGATGCTTGACTACCTATAGCAGTACAACCATCAACTGCATTAGGATTAAAATTTTGAAGAGCACTCCACCCCACCGCAGTGCAATTCATTCCCTCAGAAACCACGCTGGGATTAAGTTTTTGCAAGGTATAGGCACCTATAGCAACATTTTGGCTTCCAAAGGCATTTGGTGGCCCACCTGCAAAACCTTGGTCTGATGCAAGTGCAGCATAACCCATAGCAGTATTTTCATACCCTTGCGTCATATTATACATTGTTTCATATCCGACCCCACAATTACGATATCCTGAAGTATTTTTATAAAGTGTATATCCACCTACAGCCACATTATCGCTCGCCGTATTGTAGAATAAAGTGGAAGGGCCAATTGCAACGCTTGCATTGCCTGTAGTATTTGTAACTAAAGAATTTAAGCCAACTGCTACATTACTATCGCCATAATTATTTCTCAAACTATTATAACCAATACCGGTATTATCATACCCGCAGCCTGAAGAACTATTTCCATTTAAACTGTACGCTCCAACGCCCGTGTTTTGATAGTTCACAGCCCCCCCGTATGCATTATAATATAACGCCGCTATCCCAATACCTGTATTGCCCGCGGCATTACTACCTGTTCCATCTGTATAATACAAAGCCCGATATCCATCAGCGGTATTACCCCAAGCCTGAGTAAGACTATATAAAGCCTGCGAACCTGTGGCGGTATTCTCAAAACCATCGATTCCCATAGCAGGCCAATTATAGAGATTATACATTGTTTGAAACCCTATCGCTGTATTATCGTTTCCGTTTACTGCCGTATTGCCAGTAGGTCCAAATGTATTTACACCATATCCTGTGTTATTTGTTCCACCTGGACAAGAAGTTATATCACCGATTGAATAAGTTGAACAGGAGGAAAGACCATCTTGAGTAGCTCCTCCATACGTAGTATTAGTCTGCCCAAACCCCTTCCCTGCCAACAATAGCAAGCAGGTTCCGATTGTTAGAAATTTTAGATTTTTCATAGTCTTTAAAATTTAGTGTGTTAATAATTAGTACACCAAGTTTACTATGAAATACACCGATTTTTTTTGAAGCTACCTTGTGTTGCAGTTTGCCTGCATCAAGTTGCACTTTTCCTGCTGCGAAATGAATTTTAGAATACTACCCGCTCCTATTATCTTTTATTCGGATAATGGAAAAAAGCGAAAAAAGCTTTGCGGTAAGTTCTGTTGAGGGTAATGTAAATAGGCTTGCCATTGTCCGTTACATTGTTAAGGTAAATGGCATCCTCGTCAAGGTAATGAATGGCAACAGGCGAAACCAAATCCTGCTTATTCACCTGCAGCAAAAACCCGGTTAGTTTAATTAACTCATCTAATCCGTGTCCGCGGATTATATACATAATATTGCCCTTCAGGTAAAGCAATTTATCGGCATGGCCGCCCTTAATGGCCCGCACCAATAAAATATCGGGCAATAAAATTTTTACTTTTTTCCTTCCACCCGAAAGGTTGAAAAGATAATAATCCTTCAAATGTTCATTAGCGGTAATAACCGGCCCTGCATAGGGTAGGTTATTTTTCTCATTCAGCGAAATTACATGCAGTGCTTCCTTCATACATCTAATTTTTACATACAGATAAAAAAATGTAGTTACAAATTAATATAAGGGTATATTATTTCTTCACTATTGTATTACAAAGATATGTGCAATGCAGATTACAATTTCTGCCATTTATTGGATGGTATGATTTATTGAGTAAATGGTATAATTTTGGCGGTAGATGGTAAAACAGCCTTGGGCAATTACCGGTTTTTCACCCAGTCGGCAAACTTTTTCACGGCCCGGGCCCGGTGGCTCAGTTTGTTTTTTTCCTGCAGCGTCATTTCAGCAAAGGTGCGGGTATATCCTTCGGGTTTAAAAACAGGGTCGTAGCCGAAACCATGGGTGCCCTGCTTTTCTCGGGTAATCGTTCCTTTCACCACGCCTTCAAAAAATAAGGGCGTATCCCCTACTCCAACTAAAGCTATAACGGTTTTAAATTCCGCATTGCGGTTTTCAATGCCGCTCAATTCGGCCAGCACTTTGGCAATATTATCGTCGGCGCTTTTATTTTCTCCGGCATACCTTGCCGAATAAACACCGGGCCGTCCATCCAGCGCAGCTATTTCAAGCCCGGTATCGTCGGCAAAACAGGGTGTCTTAAATTTAGCGAATATGAATTGGGCTTTTTGCAATGCGTTTCCTGCCAGTGTAGGCGAAGTCTCCGGTATTTCATCTGTAAAACCCAGGTCGGGCAGGCAAAGTAATTCTATGGATGCCGGCAACAGAGGTTTTATTTCCTCCATTTTATGCCTGTTTTGCGAAGCGAATACTAAACGCACTGTTATAATTAGTAATTAGTAATTAATAATTAGTAATTAAGAACAGAATACTATTCAAACTAGACCCTTTCAATTGCTAATTACTAATTATTAATTACTAATTATTTATGCAAAGTCTTCTTCCTGCTGTTCGGCGCTTTCGTCCTCATCGTCCACCATTTCCGCATCTTCCACCGAAGCATCTTCTTCGGTTTCTTCATCCGGAGTTTCCAATGCCACTTCTTTCACTATACGGCGTGGAATTACTTCATCCTCTTCTTCTGCAACATCAAATTCGTGCGCTGCTTCAGGATGCACATATGTGTCTTCAGCATCATCGACAATAGCAGCTTCAATTTCTTCTTCTTCCACCACCGGGATATCGGCAGGCGAAGTAACTTTATATTGGGCAGGAGCAGCACCTACGCTTTTATTTATGCGCGGATAGGTTACAGATGCTTCCGGAATAATTTTCATCAGCTCGATTTGTAATACCCAATTGGCGCCTTCAGGGTCAAACTCATAAATAAATTTTTGGTGCGGGTCCTCCATAAATGCGGCCAGTTTTGTTTCGTGCATCCAGGTGCCTTTCAGCCCGGCGCTATGGTTTTTGTGCAGCAATATTATTTCCTTGCCTTTGCGCCAGGTATCGTTACTTACAAAAAAAGAAGTTGGATGCGCACCATCGAAACCGATGGCAGTTTGGATTATTTTATGAAAATCCTCGAAAGTCTGGGTCGACCTTATTTCTATTTCACGAATAACGCTTTCGTCGTCTTCAAAGTACACTTTAAATCTATATACAGCCATAATTAGTTTACATTAACTGCGGTGTTACACGCCTCTTGTTATATTGTTTCGGCAAAACTATGAAAAATATTATCGTTATTCAATCGCCTTACTCACAAAATTATTCCTGCGCTCATTTCTCCTTTGCCTATCGTAAGTAAAGATATACAAAATTATTTAATGCCGCGCATGGCAGCTTTTTATACTACTGACGGTAATAGCAGTTTACTTTAGCGAGCGGAGCAATGCAAAACAAAGCTTATCGATATTCGCATTTTGCGAATGAAAAGAGGAAACATTCGACAGAATTATAATGCCGCTTTTTTTCTTTACATCCATAGCCAGACAGGTGCGGTAGCCCCCTGTGCCACCATTATGCCAATAAATATCGTCCTTGCCGGCAGTTGTTTTTATAATCCATCCCAAGCCTATATCCATACCCGGTTTATCCGTAAATGTTTTTTGCCTTGGCAAGTCATACACTTTATTTTCCGTAAAATTTGCCTGCATAAACTTTACCAAATCTTCCGCATCAGACCGTATGGCGCCCGCACCGGCAGTTGCATCGGTAAAGGTCCAGCTTTCGGCGGTATCGCCATCCATGTTGCGCCCCTTCACCAAACGCCCCTTCACCAAAGCAAGATTGGTGGTAGAGTTTTTCATTCCCAATGGCCTGAATATATATTCCTGCACTAACTCCTCGTAGGTTTTATTCGCCTTTTTGCATAAAACAAAACCCAGCAAGCCTCCACCAAGGTTAGAGTAGCTGAATTTAGTTCCGGGCACGGTATCCAATTTCATTTTATGCTGCAAATAATCATCGAGCGCTTTTTCATCATATACTTTATACGGATTATTCATATCGATACCCAGGGCACTAAACATGCTTGGGTCTACCCTTGGCAGGCCGGAGGTATGATTGGCAAGGTTTTCGAGCGTTATTTCTTTCCCGTTCAGGCTGCTTTCTTTCAGCGGAAAAGAAAAAAAACTCTTCAGCTCGTCGGTTGTTTTTACAATTCCGCTGTTTACAAATGATGACAACAAAACAGAAGTAAACACTTTGCTCAGCGAGCCTATTTCAAAAATAGAGTCCCGGTTCTCCACCACATGAAATGAATCTTTCCCGATTATAATTCCGCCATAAATTACCTTATCGTTTTGCACCATGGCAATGGCCACCTCGGTATTCACCGGAAGCTGCCACAGATACTTGCGCAGCGTATCCATCTGCTGTCTGGTGAAATTATTATTTGCATTTCCGTCGATTGCAAAAGCCCGCGAACTGACTATTAATGCCATTATTACTGTGCAGAACTTGTTCTTTTTCATGGTTGGGATAAAAGTCAAATATAGAATATTTGCAGGTTTGTTTTATATTTGTGGAAACATCTGAACGTCATTGCGGGGCTCTGCAAAGCAATCTTACCGCTATGAATATTTGGCGGTAGGAAATAATTGCGGCACTGCATTCACAATGACGAACCAGAACGGTAAACATCTTCTTATGACACCAACCGAATACATCTCTGCTCAATCTCCCGAAAGACAAGCGCTGCTGAAATCCATACACGCGCTTATTTTAAAATTAAACAAAAAGATAACTGCGGAGGTAGCTCCGATGATGGGCACTGAAATGATACAATATAAAATAAATACGTATTTTGCTTATGCGCTTGGTTCCGGAAAAGCCCATATAACCCTGCATGCATTGCCCATGTATATGCATAAACCGATACACGAAAAATTCTCCAAATTATTTAAAAAGGCGAAATTCCAAAAGGGCTGTATCAATTTTAAAAATGCCGATGAAATGCCGTTGGATATGGCTGAACAATTCCTTACCGATTGCTCAAAGGTTGACTTGGTAGCAATAATGAAAAAATACGGGAAATAACTATGAACAATGAACTATAAACTATTCCCCGCTATTGCATTTACATTCTGCCTTGCCGCATCCTGCAATATGGCGGGGCCAACAAAAACAAATTCGACAGATAAAACTGCCACTGATTCTGCCCTGAAAGCAAAAGACTCCACCTTCAGCGCAGCCTATTCCACTGAAAAAATTAAAAGCCTGCAATCGCATTTTCCGGCCAACAAAAACTTTCCGGTTAGTATCGATTCCGCTTATATGACGATGGTTGCCAAAGGGCATGACTCATTAGGCGCAAATGAGGTGAAGATGCTGGTAAAGCCCGGTAGTGAAGGTATGCTTGCAGGCCCGGACAGCAGCGAGCTCAGCAATTTTTGCAAACTCGATTCGATAAAAAAGAACCACGCCCTGGAAAAATGGATGGATAACCATCCCGATGGAATGCCTACCCAAATGAATGCGTATGCTTTGCAAGAAACCCCTATGGCTGACGAAACCCTGCTGATTTGGGCGTTTGTTTTTTCAGCGCAACAGGCCGACCCAATCTATGAATACACAGACATTTATTGCTCTGTTCTGAAGAGCAATGCCATTTTAATAACCTACAAATTGGGCGAACTCTCAGATGGCATGGACCCGCCTATGGGTTGGGAATCTTCCATTACGGGAAAATTAGGTGAAGACGGAAAATTGCTGATTGATAAGAAAAATACCGATTTCGATATAGACAGCGACACCGCCGTATTAAATCACATTCACTATGAATATCTATTCCATCAGGGCTTCATAAAACTGCAATCGAAAAAAGAAGACGCACCGAAAGAATTTAAGATGACACCTGAAAAACAATAAACCCCGCCATTTCCGGCGGGGTTCACTTTATACTTTCTACTTTTTACTTTCTACTTTTTACTTTATACTTTATACTTTTCACTTTATACTTTTCACTTTATACTTTCTACTTTCTACTTTTAACTCTTGCGCATCACCACCAGTTTCTTCACCGTTATGCTGTTATTGGTTTGCATACGCAAAGAATAAATGCCGGAAGCAAGATTTTCCAAATTGATTTGCTCGCTGTTCGAACCGCTGTTCATGTATTTATTTTCAGAATAAACAACTTGCCCGAGTTCATTAATAACGCTTATGCACCCAACTGAAGACTGACCACTAACCACTGACCACTGCACTGTAATAGAGCCATTGCTTGGATTCGGGAAAATATTCAGGTGTATATTCTCATCCGAAACAGGTTGAACGGCTGTTTCGGTTTTTACAGAGCCATTGGAGAATGAGCCTGAAAGCATGTGTACAGAAGCGCTGTGCTGGCGTATGCTTGCTGTTGGTATGCAAGTGCTGGAAGGGTTTACAGCCTCTACCACATATAGGGAACCTCCGGGAGGCAAGGTATCGTGATAGGTAAGCACTGTGTTTGGAACGGAATCAATCTGCACCAGGCTTGTTAATGAAGGCCCGCGGAAGATGCGGTATTTCGAAGGCGCGAATCCTACATAAGGCGTCCAGTTTAAAATATTCACATTTACACCCGCAGTAACAGTAAGGTAAATGGTAGTGTTCACCGCGCTCAAAGCCGATTCGCCGCAACTGTCGTCTGTAGCTAATTTATAACTTACAGGGCCAAGGGAAGGGGTGGCGCTCGTGTCTATATATTCGCTTAACACATTTAACGGCTGGTTTTCTATCGGCACAAATACCGAAGAGGCGTTTTCCTTATACACAATGTAAGAACCATATCCGCCTTGCGGAGGAGAGTTGGTCCTTCCCCAAATTACCATCGCCTTGCCGTTTAGTGTATCTACCGTAACTATGCAAATTGGTTCATTAAAATTATTCGTGCAGTTTGCTACATACACCGTAACCGAATCGGTAAGCACTCCACACGTATCAGTTGCCGTGAGGGTGTATGTAGTTGTTACCGTTGGAGAAGCCATCGGGTTGGCACAGGTGGTGCAGCTCAAGCCTGTTGCAGGTGCCCACAAATAGGTAGCCGCCACAGGTATGGAAGAAGACAAATAACTGCTGTCGCCCATTGTTATGGTGGCAGGGAATGCAGAAACAGTAAGCGATACAGCGGCAGAAGAAACTCCCACAGAAGCTGTTGCGCTGCAGCCTGTATTGTCATGCACAATTACGGAATAGGTTCCCGGAGTTAATCCGGTGATGGTGGCTGTTGTTTGCCCACCGGGGTTCCATAAGTAGGTGTATGGGGGCGTTCCGCCGGATGGCGTTACGGTTGCTGTTCCGTCATACGAAGAAGTGCAACTGTAATACGAAGGCGTACTGCTCATGGCCAGCGGGAAACATTGAATGTTAATATCCACCGTATCTGTATAGGTTCCGCAAGGCGTAGTTATAGTAACCGTATAAACTGTATTGGTAGCGGGATGCGCATATGTACTCGATGATGTTGGATTTGTTACAGATGCCGAAGGCGCCCATGAATACACAGCGGAAACATTGCAGGTTGCGGTGAGCAAAGTGCTGTCGCCGGCGGTAATGTATAATGGATTTCCTGTTGCGGAATAAACAACAGAATCACTGCCAATGTTTGCCGAACTTGTTACGCTGCATCCCGCAGAGTCGGTTACCGTCACCGTATATATTCCGGCGGATAAACCGGAAACACTTGCTGTTGTTTCACCTCCGGGAGTCCATAAATAGGTATACGGAGGTATGCCCAGCGTGGCTGTCGCCATGGATGTTCCGCTCAATGATGAGCAATAACTGGATGTGGAAGTAGTGGTAACGCTGAAACAATTTACAGTTACCAATACGGAATCGGTAAATGTGCCGCAAGCGGTAGTAATGGTTACCGTATATTCGGTGGTTACAGGCGGAGCCGCATAGCTACTTGCCGAATTAGGATTCGTTACATTAGCCGCAGGAGCCCATGAATACGTGGCAGGAGCCGTACAAGTACTACTAAGGTAGG
>CAIWVW010000042.1 GCA_903916255.1 uncultured Bacteroidota bacterium
ATATTTTTCTGTAATCAGTTTTATTATATCCTAACGTCATTGCGAGGAACGAAGCAATCTCATTTAGTACAAGGTTAGCAGAGATTGCTTCATTCCTCGCAATGACGAGCGCTTTGTAAAAATGCTTTGTTATTTATACCCTAGTTTTTGTCGTACACGTTTTAAAGTTTCTTTTGCGACTATTCGTGCTTTATCTGCCCCAATTTTCAGCTTTTTATCCAGTTCTTCTTTATTGCCCATGTAATGGTTATAGAGTTCCCTTTCATTCTTGAATTTATTAACAATTGTTTGGTACAATTCCTCCTTTGCATGGCCATATCCATATCCGCCCCGAAAATAGTTCTGCCGCATATCTTCTATTTTATCCTTTTCTGCTACAAGGGTATATAACTTGAAAACATTGCAGGTATCAGGGTTTTTAGGTTGCTCTATAGGAGTTGCATCGGTAACTATTTTCATAATCACTTTGCGTAAATCTTTGTCAGCTAGAAAAATATTGATGGTGTTATTATACGACTTACTCATTTTCTGCCCGTCAATGCCGGGAACTATCATCACTTGCTCACTTATTTTAGCTTCCGGCATTACAAATGTTTCGCCATAATGATTGTTAAATGATGATGTAATATCCCTCGTAATTTCCAAGTGCTGCAATTGGTCCTTCCCAACAGGAACATAATCGGCATCATACAAAATAATATCGGCAGCCATCAGCACAGGATAGAGAAAAACACCCGCATTAACTTCTGAAAGCCTGTCTAATTTATCTTTAAAAGAAACGGCATTAGCCAACATGGGGTAAGGAGTAAAGCAACTCAAATACCAGGTTAGTTCCGCCACTTCCGGCACATCAGACTGTCGGTAGAATACCGATTTATCAACATCCAATCCAAAACCCAGCCATGCTGCTGCCACACTATATGTATTCTCTCGAAGAATAGTCGAATTATGCATGGTTGTTAGCGAGTGCATGTCTGCAATAAAGAGAAACGAATCATTTGCAGAATCATTTGCCATGTCAATAGCTGGCTTAATAGCCCCAAGGATATTTCCTAAATGAGGGATGCCTGTACTTTGTATGCCTGTTAAAATTCGTGCCATAAATAGTAGTCAGTAAATATAATAACCCTTAAAAAATTGCTGCAAAATTAGATAATTCCCGGTGGAGACTAATAAGCCCCCGTTAGCTTACCTAACATCTGGCAGTTAAAAACCAAAAGAAATTGCAGCTCCTTTCTGCGTAAGCCCTTCAGAAAGAAGCTATAAACATTCGCCAACGGGTAGCGAGCGAGCGCAGGTAATAGCGTATGCGCTGGCGCATACAGTATATGCCGGCTATGGTAAAAACAAGATAGGTAACTATAAGGAGGTAGATAATTCCTGAATTGATACCTGCGCCATACTTACCGTTTGTGCGGGCTGTAGATGCTGCACCGGCTGCACAAACAGAGCATTGAGCTGCGCACAATGTGAAGTATGCAGAAGCCAAAAGGAAGAATACTATGCCGGAAAACTTTTTCACGGCGCAAATATACAACTTTTAGAAATTATAGTAGGGAGATATCATCAGGTAGACCACAACTCCGGTGGTTGTAACATATAACCAGATAGGCAAAGTCCAACGGGCAAGGTTCCTGTGCTTTACAATTTGATTAGTGAGCCCACGGTAGAAACTAAGCAATACCATTGGCAATACTACCGCTGCAAGTATTATATGCGATGACAAAATAAAGAGGTATACCGGCCTTAGCGGATTATCTTGTGGGAACAAGGTTTCCTTGCCAAATGAATGGTAGGCTACATAACTTAAAAGAAAGAGCGCTGACAATGTGAAAGCCGTCACATTCAATTTTTTATGGAGAGCCACCTTTTTGTTACGGATGGCAATGTATGAGCAAATAAGAAGCACAGTACAAGTCCCGTTCAGGATAGCATTTAAAAGCGGGCAATGCTTAATGATATCGGGCACATGGTCGGGCTTTGGTAAAAAGTGCAGGGTGGTAACTGCAACGGGGATGGCGATGGTTACGCCAATGATTATTCGGGAGACTAATTTATCATTCATGGCGACAAATGTAGGGTTTTCTATAATCCCCGAACCATGAGTTTTATCATATCTATTTTGGCGGATTGGAAAACCGCAGGCTTTCACCTTGCTATTTAAGTAACCGACCTGTCCCTTTTTCAATTTCCCTACATTTGCAATAACAAACCCACATGGATATCCTGCAAGAAGGTTCGCAAAAAAATTTCTTACTCAACCCAAAAACATGGGTGATAGCGGGTCTTTGCATAATTACATTTGTATGTTTCAGGTATTCGCTGGATAACCTGTTTACCAATTGGGATGACGACGTGTATGTAACCAACGACCAGTACATCAAAGCATTTACGGCAGAGAACCTGAAAACTATTTTTACAGAGGATATTACCAAAAACAACTACCATCCGCTAACTATGTTGACGCTGGCGGTAAATTACCATTTTGCCCAATTAGAGCCAAAGACCTATTACCTTACCAATATACTTATCCATATTGCCAATGTTATTTTGGTGTTCTTTTTAGCTATGGGATTATTCAAGCGGCTCAACATAAAAGATGAAAGGTCTTTAATCATGGCCGGGTTTTGCGCTTTGTGGTTCGGCATTCATCCCATGCATGTGGAATCGGTTTCTTGGTTGGCGGAACGAAAGGATGTGCTCTATGCTTTCTTCTATTTTATAGGATTGCTGCTTTATCTGCGTTATGTGGATGAAAACAAAATAAAATGGTATATATACACTATGCTTGCTTTCATTGCATCCTGCCTTGCAAAGCCCATGGCTGTGGTGTTTCCCATATCCTTGATGGCTATTGATTTACTGCTTAACAGGAAATGGGAAAGGAAAGTACTAATTGAAAAGATTCCTTTGTTAATCGCATCGTTGGTTTTTGGCGGATATGCCTATTACCGCCAAAATGCAACAGGTGCTATTGCTCCTTTTGCGGTACTTTCTATAGGAGAAAGAATTATGTACGCTTCTTACGGATTTGTAATGTATGTAACCAAACTATTTAACCCAACACATCTTTCTACTTTCTATCCTTACCCCTACCGTTATATAGATGGAAGCCTGCCCTGGATTTATTATGCATCGCCTGTTATCAGTATTTTAATAGTTGCTGTTCCGCTCTTTTTTGCATGGAAAATGAACAGGCAATATTTCCGTATAATCGCTTTCGGATATGGTTATTTTGTCGCCAACATAATTTTTGTTTTGCAATTTATTTCCTGCGGAGCAGCCATAATGGCTGACAGATATTCTTATGTGTCTTATTTCGGATTGCTATTTATGTTGGTCTATTTTATAGGTGAAGTTATGGATAGGTTTCCACTCTATAAAATATCCATTGTTGCTGTCCTGTTGCTGGTTACAGGAGAACTTTCCTACATCTGTTATCAGCGGACCAAAATTTGGCACAATGCCGAAACATTGCTTACAGATGCTATTCAAAAATATCCTTACGGTGCGCTTCTGTCTTACAAATGGTTGGGTAATTATTATCTGGATTCTTTGAAACTTGACCAGGCCGAAAAGTGCTACCGGATGCTCACCATGCTTCATTCTGCCGATGCGAAGGTGTATGATAATTTAGGTAACGTACTTAAATTTAAAAATGAATATCCACAGGCGCTCGGTGCTTACGACACTTCACTGGAAAAGGGTGGCAATATTTACCGCACCCTGTTGGACCGCTCCTCCTGCCTGTCCGATTTAGGAGACACAAATGCAGCCATCCGGGATTATATAACCGCCATGAAACTAAACCCGGATGCAGAGAAAAATTACGCTGAAGCGGGATTTACCGAAGTGCAGGGCAGGCAATATCCTTCTGCCCTTGGCAGATATACTATTTTACTGAAATTCAGGCCAGATAACCCTTACTACTATTTTTACAAAGGGGTATGTGAATTCGGTTTAGAAAATATAAAAGCCTCCGTTGTTGACTTTAAAAATGCCTTATTGCTTAATAATAGGGAGGTATCGGTTGTGGCGGCATATAATTTAAGTGTCGCCTGCGATTCGCTGAATGATGACTCGAATGCTGTGCGTTATGCCCACATAGCCGAGCAATTAGGCTATAAACTAGACCCCGATTACTACGCCAAGTTGCAAAAGAAAATGCAGGTAAAATGAATCATATTTTAAGATTCATATAGCGGGGAAGTAAAAATAGTTAAATTTGCGCCCCTTTTGACGGTAAACCTACCCGAAAAAGGTTGGAAAACGGGGCGTAGCGTAGCCTGGTATCGCGCCTGCTTTGGGAGCAGGAGGCCGTCGGTTCAAATCCGGCCGCCCCGACAACATAAGTGAAAAACGAAGAGTGAAGAATACCACATTCTTCACTCTTTTTTATTTTGTGCCTGTGTACTGCGTCCCGAATTGGTTTCGGGAAGGCCGTCGGTTCAAATCCGGCCGCAACGACAAAGAAAGCTAAGAGCTAAGAATTAAGAGTGAAGAGTTCCATATTCTTCACTCTTTTTTATTTGTCGCTACAAGTTATTACCCATAGCTACATAAAGTTGGTATTGTGCCTTGTTATAATCACTTACTGCTTTCAAATAATCATTTTCCGCCTGCACATAAAATTGCTCCGATTGAAATACCTCAAAAGGCTGAACAGTACCAAGTTTTTCCCTTTCGATACTCTGTTCTAATGCCTTGTTTGATTGAGCAAGTGACTGCCTGGAAAAATTCATTTGCTCGGCAGATAATTCAATTTGCGCCCTTGCATCAGTAACTTGCTGATGCACCACATTCCCGAATTGTTGCATATCATTCTGTTCCATATTTATTTCGGCGTTATAGGTTTTAAGGTCGCCTTTATAAATAATCCTGCCTATGGGAATATCCCACAATAAACCTGCATCCAACCGATAGCTATTATTATAAGGCTCCCCAAATGTTCCCAACATGGCATCCGGGGTTGCTACTTCCAGTTTAGGCATAAGAAGCCCGACCGTAGTAGATTTTTTTTCCGCCTGCACGGAATTTAATTCCGCCTGCATACTTTTATATTCAGGACGGTTTTGCACATACTGGCTTGTTAATACCGTATCAGCAAAACCTGAAACAATTTGCATAGGAGCAATTCCAGTATCAGAACTTATCAGGAGAGCATTTGTATCAATATTGAGGATGCTTAAAAGTGCGTCCGATTTTTTACGCATCTGTACCTGTGCATCGGTCAATTCAAAATAAATATGGTTATAATTACTTTGCGCCAATAGATATTCCGATTGGTAACGGATGCCTGCGTCCACCTGCACTTTAATTTGTTGGGATAACGTATCCGATTGGCCAAGCAAATTGAACAATTGATTGTAATTGAATTGAGCAACCATTAAATCATAATAATCTGAAATAGCCTCCAGAATAATAATATTCCTCTGTGCCTGATTATTGAATTCAACCGCTGCGCTTTGTTGCTTTTTAGCCATAACATTATAAATTCCATTTTTAAAATCTAATGTTCCTACAATACCTCCCCCAAGCCATAATTCCTTTTGGGTTGCATCATTTAATATGGACCCATTTGTTTGCATAACCGCACCACTCAAATAGTGCATGGTTGGCCCTACTGAAAGTGTCGGTAGAAACCATTCCTTTGCTTTGTCTATTTGGGCTACACTTAATTCATACTGCAATTCATATTGCTTTATGGTAAGATTATTTGCACCTGCGAGTTTTAGTATAGTAGGGAGGTTTATAGGAATTTTTTTGCTCTGTTGCGCTAAACAGCCTATAGCTAACAGCCAATAGCTGATAGTCAAAATTATTTTATGTGCTTTCATCATATTTAACTTTCACCGTTATAAACTTTTACCTGGCTTTGCAATTACCAATGAGCCATCAGCGCATTGGGCATTACCTGAAATAACAATTTTGTCGACGGGTTTTATATCTCCATATTTCAGTTGGCAATAATCACTAGTTCGTATGCCTAATTTCACGTTCACCTTTTTCACTATACACTTTACTCCATTATTCCAATTCAGATTAGTTGCGGTAGAATCTACCGGAGTTACTTTGTAAATGAAAGACTGTTGTTCATAGCTTCCTATTGCCTGATTGGGAACTGAAATCGTGCTATCGGCCGAGGATATATTAAAATTTACATTGGCAAACATACCGGGGTGAATGGTGTGTTCTTTATTTGATAAATCTATCTGCACAAGCATAGTTTTTGTTTCCTCATTAAGCCCGTAAGCAATTCGTGAAACAGTTCCATTAATTACTGTATTCGGTAAATCCTGGAAAGTGATATTTACAGGAGTTCCTTTTGTTATGTAGGGAGAATTTACTTCAGGAATACTTACATTCAAACGTATAATTGAAATATCCTGAATTTTAAATAAGGGCTCTGTGGCGGGCCTGTCTAATCCATTCTGAACAACTGCTCCTGTATCCACATAACGGTTTGTAATTATACCGTCAAACGGTGCCGTTATGGTGAGGTAATTTATTTTGGAATTTATTGCGTCCAAAGCTGCGACCGCGCTTCCATATTTGGCTTTTGCTTCATCCACCTGTTCCAACGGGACAAGTTCAGGCGTCTTTTTATAAACGGATTCCAGCCTATTATAAATAGCTGCATCTCCTTCCAGTTCGGCTTTTGCTTTTTCCTGTTCTTCCATTATTTCAGGATTGGCAAGCACGGCCAGTACTTGCCCCCTTTTCACCAAATCTCCTATGTCATACCTCCACATTTTCACATAACCGTCTTCCATTGCATATGTTTTCACCTCTTGGTTTGCCATTGCCTCACCTGCAAGACTAATGGAATTTTGAAAACCTCTTATTTGCGGTTGGGCTACCAATACAGAAGGAAGATTGGTTATGGATTGATTTTCTTTTTTGCCGTCGTCCGAAGAATGACAGGCACCAAAAGAGAGTAATGCCATTAGAACAAATAAACTGCATTTTTGCTTTGCAAGCCCAAAACCCATAAAGGGGCTTTGAGTAGCGCTATTTAAAGTCCGCCTAAGGCGGATTTGTGGCAGATTGATTTTTATTTTCATTATGATTTGATTTTTATTTATGAATTTGAAGGTGATGCGTTTTCTGTAATTTGTAATGGGGGCAATTCGTGCTTCTTTTTATTGAACAAATAAAAGATTACGGGGACCACAAAAAGGCTTAAAACTAAAGCTGCAAATACCCCTCCAATAATGGCTCTTGCAAGCGGCACATTGGCTTCGCCGCCAATTTCATTACCAAAAGCCATTGGTGCAAGGGAAAATATGGCAACCGTTGCACTCATAAGTATGGGGCGGAAACGATTGCTAGCTCCTCGCCTCACGGCTTCTTTCAAGGGCATTTTTCCCTCCTTGATTATATCTTCCATTACACTTGGCTTAGTTTCTTCTTTTAGCATATTGGTATTCATTTTATCCACTAAAAGAGTACTGTAAGAAACAGTAATACCAACCATCATTATAATCCCCATGAATGATTGTATATTCAGATAAGTATGCGAGAAGAATAGCATAAACACCACGCCAATGAGGCCTAAGGGCACAACCATAATAATAATGAGTGGAAGTTTAAATGAACGAAGTAAAGGCACAATTATCAGGTAAACCATCAATATCGCAAGAATCAAACCAAAACCAAGACTGCCAAAAGCATCATTCATGCTTTTTATTTCTCCTCTTGCTGACACTGTATATCCTACCGGGACAGAATCTTTCACGGATTTTATTGCCTTTTCAATATCAGTTGCAACCGAGCCAATGTCCCGCCCTTGTACGTTAGCATAAACATCCATTGTTCGTTGCACATCTATATGTTTTATTTCAATTGGCTGCGAACCTGTGGAGATGGTAGCCACATCCTTTAAGAGAATATCCTTTTTATCTTTATTATCATTGCTGATACTTACGTTACCCAATGCAGAGGCATCATCCAGCCTGTACTGAGGATAAGTTACTCCTAAAAAATAATCGTTACCTGTTTTCGGGTCAACCCAAAAAAGGTGGCTGTTAAAAGCGGAAGAAGAGTTCAATGAACTTTCCACGTTCTTAATAATTTCATCTGTAGAAAGCCCAACCATGGCGGCTTTTGTACGGTCTATATGCAAATCGATTTCAGGATGACTGATGCGTTCGTCAATCCGCACATCTCTTGCCCCCGGAACTTGTTGGGCAATATCCCTAATCTTAACAGCTATATCATTGAGTTTAGAAAAGCGGCTTCCTGTTATTTGAATATCAATGGGAGAAGGCGCACCGTTATTTAATGCAGCGCCAACTATTCCACTCATATTAAAAGCAAAACTCACGCCGGGGAAATCATTGTTCAGTTTTTGCCGAAGGTGTTCAACAAAATCTTTTGTCGGGGTTCTGTGTTCATCTTTCAACTGAACATTAATAAAGGCATCTTGGGTTCCTGAATTGGGTGTATAGGCTGCATCAATATTGGGTTGTACACCAATGTTAGATACTATTGCCGTTAGTTCCTTCCCTGTTTCTGCTTTTATTTCGTTTTCAATTTCCCCGATTTTTTGCTGGGTAACTTCTATCCGTGTTCCCGGGTCAAGATGCACAAATACCGTAAACTGCCCCACATCCATTTGCGGAAAAAATTCCGTTCCAATCCCTTTGATAAGAAACATGGCCGCAATAAATAAAACAACCACGCCTGTAATTACCCATTTGGCATATTTCAATGCTTTATCCAATAACCATTCATAGCCGTGCAACAGGCGGTTTAGGAAATTCTGAAACCTCCCTAAAATTCCTTTATGTCCAACACCCTTAATAGGATTCTTCAGCATCGCTGCACTCATTATAGGCACAAGTGTAAGTGAGAAAAACAATGAACCTCCCATTGCAAATGATACTGCTATTGCCAAAGCAGGAAATAAGAAACGTGCTACCCCGGTTAAAAATACGATTGGAAAAAACACTATTACAATGGTAAGCGCAGTTATGATTACTGGCATTGTAACTTCTTTGGTCCCAATTATTGCAGCTTGTTCCGGGTATTGCCCTTCGTGCAAATGCTTATCTATGTTTTCAAGTACTACGATGGCAGTATCTACTAATAAACCCACAGAGAGAGCCATGCCTCCTAATGTCATGCTGTTAATGGTATTATCTGTAAAACTTAATCCAAGAAAAACGACCATCAACGCCAAAGGAATACTTATTGCAACTATTAAAGCAGAACGATAATTACCTAGAAAAAAGAGCAAGACAAGACACAGAAGCCCAATACCAGTCAACCCTTCCCGAAGCAACCCGCTTACCGAATGTTTTACATATACGCTTTGGTCAAAAATGGTGTTTAGTTTGATAGAGGAAGGTATTTGCCCTTCTATGGTCGGAATTTTTTCCCGTACCCCGTTTACATCATTTATAATATTGGAACCATTCCTTCTATACAAAGGAATATAAACCTGATTCTTTCCGTTTATACGGGCAATGTTGGTTTGTATCTGGTTGCCATCTTTAGCATATCCAATATCTTTCAGGTAAACCGGATTGCCCTTGTCGTCTTTTTTCAGCACTATATCATTGAACTCGTCTACGCTTGTAAACATGGCATTTGCAGCCACATTATAATTGATAGCACCAATATTTATGTCCCCGGTCGGTATCATTACATTATTCTTTTCCAATTCCCGCATTACATCGGTTTGCGAGAGGTTATAATTCTGCAACTTTTCGGGGTCCACATAAATCAGAATTTGCCTTAATTTTCCTCCATATACGGCAGGTGCGGTAATTCCATCTACTGTTTGTAAAATGGTACGGATAGTATATTGGGCTATATCATAAAGCTGCTGTTCATTCAATGAATCGCTACTGACAGTTAATAGCGCCAATGGAATAGACGCAGTAGGGTCAAACGGCAGAACAATAGGAGGCAATGTTCCGGGTGGAAGGTGGCTCATATCGCTATTCACCAATGACGACACTGACGCGATGGCAGCATCGGGGCTTACATTTGAATGAAAGTAATCTTTCACCACACTTACCCCGGTAATACTTTTTGATTCCTGTGTTTCAATACCGTCCGCCTGGCTGGTAAAACGCTCCAATCGGGTAGATATATCTTTCTCCACCATATCAGGCGGCATACCTTGGTAAACGGTTAAAATTTCAATAGCCGGAGATTTAAAAACAGGTAGAATATCTACCGGAAGCCTGCTAACGCTGACAATACCCAGTATCGCCACTAACAAGGCTATTACAATAATAAGGTGCTTATTCCTGAACGCAAAATGAACCATAAATGAGTTGAAAGTTTATAAAGTTTGTAAGGTAAAAAGGTATAAAACCTGACAAGGGTAATGCAGGAGCAATCCCTTAAAAAGCTTATAAAATTTTAAATCAAGTCCATAACTTTATGAACTTTACAAAACTTTATAAACTTATTAACTATATATGGGGGGCGACCGTAAAGGTGTGGCGTAAAAAATTTCCCGCGTAACGGGTAATTTATAATCTAAAGAAGATAGGTATTCAATTATTCCGGCAAATTTTTCAGGAATAAGATTATCAGGCTTCAGCGCAATTATCAAAACATTGGGAGAAGATACGGAAACACCGCCAACATTTGTTGCACTGTGAAAGCGAATAAATGGAGAATCGCCACTAAATGGCTTTTCAGGGGGCGTAGTGTGAAGTTTAATAGTAACGGAAGATTTTGACCTGGCCGCAAATTTATTACTTGCTGATTCTGTATAAGAAATGGCAAAAAATCCTAACAGGCAAAAGGTAAAAATATAAAGCCATTTAGCTTTCATGGGTCGTATATTGGAAGCAAAGATAGGTAAAATTCGTATTGCTCTTTTTAAGGTAATGTTAAAGGGTGTTAATCCTCACTGAATAAGGGCCATTCTGTGTAATAATACCTGAAACCCCTTTAGAATTTCTAGGTATATTTAGCTCAAATGCTCCTGCCAAGCCCCCATTTTATTTTAATTTGCATAATCTTTAATAACCCATATATGAAAAACCTTATTGCAGCTATACTTTTTATCCTGTCTGCTTTCTTTGCATCGGGGCAGGCTTATTACAACGATTCTCGTGAAGACGTTTTAAATGCTATGCAACGAAACATGAATCACCGTGTTCACATTGCAGCGGAAAAAATTACATCTGTGCAGACATTCGGGTATAAGCGCGATAATCCCGTTGGCTCGCTTATGTATGAATCGAAGTATGACAGCAGGGGCAATATTACAGACTGGATTACCTACAAACAAGGGAAAGTGAAATCGCATAATTCGAATACGTATGATGACAGTAGCAGGGTTACTCAATTTGCATATTACAAAGGGAACAGCAAGTTAAAAGTAATGAGTGTTAATATCTATGATAAGGCCGGAAACGAAGTTGAACAGGATTATTATTGGAAAAATCCGAAAATTATAACTTCCAAAATAATCAAAATATACGACAAAACAAATAACATTACAGAAGCAAAAACTTTCGACAAGAAAGGAATTTTAGTTAGCCGCATTGAATATACTTATTATGATGATGGAAGTAAAAAACGTACTACGCAATATTCTGACAAAGGGAAAGTTTTACGTGTTTGGAATTTTGACTGCAACCCGGTGGGAAAATTACAGGCAAAAAAATTTAAAGACACGAGCAAAATATGCGTCCATTATGAAACAGATAAGGATGGCAACCCGATAAAAATTAAAGAAGAATATAAAGGTGAGAAGGGTGGAGGAATGTATGGGAAAACCATCCGCAGTGTGAGTAAGTTTGACAAAAATAATAACTTGGTAGATGCAGCGGACTATAATTTAAATGGAAAGCAATTAAGCCATTGGAGCGCTACATACAACAAATCCGGAAAAATTGCAGAATATATCATATATAAAGATGGAACCGAGCTAGTGGATTCAAGGACTACCTATACTTATAATAGTGACGGTAATGTTGAAGAATCACTAATCTATAAGCAGTCCGCTGTACCTGTCTTCTCCAGGAAATATGTTTACATCTCATCCATGGTCTCTCCGGGCAAGTAGGCTTTAAAATTTGATTTGTTTTAAAACTTACAAGGCAAATAGCCCTGTCATCCATTTATCATAGCATTTTTCTTACCCATAATAAATACATGTTGCATTCCGTTATTGAAAGAAATATATTACTTAATATTACCAACTACCATTATGGTAAAATATTCCATCAGAAATAAAGAATGAGTAAAGCATCTGTTCCCCTGAGAGCTAAGCAGCTTGAGCTAACTAATATTAAACCGTTAGATGGAGTAAGGGCTATTGCCATCTTGCTGGTTTTATTCTGGCACTATGTTTGCAATGGCATAAGCGGACATTCATTATTCAGGCATTTAACCTTCTGGACATGGAGCGGCGTCGATTTATTTTTCGTTCTGTCCGGTTTTTTAATTGGTCGAATCCTCATAAACACCAAAGGAAACAAGAACTATTTCAAAATATTTTACACGCGAAGGATATTCCGGATATTTCCGGCCTATTATTTAATCCTGCTGTTATTAGCCATTTTCTTGTGGAGAGGTTCGGCAAGTAATTTCGAATGGCTGGCAAAAGCTCCATATCCGTTTTATTCATACCTGTTTTATATTCAGAATTTCTGGATGACTCATACCACTGATTTTGGCCCAAACTGGCTGGCATCAACCTGGTCGTTAGCCGTGGAAGAACAATTCTATCTTATTCTTCCGCTGCTAATCTTTCTTGTCGATTTAAAAAATTTACCCCGCCTGCTTATCGCAGGTATTCTATTAGCGCCAGTTTTCCGGGCATTTACATACCCCGGTTTAGGTTGCTACGTATTGCTTCCTGCCCGGATGGATTCACTTTTAATTGGCGTATTAATTGCCTATTATCATCTTATCGGAGCACTTAAAAAGCAACTGGAAAACAAAGAAACAACGCTATTTATTTCTTTAGCCGTTAGCTTTATAGTTCTGTTAATTTGCGGAAGGTTCTTAGATTATCCGGGCTGTGGTCACCCTTTGCTGCACACTGTCCTCATGGTGTTTTACGGATTGCTTCTTACATTGGTTTTAGTATCCGGCAAAAACACTTTCTTCATCCGTTTTTTATCCAATCCGGTTTTGTCTTTCATCGCGCGGATTTCCTACATGATTTACCTGACACATCAACTATTTAATGGGTTGTTACACCAATTAATTCTCCATACCCCCACTCCGGAGATGAAGGATTTAAGCGGGGTATTAGTTACACTATTATCCCTTATTGTAACTATTCTTTTCTCCGCTATTTCCTATTATTACTTTGAAAAACTCCTTCTTAATTTTGGCAGAAAATACAAAGGAGAAAAGATTAAACGGCTTCCTCTTATTATTGGCGGAGCCATTGTGTTCTACGCCTCCGTTTTATTTCTGGTTCCTATAAAATGGAAATACAATAATTCATTTTATGAATCTAAAAAATTACTCAATACCGGTATGTCATTGCAAAATGCTGGAAAAATTGAAAATGCAAAGGCGGCTTATAAAAATGCTGTGGAGCTTGACTCTAAAAATTCGGCTGCGGCAAACTATCTCGGATTAATTTATTTGAACACTAAGCAATATGATTCCGCTATACAATACTTCACAATGTCTTATGCTGCTGACACAACTAACTATGATATTTTGATGAATATTACCGTATCCTATTCAGCACAAAAAAAATATGAGGAAGCCATTTATTATGGAAACCTGTTGTTAAAAAAAGACCCGGCTAACAAGAATGCAAAAATTAATTTATCGCGGGCATATTGCGAAGACGGTTCAGCATTATTCGGCAATAATGAATTGGAAAAATCATTGGCTGCATTTCAACAGGCGATGGTATTGGATTCCACCTATGCCATTGCCACTGGAAACATTGGAATAGTATATGGCAAAATGGGAAACATCGATTTGGCAAAAGCTTATTATATTAAAGCGCTCGCAAAAGACCCCTCAAACCAAATATTTTCACGGAATCTGCAAAGCTTGAATGGTAATGCCAATGATTTTGAATTATCGATTCATAGAGACAGTTTGCAGCTTAAAAATAATCCTGCCGATAAAAATACACTTGCCGATATGGCTAATTTATATGTTAATCTCGGCATGAAATATATTAATCGGCGCGAATTTGAAAAGGCGTTGGAAGAATTCGTATTTGCAGAAAAAGCAGATTCCACTTCACCAAACCCTATAGGTAATATGGGTGTTGTTTACTTCGATAAAGGAAATTACAAGAAAGCAAAAGCGCTTTTTGAAAGAGCTTTATTAAGAGACCCAAAGAATGAAGTTTTCCTGCAGGATTTGCAGGCAGCCAATAGTAGAATTGGGAAATAAGCTGCAATTACTTAACCCTTTGCTTGACCGGATGGGTAAATGAATACAACCACCCAATCAGAACAAATTGAAGGGGTATTCTTACGATAGCAATCCATAAATGTTTATCGTTATTTTTGTAGAAATCAATTACCATTTGAATATGCAACCAAAGAAAAACTAACAGCATTATCATAATTAATATGGCGGCCATTCTCCTTGTATATTGAGATAGTAACAATACTCCTAAAAGTATTTCGCATACTCCGCTCACATATATCAATAGCTGATGATGACCGACATAGGCAGGCATAATGGTTTCGTAAAAAGAAGGATTATAAAAATGATTTGCTCCAGCCAGAATATACAAGAGAGCCATCAGGCAGAGCGAAAACTTTTTCATAAATCTATTCTCAAAGATTTGAGCGGAAAACGGGGCTCGAACCCGCGACCCTCAGCTTGGGAAGCTGATGCTCTACCAACTGAGCTACTTCCGCTGATAGAATTACAAATATAATGAAACCATCCTATCATCTATTTTGTACCTTTGAAAATCGGCTAATTAAAATACCCATGAAACATTTCCTACCCAAACTTCTTTTAGTTTTCCTATCCATATCGGTACTTAGCTTTTCGGGAGAAAACAACCATAAAGATTATTCCGGATTTTCGGATGCCAATGCTAAAATTCAGCATAGGCTGGAAACCCTTTATGATAGCTTAATAAAGGCTTCTGATATTGATTTTTTTGTGAAAACCCTATCTGCGCACCCGCATCATTTAGGCTCTGCGGGCGATAAAGCTAATGTCGATTTTATTTTAAAGCAATATCGCTCATGGGGATTTGAGGCCCGTATAGATACTTTTTATGCCCTCTTCCCCACTCCGAAAACCAGGCTTCTTGAAGCAATATCGCCCATCACATACAAAGCGGTGTTGCAGGAACCTGCGCTGAAAGAAGACAAAACCTCTTCGCAAACGAGCGAACAACTGCCCACTTATAATTGCTATTCGGCTGACGGAGATGTAACCGCAGAACTGGTTTATGTAAATCAGGGTATACCCCAGGATTATGAAGAGCTCGACAAGATGGGTATAAGCGTAAAGGGAAAGATTGTCATTGCGCGTTACGGCGGTTCTTGGCGCGGCATAAAACCCCGCCTTGCGCAGGAACATGGTGCCATCGGTTGCATTATTTATTCCGACCCGCGAGACGATGGATATTACCAGGGCGATGCTTACCCGAAAGGAGCTTTCCGCAATGAATATGGCGTGCAACGGGGCTCAGTGGCCGATATAACGCTTTATCCCGGCGACCCCTTGACACCCGGTTACGCAGATACAAAAAATGCAAAACGCCTCGACCGGAAAGATGCGCAGGATTTGCTCAAAATTCCGGTACTGCCTATTTCGTGGCACGACGCAAAGCCTTTACTGGAAGCTATTACAGGCCCTGTTGTTCCGGAAAAATGGAAAGGTGCTTTGCCTTTCACCTACCATATTGGGCCGGGAGCGGTAAAAGTGCATTTGAAATTAGAGTTTAATTGGAACATCGTTCCTGTTTATGATGTTATTGCTGTAATGAAAGGCAACGAAGAACCTGACCAGTGGGTTATCCGCGGAAACCACCAGGATGCCTGGGTAAACGGCGCCAGCGACCCTATAAGCGGACAAGCCGCCATGCTTGAAGAAGCCAAGGGAATAGGAGAACTTGTAAAAGAAGGCATGCATCCTAAACGCACAATCATTTACTGCTCATGGGATGGAGAAGAAGAAGCTTTGCTTGGCTCTACCGAATGGGCAGAAGCAAATGCATTGGAGTTGCAACAAAAAGCGGTGGCCTATGTCAATTCAGATAATACAGGACGGGGATTATTTTACGCAGGCAGTTCGCACACTTTACAGGCAATGATAAATGAAGTGGCCGGCGACGTTACCGACCCGGAAATGAACATCAGTATTAAAGAACGCCGCAAAGCTTCCGACATTGTAAATACATCAGTTGTAAAGGAACAGAAAGAACTGCTTGCAAACTATACTTTAAAAGTGGAACCTTTAGGCTCGGGTTCCGATTTCTCCAGCTTTTTGCAGCATCTTGGTATTGCGTCCGCCGATATTGGTTTTGGCGGAGAAGATAATGGCGGAGAATATCATTCCATTTTTGATTCTTACGATATGTATGAACGCTTTAAAGACCCGGGTTCTTTATATGGAGCCGTAATGGCAAAAACTGCCGGGCATATAGTTTTGCGGCTGGCCAATGCAGATGTTCTGCCATACAATTTCAATGATATGTACACCACCATAAATGAGTATGCCAATGAACTAATGAAAAAGTCGGATGAAATGCGGTCATCCACAGAAATGACCAACCAGCTTTTAGCAAATAATTTCTATACCTACGCCCACGACCCTACGAAAACGCTTATCAATCCACCCAAAAAAGAGGAGGTGCCATTTCTTGATTTTTCACCCTTGCAAAATGCATTAGCCAAATTGAAAACAAGCGCAGAACTATACCATGAAACACTGGCGAAAAATCCCAATTTACCGACTGAAAAAATGCATCAGCTAAATACGTTGCTGAGCCAAAGTGAACAAAAATTGCTTTTGCCCGACGGGCTGCCAAAAAGACAATGGTATAAACACGCTATTTATGCACCCGGCTATTATACAGGGTATGGAGTTAAAACCTTGCCCGGCATAAGGGAAGCCATAGAAGTAGGCAGATGGCAGGAAGCGCAGCAGCAAATAGCTATAGCCGCCAAAGCTATTGAATCATATACTGCCCAGTTAGATTCTGCGGCGGCCTTATTAAAGCAATAACTACCCGATTGTTAACAGAATGCTTATCTCTGCAAAATCATTTCATTACCTTTGCATCGTAAAAAACTAATTGTGGCTGAAAATAAACCCCGCTCGGGCGCATTGCTCATCTTTTATGTATTGGTAATTTATGTTGCCCTACAATTCTTTTGGTGGTCCTATCTCATGATTGACCAAAGCTATGAAATTTTTCACCGGAAAATGGAGCTTATAACAGCGTTTTCAAGCCCTTCCGACAGTAAAATAAAGCAAGACCTTCTAAGGCATCAAATGGTACAGAAATGGTACATGGTGGCCGGCGAAGGAAGTGTTTTTTTAGTAATCCTTTTCTTAGGTGTACTAATGGTTCGCAGGTCTTTCCGCAAAGAAGCTGAAATAATGGAAAAACAGCGGACATTTTTACACTCCATCACCCATGAATTTAAATCGCCGGTAGCTTCATTGCGCCTGCAATTGGAAACCTTGCAAAAGCGCAGCCTTACTGCCGAGCAGCAGCAAAAAGCCCTTGGCAATGCCATTGATGATACGGAAAGGCTGGACAAGCTGATTGAAAAGATTTTGATGGCGGCCCGCATCGATAGCGGGGAACTGACCAATATGACCGAATTTATAAACCTTTCAGAAAAGTTGAAAGAATTAGTTGAACAGATAAACCGTTCATATCCGCGGAGAAATGTGGTTACCAATATTCAGAATGATGTATTCCTTCATATCGACCCTTGGGCATTAAATTCAATTGTTTCAAACCTGATGGAAAATGCATTTCTATACTCTCCTACTGATAAAACTGTAGTGGTAAGTTTAAAATGGGAAGGAAATATTATCATGCTCTCGGTGAAGGACCAGGGTATTGGTATTCCGGAAAAAGAAAAAAAAGAGGTTTTCAAAAAATTCTATCGTTCCAGCTCTACGCAGGGGTATAAAGGCACCGGCCTGGGTTTATTTTTGGTAGATTATTTTGTAAAAGTGCATAACGGAACGATTGCAGTAAAAGACAATACCCCCGAAGGTAGCATATTCGAAATTTCGTTTCCAACAACTAAAACTGATGCACACCGGTAAAAAAGTAGCGCTGATAATCCTTGATGGCTGGGGTCTTGGCGATGGCTCTAAATCAGATGCCATTGCAAATTCCAAAACTCCTTTTGTAGACAGCCTCTATAAAAAATATGCCCATTCCAAATTAAATACATCGGGAGAAAATGTGGGCCTGCCCGACGGGCAAATGGGCAATTCGGAGGTGGGGCACATCAATATTGGCGCAGGAAGAGTGGTTTACCAGGATTTGGTAAGGATATCGAAAGATATTCGTGAAGGCGTGTTGCAAAAAAATGAAGTGCTTTTAAAATCACTTCGCTATGCGAATGAAAAGAATAAAGCTGTTCACATTATGGGCCTTGTTTCTGATGGGGGCGTGCATTCCCATTTTTCTCATTTAGAAGCTTTGTGCGACATAGCCGCCGAAAATAACTGTAAGAATGTTTTTATTCATGCATTTACCGATGGACGCGATTGCGACCCTCATAGCGGAGCTGGATTCATTGCACACTTGCAAACGCATATTTTAAAAGACACCGCAAAAGTAGCTTCAGTTATAGGCCGTTACTATGCAATGGACCGTGACAAACGCTGGGAAAGGGTTAAAGTAGCGTATGATTTATTGGTAAACGGAACCGGTAAAAAAAGTACGGATGCAGCGGCGGCTATTAAAGAATCATACCTTGAAGGAATAACCGATGAATTTATAAAACCTGTTGCTATTACCGATTCGAACGGAACTATTCTGCCAAGGATAAAAGAAGGCGATGTAGTAATTTGTTTCAACTACCGCACTGACAGATGCAGGGAAATAACCCAAGTGCTTACCCAGCAAGATATGCCGGAGCAAGGAATGAAGACTATTCCGTTGCATTATGTAACCATGACCAATTATGATGAAAAATATCATGGCGTAGAGGTTCTCTACCATAAAGATGATTTGAAAATGACTTTGGGCGAAGTGCTTTCACTGCATGGGAAAACACAAATCCGCATTGCGGAAACAGAAAAATATCCGCACGTTACTTTTTTCTTTTCAGGCGGAAGGGAAGATATTTTCCCCGGTGAAAACCGCATTATGATTCCATCGCCAAAGGTTGCCACATACGACTTGAAGCCGGAAATGAGCGCTATGGAACTTACTGCTGCCATAGTACCGGAATTAGAAAAAGGAGGCGTAGATTTTATTTGCCTGAACTTTGCGAACCCTGATATGGTAGGGCATACAGGTGATTATAATGCCATTATAAAAGCAGTTGAAACAGTAGATGCCTGCCTGCAAAGAATTGTGGAAACTGGATTGCCAAACGGGTACTCTTTCATTATAATTGCCGACCACGGCAACGCCGACCATGCGATAAATGCAGATGGCTCGCCAAATACACAACACAGCACAAACCCTGTGCCTTGCATAGTGGTTGATAAAGACATAACAAAAGTATCGGATGGAAAACTGGCGGATATAGCACCCACGGTTTTAAAACTGATGGGTATTCAACAGCCGATAGAGATGACTGGGGTGGCGCTGTTATAATTCTTGTTTATTTTCACAAGGCAGGTTATTGCCAAAATTCTAACTTTGTAGAAGAATCTAATATTGTTTCATGTCAAAACTTCCGCTTACAATTAAAATACCCTGCTATCTTCTTAGTTTAGTTTTAGGAGTGATTATTCTTATTTACTCGAAAGATTTTTTGCTGCCAATGGTGTTAGCAGCCCTACTCTCTTTATTGCTCTACCCATTATTTAAGAAACTTACAAAATGGAAATTCCCGACCATTTTAGCTGTTTTTGTTACCATGCTTGTAGTGGTTGTAGTTGTTGTAGGAACTGCAATGATTATAAGTAAGGAAATAGGATTGGCGGTAACTGATATAATAAATTCGGGCGGGAAAATAAATGATAAAATAGTGGCATTACACAATTTTATAGCTGTTCACTTTCATGTGGATGATGCCACGATTACCAATTGGCTGTCCAGCTTAAAAGATAAACTATTAGGCAATGCAGGTAATGTGGCATCAGGAGCGCTTTCCACTACCGGCAGCTTTATGAGCTCGCTGGCCCTTGTAATAGTTTATGTGTTTTGTTTTTTATTGTATAACCGCGCATTTCATGATTTTGCCTATGCCTTAATGGGCGATGAAAGGCAAAGCGAAGCCAGCACAATTATAGGGCACATACAAAAACTGGTGCAGCATTATTTGTTGGGGTTGCTTACCGTTATCTTTATTATAGGCACATTAAACAGTATTGGTTTATTTATTATTGGTGTTGACCATGCCTTGTTTTTTGCCTTTTTTGCCGCTATGTTAACTGTTATTCCCTATATTGGAATATTTATTGGTGCATCGCTTCCCGTAATGTATGTCCTTCTTACCAGAGACTCTATGTGGCCCGCAGCGGGTGTGTTGGGAATATTTCTCACCGTGCAATTTCTCGAATCGAATTTTATTACGCCTAAAATTGTAGGTTCAAGGGTTAGTGTAAATCCGTTTGTGGCTATTGTTGCGTTACTTATTGGAGGGGAGATTTGGGGTATACCAGGAATGCTCTTAAGCATCCCGCTTACAGCTGTTCTAAAATTATTATTAGACACAAGGCCCAAAACAAAAGCTATCGGCTACTTTCTTGGCAGTGAGCTTACCGATATCAAAAATGACCCCTTCAAGTTTTTTGGCAAAAAGAAAACAGAACCAGCGCCTCCACCGAAAAAGAAATAAAAATTTATTTATGTCAATCTATAAATATGAAGATGG
>CAIWVW010000043.1 GCA_903916255.1 uncultured Bacteroidota bacterium
GTGCTGATAGATTCTAACACTACAACAAGCAGAACAACATCGGTTACATTAGATACTACCACTACTATTCCAATGCCCGCAGGTACGTTTTCATACCCCAAGCAATTACTTTACTATTTAAACGAAACACTAAACGCAAACGACTACTATACGTTGGTAATTACAAATACCAAAACCGGTAAAACAATTCGCGGTACTACAGGTTTGCTTTCTGATATTGCATTTACGGAACCGGAATATTTCACAAACAATAAAAATTTCCAAATCTCATTTATTCCTGACAATCCTACAGAAATAGCATGGACAACCAGTTATAATGCAAGAATTTATCAATTGGACATTAGGTTTTTTTATACTGAAATTGTAAATAATGACACCGCTAATAAATCGCTCGATTGGATTTTCTCCCCTGTTATTTCACCTACCATATCCGGCGGCGTTAGTTTATTTTATAATTTAACAGGACAGGGCTTGTGCACAACCATTTTAAACAGTATTCCAATAAATACGTATGCTACAAGATATGCTGATTCATTACAAGTAATATTTACAACTGGCTCCGACGATTTGAATACTTACGTACAGTTGAGCCAGCCGCCAACCGGTATCAATCAGGATGTGCCTTCTTTTTCAGATGTTGAAAACGGTGTTGGGCTATTTACGGCAAGGCATGTGCAAACTATTTCGAAAAGTATAGATACCCAACTTCTCGATACCCTTACTATGGAAACGAAATACCTTCCTCTTAATTTTCAGCAATAATCATAACTTATTTGATTCTTTTGCGTAAAGATTAAAAAATCGTAAAAAAACACCCATGGCTGATTTAAATAAAAAAGAAGTAAACGCCTTAATTAACTTGCTGGATGACCCGGACGAACGAATCTTCAGCACAATAAAAGGAAAGATACTGGGCCTTGGGGAAAAAGCTATTCCGGTACTTGAAGATGCCTGGGAAAGTTCGGCCAGCATGGTGCTTCAAACCCGTATCGAAAATATTATTCACCGTATTCAGTTCGACAAAACGCTGGAAGCTATAACTGAATGGAAACAAAAAGAATCGCCAGACCTGCTGGAAGGCGCTATTTTGATAGCCCGCTACCATTACCCCGAACTGGATGAAGCCAAAATAAATGAAGGCATCCGCCAGTTGCATCAGGATGTATGGCTGGAAATGAATGACCAGCTTACAGCCCTTGAAAAAATTCGCGTAATTAACCACATATTCTTTGATGTTCACCGCTTTGTAGGCAATACTGAAAACTATACAGCGCCTGAAAATTCATATATCAATAAGGTTCTTGAATCTAAAAAAGGAAACCCGCTTTCACTTGCAATTATATATTTGACCCTTTGCAAAAAGCTAAATCTTTCGGTATATGGCGTTAACCTGCCACAGCACTTTGTAATGGTATATATAGATGAACTGATATTCGCTTCCGAAAACAAAGAAGATAATATCATGTTTTACATAAATCCCTTCAGCAAGGGCGCCATTTTCAGCAAAAGGGAAATAGATATTTTCCTTAACCAGCTTGCCATCGACCCCCAAAAATCGTTCTATCTACCCTGCTCCAATGTTGAGATTATAAAGCGTTTGGTTCGCAACCTGATTACATCCTACACTAATTTGGATGAGCATGATAAGATTGACGACCTGAAAGAAATTCTGAAAACATTGAATTCGTAAATTAAAAAGGCTCCGAAAATTCCGGAGCCTTTTACTTTTACAGGATGCTTAACCTTAGGAAACCTTGATTTCCTTAGTTGCTTTTTTAACTTCAATTTCCTTTTTAGGTAAATCGACAGAAAGAATTCCATTTTCATACTTAGCAGAAATTGCCTCCGTATTAATGTTTTCAGGAAGTGTAAAGCTCCTTGAAAATGAACCATAACGGAATTCCCTGCGGCTGAATTTGGTGTTTTCTTCTTTCTTTTCTTCTTTATACTCGCTCGAGATAGTCAGCATACCATCTTCTGCGGCAATTTTGAAGTTTTCTTTGCTTATTCCGGGTGCGGAAACCTCCACCAGAAAAGCGTTTTCTTTTTCCGATACATTTACGGCCGGAACAAAGCCTGCACGGCCGCTCATATCATGCGTTAAATAATCATCCATTACGGAAAACGGATTCCATGAAAATACATCGTTACCGTTTCTGATAACTCCGGGTTTTGACCATTTTATAAGTGTCATATGATTTGAAATTTATTGGTTAATAATTTAGTTACATTAGCATTATTTCAAATATCATGCCAGCACTTTTCGACTGACATTTTGTCAGTCAATTTTTCAACTTCTTTTGTTTGTGCCTGAATTTACAGCTTTTACCTACCTTTGCGAATACATTATAATAAGAATAGTTGTAAATGAGCGACGTTAGCGGAAAAGCATTTGATTTTAAAGCCTTCAGGCGGATACTGGAATACCTCAGGCCCTATAAAATGGTGGCATGGTTCACCATTATCTCCAGTATTATGCTGGCAGCATTGGCACCTGCTATGCCAAAGCTTATTCAATATACTTTAGATACAGCGGGAAAATTAGGCAAGGCACAAGGATTTCCGTTTCTTCTTAAAATGGGCGCCTTGCTTTTTGCCATATTGCTTCTGCGAAGCACCATCCAATTCCTGAATACTTATTTCACTAGTCTGTTGGGGCAGGATATTATTAAAGATATGCGGATAAAACTATATAAGCATATCCTGAACCTTAAGCTCCAGTTTTTCGACCGCACACCTGTCGGCACATTGGTAACACGCGTAAGCAGTGATATTGAAACCATCTCCGATGTTTTTTCCGATGGTTTAATCATCATAATTAATCAGGCCTTGATTGTGATTGTAATTATAGTAGCCATGTTGGTGCAAGACTGGAGAATGGCCCTGTTGAGTTTAAGTGTTTTTCCGGTACTTATTTTCGCCACATACCTGTTTCAGCGAGCCACGCGTGCCTCGTTTCAGGACGTAAGGGTACAGGTAGCCAAACTAAATGCCTTTGTTCAGGAACATATTACAGGTATGAGTATTGTTCAGGTTTTTAACCGTGAAAAAGTGGAATTGGATAAGTTTAAGCAGATTAACAATAGCCATAAAATGGCGAACATCCGTTCTATTTGGTACTATTCCATCTTTTTTCCGGTGGTCGATATTTTATCTTCCATATCTATTGCTCTTATTGTTTGGTGGGGAACCAGAGGTATGTTAGGCAAAACGGAAACATTCGGAACCATTGCCCAGTATATATTTTACATTAATGCATTATTCGGGCCTATACGCCAATTATCTGATAAGTTTAACACCCTGCAAATGGGCGTAGTAAGCTCCGACCGCATCTTTACCTTGCTTGATATGGAAGGAAAAATAGAAGATAAAGGAACACTGGCTATCGATAAACTGAAAGGCAAAATAAAATTTGAGGATGTTTACTTTGCATACAGCAATGATGATTATGTTTTAAAAGGTGTTTCATTTGATATTGAAGAAGGCAAAACCCTTGCCATTGTGGGTGCTACCGGAGCCGGAAAATCATCTATCATAAATATTCTCGGGCGTTTTTATGAGTTCCAGAAAGGCTCTATCTTATTAGATGATAATGAAATTCGTGACTATACAATCGAAACATTGCGCAAAAATATTGCCATTGTTTTGCAGGATGTCTTCTTGTTTTCCGATACTATCGCAAATAATATTGCATTATACAATAAGGATGTAACTATCGAAAAAATCAAAGCCGCCGCTGAGGCCATAGGTGCCGAAGAATTTATTGAAAGTCTGCCCGGAGGATATGATTACAATGTAAGGGAACGCGGCAATATGCTTTCAGCCGGACAGCGGCAATTAGTATCATTTATCAGGGCATATGTGCAAAACCCTGCTATTTTAGTGCTTGATGAAGCCACTTCCTCTATAGATACGGAAACAGAACGGCTAATACAAAATGCGATTGAAAAGCTAACGGAACACCGTACATCCATCATTATTGCCCACAGGCTTGCAACCATACAGCGGGCTGATAAGATTTTGGTACTCGACCATGGGGTTGTTATGGAAGCCGGCACACATAAAGAACTTTTACAAAAGGATGGATTTTACCGAAAACTGTATGAAATTCAATTCAAAAGCGAAGAAAAACTGAGGGCTTAATTCAAGCATTACTATACTTATTAACAAATTATTAAAAGAGGTTATTAACACTTTGTTAACAATTTGCTTGCCGATTTGAACACCGTATTGTGGAAAAAGATTATATATTTGTACTTATACAGATTTAAAGTACTATGTCAATTCATAAAAGGTGGTCCAGTTACACCGAAAAAAATGCGTCCTCGGAACCTAACAGTTTTGGAATTTACGAAATAGGAGATATTGAAACCGGAGCCATTCTCTATATTGGAGAAGGTAATATCCGTGCAGGATTGCTGGCCCATTCACCCGATGGAGGAAAGAAAAAACACATTTCTATATTCGGGACTTCCATAGTAGGTTTATATGGCTACCGTTTTGAACTAACCAAGACCCGTGAAAAGGCTAAACAACGCCAAAAAGAGCTCTTAAAAGATTTTAAAAACACCTACGGCTCATTGCCACGTTTTAACCAAAAACAGGAAAAATCGGCTACGCCGGTATTTATTTAAACAGTTTTATGTATTATTCCGTTGTGCAGAGATTGCTTCGCAAAGCCTCGCAATGACGTAATACCACTATGTTCGTCATTGCGAGGAACGAAGCAATCTCAATTCCAATTTTAACTGTTACACAATAATTCTGCTATTATTGTTCGGAAGGAGGAGTTTTCGGATTCTTTATCCGGATGGCTTTTATTTGATTAAAGTTTAACTTTTCCTGTACAGAGGGAAACGATAACTGTCCATATAAAAGACTATCCTTGGCAAACATGGTGCGGAAAAGAAGCCGTTTCTTGTCGTCGTCTTTAGTAGTTATTATAGCCACAGTATTAACATATACGTTAATCAGTTTTGTATTACCTGCTTTATCATTACATGTAATTTGCTGTAAGCCGTTATTAAAGTATTTGGTTAACACTATTACATCCCAATATTTGTGATTATAGGCAGCCGCAGTGTCTTTTATTTTGGATAGCTCCGTATGCAGGTTATCGGCACTCATATAATATGAATTGTAGCAGGATTGCAGGGAAGCAAGGATGTAAAAGAGGGAGAGATATTTTAGGGTTTGCTTGAGCACGGAGCAAAAGTAGGGTAATAGCATAAGAGAGGTTTAACCATCTAACTATTATCTATTTCTTATTATCACTAATTTGCGAACATTGATTCCACCTGTGGTCTTTACCCTTAAAGAATATACACCTGATGATAATCCTTCTAAACCTAAATGTTCGCTCACATTCCCGGCTAAACGAGTTTCCGACTTACTGAAGGCTATTTGCCCTAATTCATTAATTATATCAATAGCAACATTGCTATTTTTATTCAGAAAATAATTTAAGGTAACATTTCCATTGGATGGATCAGGGTAAATAATTAGGTTGGAAATAGAATTATTTAGATTCGAAACGCCTAATATGATTGTATTAAATCCGTTTGAAAATGACCCTGAAAGTGTTGCGCTTAAATGTCCATGTAAATAACCTGCCGTAGGAATACAGACTCCCGATGGATTTACTGCTTCAACCGCATAGTAAGAATTAAGCGGCGGGAAAGAATCGGTATAAGTAAGAACTGTGTATGGCACCGAATCAATCTGCACCATGGCATTCAATGCAGGGCCACGGAAAATGCGATATTCAGTTGGAATAAAGCCCATATAAGTTGTCCAGTTTAAAATATAGGCATTTACACCTGTTGTTACAGAGAGATAAATACTTGTATGTGGAGCGCTTAAGGCAGATTCACCACAGGAATCTACCGTAGAAAGCTCATAGCTTACAGGACCCGTCAAAGGATAAGAACCAATATCAACGTATTCAGTCAGAGAATCTAAGGGCTGGGAATATATGTAGGTAAATGTGGTATCAATAGGTAACTCATACCTATAAATATTGTAATACCCCGAATCAGGAGGAGAATTTGTTCTACTCCAAATTATTTCACACTTACTGTTAGCTGTGTCTACTGTAACAATACAAATAGGCTGAACATAATGATTAACACAAAGCACAGTGATGGTTACAGAATCTGTAAATGTTCCGCAGGCAGTAGTCACAGTACAAGTGAAGGTAGTGGTAACAGTTGGAGTGGCAAAGGTAGAGTCGGTTAAAGGATTGCTGATATAACCCGAGGGAGCCCATGAAAAGGTGGCAGGTATGTTACATCTTGCGCTTAAAATGCAACTATCACCTATGTATATTGTTGAAGGATTCCCGCGAACCCGGAGGATTGTACCTGCTTTTACTGTATCGGTAGTAGTAACACTGCATCCTGTAGAATCGTTAATGGTCACGGTATATATTCCAGCACTTAACCCTGAAATGGTATCGCTGGTTTGTCCGCCGGGAGCCCATGAGTAAGTATAAGGGGGCGCCCCCAAAGAAGGTGTTGCAGTAACTGTTCCCAAATATGATGCGCAATAGCTGGACGTGGATGTAGTGGTAATCCTAAAACAATTTACCGTTACAAGTACCGAATCAGTAAATGTTTTGCAGGCGGTAGTGATATTACATGAATATGTTGTGGAAACCATAGGTTTTGCCCAAGTAGAATCTGCATTAGGACTTCTAACTGAACCGGAAGGTAACCAATAATATGAAGCAGCTTCATTTGAATTTGCAACGAGAAGAGTACTATCTCGCATAACAATAGTTTGCGGTGTTGCGCTAATAGTTATGGTTGGATTTGGCCTGACATTAACAAGGAAAGATTGTACTCCCTCGCAAAGTCCATTATCAGCCGAAACTTGGTAAAGAATTGATACTGTAGGGTCAACTATAATCGTGCTATCGTTTAATGTTTTAACAATAGAATCATTGGCAGCCCATGAATAATTAGTATATCCACCGCGAACTGTCAAGGTATCATATTCACCTGGACAGATAACGTTTTTTCCTGTTATTACCGGGACAGGATAATTTACAATGCTAATAGTTTCGGAAATCGTATCATTACAATAGCCATTGGAAAAGGCCAGAGTTACAGTGTAGGTTCCTAAAGTATTATAAGTATGTGAAGGATATTCAGTTGTCGAAGTATCAAGAGGTCCGCTAGAAGGGTCTCCGAAATTCCATAAATAGGTATGTGCATTATTATAGCCATAAAAGTATACCGCAAATCCTACACAACTGCCACTATACCCAATTGAGGCATAAACAGCAGTATCTACAGTGACATTCAAAAAAGTATCCGCTCCGCAGCCATTATACATTTCATGCATTTTAACCTTGTATGTTCCGGGTGCAGGGTATAACCATGAAGGGTTTAGAATATTGGTATCGTTATAGTAATTCACATTATAAAAATCCCAATCAAAAGTTCCGCCTATCGGGCTTGAAGTATTAGTAAACTGTATTGTCTGCCCGGAGCATACTGTATTGGCAGTACAGGTGGGGTGTGGGGCAGGTCCGGCAACTTTTCCAATTGTAATAGTTAGGGTATCAGCACAGGTGGCTCCACTTATAGGGCTGCAAACTACGCTATAAGTTCCGGTGCTGTCTATCCAAATGTTCTGTGTACTATCGCTGCCTCTAATACCATTTAGGGGCCCAGACCAGGAATAAGTAGTGGTAGGTGGGGCTGTTAGAAGAATTGAATCTTGTCCGCAAAAATTAGGAGATGAAGTAATAATAGTAAGAGGCGAACAGTTAGCATCAATATAGGCATACCCAAAATGTCCTCCTTCGGAGCAATCAGCTACTTCAAACACAATAGTTACACATTGGCCCACATAATTCGACAAAGGAACATTTACAGTTGTCCAATTTGTGTATTTCGTGTTACAGGGAATCCCTAAATAATGGGGATTATCATAGGTTAAACTATCAAATCCTGCCATATTATAACCTGAAACCACATTGTATTTACCACAAGAAGGAATAGTATCGCCATTTTGGTCAAGCACCACGGCACAAAAAAATGGTTGGTCGCTGTATGGATGATTTGGTTGTTGCAAAAATAAGGCGTATTGATAAGTGAGATTCGAAGTAGATGGCGTGACCAGGAATGTTTTGCTTAAAATGGCTACCCCCTGCCCATTTATCTGGCTATCTCCCAACATAGCAGAATAGTGGCCACCCCAAGGTGAAACCCTCGGTATACTTGGAACAACATAGTCATATCCACCCGAAGTGATAGAAAGCTGATAATCGGTAGCAAGGTTTACAGAATAATAGGATAACATATTTTGTATAACCATAGAATCATTGCAAGCTTGGGTTACTGCACCCAAGGGGCCACCGGTAATGTTATATATAAATGTATTGGAGTAATTCATGGCATAATATCCATTCCAGCCGTTAAAGTTTCCGTTTTCAAAACCAATATTATCGCAACCATTTGAATCACATGGGTTAGAAGTCAGTTTTTTACCAAGGGAAACAGGGTGGGCATACTCTGTGATAGTACTTTGGTAATTCCTCTTGATATCTACATATTTTCCATATAAGAGCCGTAAGGCATTTTTAGCCTCAGCAATATTTCTTGAAATGGTTGCAGCATCAAAATTAGTTTTGCGAGCTTCCGACAAAACCTGTGCTTTCATTAACAAAATCTGATTTGCATCAAATCTGATGAAACCTTCAAAGTCTTCGTCACTTGCAGTATTTATAGTCTGAACATATTTAAGGGCTTCATTCCACACCACCGAAAAACTCTCCGATTGCTCCACATTCTTATTTTTTTGGGTTTGCGCGATTCCTTCCCCAAAAATAAATGATAGCAACAAAAAGAAAAAGTAATGCTTAGTCATCCCACAAATATAGCTAAATTTTATTTACCTGAAAATGAAATACATTTGCCCCGAGTAATCGGGGTAAATATTTTCTTTATTAAAATTCAGGAATTCAAATACGCCACAATTCCGCCTTGGAGGTTGTAGAGATTGGTGTAGCCCATCTTTTGCTCGAGGGCTTGTATAACAGAGGCTGAACGCATTCCGGCTTTGCAGTGCACTACCACTTTTTTGTCGCGTGAAATTTCCTGGTCTGCTCTTTGCAGTGCATCTCCCATAGGTATATTTAAACCACCTAATGATACTTCTTCCACTTCCCAGGGTTCACGCACATCAATAAGCTGGAAATCCTCGTGGGCATCCATCATTTGCTTTAACTCGGCAGGAGATACTGTTTTCATCAGTTTGTAAAGTTTTTAAGGTTCGTAAAGCTAATCAGCAATTAAAGTCCTTAACTTTTTACTTTACACTCTTTACTTTTCACTAATTATTAATCGCTTCCGCACCTGCCACGATTTCCAAAATTTCCTTGGTAATAGCGGCCTGACGGGCTTTATTGTAAGATAACTTGAGGCTTTTAATCATTTCAGAAGCATTATCGGTTGCTTTGTGCATAGCAGTCATACGGGCGCCATGTTCGGCAGCATACGAATCGAGCATAGAACGATAGAACCGAACTTTTAATGCATACGGAATTAAATCCTGAATGATTTGTTCCTGGTCTGGCTCGAAAATATAATCCGGCTTTAAACCTGTACCCTTTTTATCTGATTTTTTTGCAGTGTTTGCAGCAGTTGTCAAATCAAAAGGAAGCAATTGGTCGACTTTTAAAATTTGAGTGGCGGCATTCTTAAAACTATTATACACCACTTCTACCCTATCTATTTTACCTTCAGAATAGAGTTTTAATATTTCTCCTGTAAATTCAGCTACACTGGTATAGTTTAAGCCATCCCAAAGTTCATTGCGGGTTTCCCAAACTTTGCCACCAACTCTTTTATAATAGTCGGAACCCTTTTTACCCACACAAGCCAAACTAACATTTCCCTTGGCTGCTTGTTCAGGATATTTTTCCTTAACCATTTGGTTAACGGCTTTAATCACATTGGCGTTGAATCCACCGCATAATCCACGGTTGGATGTGATAACAGCTATCAAAACTTTTTCAGCCGGGCGTGATTTGGCAAAAACACCAGCTTCAGAACCGGTTGAAAGAATAAGGTTATCAAGTATTTCTTTCAGTTTGGCTTCAAAAGGACGCATTTGTATAATGGCATCCTGGGCCCTGCGCAACTTGGCTGCCGACACCATTTTCATGGCGCTGGTAATCTGTTGTGTAGAAATTACAGATGCTATTCGTATGCGTACCTCTTTTAAGTTTGGCATGACTTCTTACTTCTTATATTTTTTAGCTAAATCCGTTGCAATCTTTTCTAATGTTGCCACTACATCATCAGGCAGTTTACCGGCTTTTAATTCCGATAAAACATTCTTATGCTGAGCTTCCAGTATGCCCAAGTATTCGGCTTCAAATTCTTTTACTTTATCTAATGGAACATCTCTCAACAACCCTTTGGTTCCGCAATAAATAATAGCAACTTGCTTTTCAACGGTCATTGGGGAATATTGCGCTTGTTTCAGGATTTCCACATTGCGGGAGCCTTTTTCCAACACATATTTGGTAGCGGCATCCAAATCAGAACCGAATTTGGAGAATGCTTCCAATTCGCGGTATTGAGCCTGGTCAAGTTTCAATGTACCTGCTACCTTTTTCATAGACTTAATCTGTGCATTACCACCCACACGCGATACGGAGATACCCACGTTAATTGCAGGCCTTACACCGGCATTAAATAGGTTACTTTCCAAAAATATCTGTCCGTCGGTAATAGAGATTACATTGGTAGGGATATATGCTGATACGTCACCTGCTTGCGTTTCAATAATAGGCAATGCGGTTAATGAACCTCCGCCCTTTACCAAATGTTTGATAGATGGTGGAAGGTCATTCATATTGCTTGCAACTGATTGGTCAGCATTGATTTTAGCGGCACGTTCCAATAAACGGGAGTGTAAATAGAACACATCACCCGGATAAGCCTCACGTCCCGGAGGGCGGCGAAGAAGCAAGGATACCTCACGGTAAGCCACAGCTTGTTTCGACAAATCATCATAAATAATCAACGCTGCACGGCCTGTATCGCGGAAGAATTCGCCCATAGCGGCTCCTGATAGCGGAGCAAAGAACTGCATAGGTGCAGGGTCGGCAGCGCTGGCGCACACAATAATGGTATATGGTAAAGCTCCGTTTTCATCCAGAGTACGCAACACGTTAGCTACGGTAGAAGCTTTCTGGCCGATAGCTACATAAATGCAATATACAGGTTGTCCTTTTTCGTAAAATTCTTTCTGGTTGATAATGGTATCTATAGCGATAGCGGTCTTTCCGGTTTGGCGGTCGCCGATAATCAACTCCCGTTGTCCGCGCCCGATTGGAATCATCGCATCAATAGGCTTGATACCTGTTTGAAGCGGTTCATTTACAGGCTGACGGTAGATAACCCCCGGAGCTTTACGTTCCATTGGCATTTCATATAATTCGCCGGTAATAGGGCCTTTTCCATCTATTGGATTACCCATAGCATCTACAACACGGCCCAAAAGTCCTTCGCCGGCTTTAATAGAAGCAATTTTTCCGGTACGTTTTACGGTAGCGCCTTCCTTAATATCTCCGGAAGGGCCTAACAATACAAGACCTACGTTATCTTCCTCCAGGTTAAGAGCTATACCTCTTAAGCCATTATCGAACTCAACAAGCTCTCCGGCCTGAACGCTGTCCAATCCGAAAACACGGGCAATACCGTCACCAATTTGAAGTACTGTTCCTACTTCTTCCAATTCCTTTTCGGTCTTGAATCCTGATAACTGTTCGCGTAATATTGCAGAGACTTCTGCCGGTTTTATTTCAGCCATATCTATTTGATAATTAATTTAATATATGCGTTTGATTAAAGTTTTTATTTAATTGTTTCAGTTGTTTCAGCACACTCATATCTGCTTGCCTGTTTCCAACTGTAAGCACAAACCCGCCAATAATTTTCGGGTCCGTTTTTTCAACTAATTCTATGGTAGCCTTCAGGTGATTTGTGAGTATGGAAATCATCTTTTTGCGGGTAGGCTCATCTAATTTTGTGGCCGATGTGATTACAACCGTGCTCACATTCTTAACTGTTTTATACTGGTCGATAAATTCTTCAGCTATCTTATCTAAATAAGATTCCCTTTTGTTTTTGGCCAGAAGTACTAAAAATTTATCGGTTATTTCACCCACTTCGCCTTTTAATACCGTTTTAAACGTGCTTATTTTCTTATCAGTCTTAATTAAGGGGCTTTGGAGTAATAAATGAAAGTCGTTTATTTTGCACAAATTCAGCAATTTGCGCATATCGCTATACACTTCATCCATCTTGTTATCTTCGGTAGCAAGCTGCATAAGAGACTTAGCGTAGCGGAATGCAATAGATGACTTGGCCATGGTATCTGTTAGTTAAGGGTAACGTCGTTTAATAAACTGTTTACCAACGCTTTTTGTTTTTCATCCGATGAAAGCTCCGTGCGCAATATTTTTTCGGCAATTTCCAAAGAAAGTTTGGCAACCTGGCTCTTCATTTCGTCAATAGCAGCCATTTTTTCACTTTGAATGACCTCACGGGCGCTTTGCATAATCTTTTCTGCTTCTTTTTGTGATGCTGCCTTTGCTTCACCAATAATACTTTCTTTGGTATCGCGGGCTTCTTTCAAAAGCTTGTCACGTTCATTGCGGGCTTCCATAAGGATGGCTTCGTTGCTGGCTTGAAGTGCCTGCATTTCTGCTTTTGCTTTTTCAGCGGAATCCAACGCATCTTGTATGGATGTTTCTCTTTCCTTTAAAGATTTAAGGATTGGCTTCCAAGCCATTTTGCGGAGCAGGAGAAACACTACCAAAAAGGTAAGTGTCATCCAGAATATGAGCCCGATTGAAGGTACTATAAGGTCCATTGCGAGTTATGATTTATAAGTTATGGGTTATAATCGTATTGATTCCTAATTCCTGATTTTTAATTTGTAATTGAAGTTCCGGAGACCAACCAACCGTCAGTCTCCGGAGTTCAAAATAGCAATTACTTGATAAGCAATACTAACAATCCGATTACCATACCAAAGAAGGAAGTTCCTTCGATAAAGGCGATGGCAAGAATCATGTTTGTACGCAAATCAGCCATAATTTCAGGTTGACGGGCCATTGATTGAAGACCATTGGAACCAATTGAACCGATACCGATACCGGCACCGAGAGCTGCTAAGCCCGCGCCAATTGCACCAAGACCATAACCAATGCCAATGTTGGCTCCTGAAGATGCTGCGTCTAACAAAACTGATGATAACATAATTAATTATTTATTTAGAGTTAAAGAATCCGAGTTAAATATCGAATAATGAATAATGAATGTCGAACTATTGGACTATTCATCCCTTTGGTATTCGATATTTTATATTCGTTATTCATTATTCCTAGTGATGCTCTGCTTCTTCCGTTGCCATTCCAAAGTATATAGCCGAGAGTAAGGTAAACACATACGCCTGTATGAGTGATACCAACACGTCTAGCAGCAACATACCTGCCGAAAAAGCAACTGAAAACACAGATGTTAAATATCCTGCAAAGTGCCCCCATAAACCTCCGAAGATAAATATGAGTGCAAAAAACGAAAGCGCTACAATGTGGCCGGCAAGCATATTGGCAAATATCCGGATAAGGAGCGTGAAGGGTTTTAAAATAATACCAAGAGTTTCGATAGGGCCTAAAATAGAAATTTTAACCCAAGCCGGAACGCCGGGCATCCATAAGGTATGGCCCCAATAGGTTTTGCCGCTATTAGCCATCATTACTATAAAAGTAAAGCAAGCCAGAGTTGTTGTAACTGCAATGTTGCCGGTTACATTTGCTCCTCCTGGGAAGAACGGAACAAGGCCTAATATATTCATCAACAATATAAAGAAGAATAAAGTCAGCAGGAAAGGCATGAACTTTTCATATTTTTTCGGGCCGATACTTGGAATGGCTAAATCATCGCGTACAAATACAATAATAGGTTCAAAAAATGACTGGATTCCTTTAGGTGCACCCGTTCCTCTTTTGCTATACCCCCTTGAAACGGCAGTCATAATCAGTAATAAAAGCAGCCCGGAAAGTACAATAGTAGTTGCCGTTTTAGTCAATGAAAAATCCCAAAGCTTGGCGGTATCTTCTTTATTTACAGAACCATCAGCATTGGCAACCACAATATGTTCTCCGTTTAGTTTATATCCATTATATATTGCGCCATCATCCAGCTTATTGGAACAGAACACAGCAAAACCGTGGTTAGATGAATACAAAATAATGGGAAGCGGAATAGAATAATCGCCTGCCACGTGCCAGCTGTGAGCATCACTGACGTGCTCCAGAATCATATCACCTGCGTTGAAAGATTTGCCTTTTTCATCTCCTGCAAAAACGGCAGACGGAACGGCAAAAAGCAGGGCAAGGATAAAAGTTAAACGCTTAATACTTAAAAATCTCTTAAAATCAGACACTTGTATGTTCATTTTAACGGCTTTTTGGCCTCTTTTTTTGAAATTCGCTGCAAATATAGATTATTTCCACATTAACGATTTCGAAATGTGAATAAGTTTTGAAAACAATGCAAACTAATTTTCCCCTTCAAAAAGCCACCCAATAGAAATATGATTTAAATTGCCTAACCAAATTTATCTTTACAGAATTGTAGATTCAATGAGAACCAAGCTTTTCTTAATTTTCTTATTATTTTGTGGAATTACATGCCAAGCGCAGATAAGTGACTCAATTCGAAAGATAAAGCAACTATTACAAGGCACTTGGGTTGATAGCCTAAGGCCTGATAACTATTATTCATTTAGTGACTCAGAGATTACAATTGGATATTCTGATTTAAATAACAGCGATTCTAATGGAAATGCTTTTTCCGTATCAATTTGGCGCTACAAAATTGATACTTTTAGTATGAAAACATCCTATATCATAACGGATTTGGAAGGCAAAAAAACAAAATACCCGCCTTGTAAAGATTATTATATTTCAGCTTTAATTCCAAACTTTAAAGATACGGTTAAAGAGGAATCATTAGATGCGCCGCCAAGAGACAGATTTAGGGCAGATTTCTATCTTCATATTAAAAATAGACTTTACTTGTATTTTAATTTTTCTGAATTTGAAGTTAATCTAATAAGAAGGGAATAATTCCAATTTTTAACTTCCAAAATAATTTCCCTACCTTTGCATTATGGTATCCCAATCAGTTAGTGCTATTATAAAAACAACGGTACACTCCATTATTCCAGATGCGAGGGTGGTATTGTTTGGCTCTATGGTTCGTGGAGATAATGTAAAAAACAGCGATTACGACTTATTGATTGTAACTAAAGATACTATTCCCGTAAAGGAAAAAATAGGTTGGATGGGTAGGTTGCACGGGGCATTAGTAAATGCATTGGATGCACCGGTTGATGTATTACTAAATAGCGAAGAAGAAGTGCAGCAAAAAAAACAACTTGTTGGCCATATTGTACGTTTGGCTATGAAAGAGGGATTGGAATTATGACTCCGGAAGGCAAAGATTATATTCAAAAACTCATTACAAAAGCCGAGAATGACCTTCAAGCGGCAGAAAACCTGATTCATTCTAAACCTCAAGTCTTAGATGCCGCTTGTTTTCATTGCCAACAATGTGCCGAGAAATATCTTAAAGCCTTCCTGTTTTCAAAGGGTGTTGATTTTGACAAAATTCATGACATAAAAAAACTTCAGGGTGATTGTGCTAAAATCGATAAAGAATTTCTTTCCCTCAATTTCGAAAATCTTGATGTATATGCAGTGGAAGCGCGTTATGCGGATAACTTTCTTTTGCCTGAACTTTCAGAAGCGGAAAAATACTTTGAAATTGCAAGGCAAATTAAGGAGTTGGTTCTTGCAAAGCTGAAACCATAAAGTTTTCCATTTTTATTGCATTTGCCACCCATTTGCCTGCCACTAAAAATGTCCAAAAAACCTGCTAAACCCGGACATGGCTTCAAAGCCCTATCCGGTATGGTCTAGATGGCAATTTCCATATTTCCGAATACACGAAAAACCCGGACATTTCACAGAAAGGAATTCTGCGGAAAAATCATTCCTTAAAATAACCTATATTTGCACCTCGAACAAAACTCAAACCTATGAAAACCGCTTTTTTACTTCCAGCTGCATTATTTATTACTATGGTGGCTTGCAACCAACCTAAAAGTACAGATACTACTTCATCCCAAATTAGTACAACTACTAATGCCGATATGGGTGTGTATTTTGTAAACCTGAAAAATGGCGACACCGTAAAATCACCGGTTATTGTTCAAATGGGAGTAAAAGGCAAAACAGTGGCGCCTATGGGCACTATGGATTCAACAAAAGGCCACCATCATTTAATTATAGATGGTAGTTTTGTAGAAAAAGGCCAGGTAGTTACCAAAGACTCTACTCACTTGCATTTTGGCAAGGGTCAAACTGTGGATACCCTTAAGTTGAGCCCCGGAACACATACGCTTACTTTACAGTTTGCCGATGGCGCACATCAATCATATGGCAAAGACTGGAGCAATACCATTACTATAGTTGTAAAACAATAATAGCGGCCGACAGCTTTTGGCTATTTTGCTTCATGTTTATACGCTTTTCACCTAAAAATGGGCTATTACTCTTAGTTCTTAGCTCTTCATTCTTAGCTTTCACAAGCTGTTCTCCTAAAATAAAACTGGGCATTTGGGCAAAAAGGCATACCGATGCAGCTACAGCACTTGGCACATGGGCGGCAAACAATCCAATCGATGCAGCCGGATTGTTAAATATCGATTGCACCGACCGAAAACAATTCAAGAAAAAAATAACCGACGCACTAAATAGCCCCGCAACGGAACAAGCATCTCAACATAGCGAATACGACGTTCGCCAACATAATTATCATTATGGAACTGCGTCTTCGGGTGGAAATTCAAGAGATGGATTTGCTGATTGGTGCCGCAAATATCCAAAAGCAGCTAAAACATTACGTGGGCATGCCAAAGCCCTTTGCAAAACCGGGTTAGGAATTTTAAATGGTACCTATAAAATAGATTAAACTGCCTGCCCTAAACCCCTAAGGGGGCTGGTCTTACCACAAAAAATTAGTCCCGCCTATTTAGCGGGACTAACAATTTTGGTTAATTATTAATTACACGAAAATTTAGTAGAACCTCTTTTTGCTTTTGCCGGCTCTTGATTTACCCGGAAAATGTTTCCTTAAATGCGAGTGCAAGGTAACATACTGTAATTTGGGTAAATAATTTTTTTGAAGCCAACGGTGCAAGTCAGACAGTTTTTCGTTCGGTTTCACCTGAAGGCGCTTTTTGATTGCATTGTGCGTTTCTTCATTGATGATGGTCCGGAACGGGCCTGCCTGGCTCTGGCGTACTCTTGCCAACCCGCCTTTCTTGTAAAGCTCGAGGCAATTCATGATGCGCATGAATGAACTTCCGGTTTCGCGAGTAATGTCGCCAATACCGTTGATTTTCCTTTCTTTCACCATGATTAAAATCTGAATCCTTGGCTTAATACGCGGCAAAGCAAGCTTGTAGGCTTCTTTCAGTTCGGCTAATGATTCCTTGATTACCGGAAGCTGATTCAACCTCAGTTCGCGGATTTCTTCGCCGAAATCTTTACGGGCATACTTATACAATGTAGGTAAGCTAACCTTTAAACCATGCTTTTTTTGCAACCATTTGTGCAATTCCTTGTAGCTGGTAGGTTCGCCGCTTTTAAGCCTTGTAGCTAAGTCCTTGCGAACTTGCTCGGGCCATAAAAACCTGCGGTGGCCTTTGTCCTGCAATTGCATAAGCGCTTTCAATCCGCCTTTTTCATACAACTCGCTCCATTTAAGGATTGAACTGTAGCTGGCGCCGGAAGCTTTGGCAATATTAATTCTCGTGGCCCTGCGCTCCTTTTTAAGCGCGAGTAACATTCTTATCCTGGGCTTCAGATAAGGCTTCACGTCCTTAAGTAAAGACTTAAGTTGAGGAAGCTGTTCCGATACTTTCGTTTCTAATAGTTTAGTCATGTCGCAATATTAGTACATATTTATGTAATATTGGCGGATTCAAATTAAAATTTTAACACCCATTAACAAAAGAAAATATTTACGTTTGTCATTTATTGCTCATATCCAACTCCAAACACATTATTTCAGAAACAAATTATTTTTTTATTCCCGGCCACTTTATAAAATGAACCACTCAATCCCCTACCTTATTGCTGTTTTAAGCTTTTTTGCCGCTGAAAAGGCTTTTTCGCAAGATGTAAATAAGTTTTCTTCCGATGAAAATAAATTTTCGGCTGGCTTTCAACTTTCAGGCGCATTTCCGGTGGGAAGTTTTACCAATGCCGATATAAGTTTTCCATGCAACTCTTCTGTCAGCACCGGTTCTGCATTCGAGCTATCTTTGGGATATAAAATTAATTTGCATATTGGCGGAACACTGTTGCTATCGGAGGCGCTTTATGAGCTTGACCCCAGCAGCCGTGGGGTAGCCCAACTAATAAGCCTGCATCCTTCTTTATATCAAAATGCGGCTGTTTTTAAAAGCGGGCAACTGTCGGCCCAATCAGTTATGGTTGGCGCATTTTATGATTTACCTGTCGGCAAAAACAATAAAATGTTTTTAAAATCACACATGCTGCTGGGTATTATGGATTGCACCATTCCCGAGATTGAGGTGGTGGGCCAGCATAACCCAACTGCTGCCGATAAAAACGGAAACAGCATTGATACAGTAGAAACATGGGATGCACCCAGAATTTATTCCTATTTTCTTTCATATCGCATAGGAACAGGCCTATATTACTCCCTTAATAAAAGGCTCTCCGTTTTTGTAACTATCGATTATCAGGGCAGCAATCTGGCATTTACCAGCGTGCCTATAACATACAACCTTGCAATTAACAGCAATAACAACGCCGCCGGAACCAGCACTAATCTTTCAAACGGGGTATATACCACAGAGGTGAACCCCACTATATTTTATCAATCTGTTTTGGTTGGATTGGGTTGTGAGGTGAGTTTTTAAGCCTTATTGAAGCACAATTTTACCGCTTTGCAATATTGTATTATTGCCTACAATTTTATACAAATACATTCCTCTTGCTAAATCGGAAGTATTTATGGTTACCTGATACGGATATAGCTGGAAATTTCGTACTTCTTGCCCTAAAACATTGTACATTTCAACATGATATTTTTTTACAATATCACTCGAGCTGGTTTTAAATACTATGGCATCTTTTGCAGGGTTTGGGTAAACCTGCACACTAATGTTCGGATTAGAAACTATGCCAATCGAAGTTGGTGTAGTGTAACATATATCCAGTTTTGGGCGAAGTGTAGAATCAGCATTTGCTGAAGAACCAAATACCAAGCTTTGATAAGGAGTTGTTTCATTTTGCTGCAATAATTCAAAACCATAATTATTTCCACTTGTCATTATATCAGTAATAAGCTGAGTGACATTTAAAACATATTTCTCTGAGCTATTACTACTTTGCGCTAAAGTTACTTCATTAGTAGTGGTAGTGGTTGGCAATGTATTCCAAGTAACCGTATTATAGGTCCAAGGGGATGTTATTCTTTGTAACCAGCCTGCATTATTTGTACCATAGGTGGGTTGACCAGTAATCCCTATGGTTGCATTATCGTCAGGGTAAAGAGAGAGAGAGGCATTTATAATAGTTGCATTACTCGGAATCGAAGAAATATCAAATTTAATTAACCCTCTATCAACGCAGGGGGAACCGCAAGTCCATGTTGCACTATAAAATATATCATATGCACCTCCGGCATTATTCGGGTTTTGAGTACCTAATACCGTGCCATTAGTGTCATATGGCCTTAAACTTACACAGTTTGAATCCCCCGGTGTAACATCAATTACATAGCAAACCTGAATTTGCGGATGGGTATTTGTGTCTGAATTATAACTTGAACCAAAAATAAGACTTTGATATGGAGTAGTTTCATTTTGCTGTAATAATTCAAAACCGTAGTTATTGCCACTGCTGATAATATCTTTTACAAGTTGGGTAACATTTACACTATAGTTTTCTGAGGAGTTAGAACTTTGTGGCAAGGCAACCTCATTAGTAGTGGTTGTTGTAGGTTGGGTTGCCCATGTTACCGTAGAAGAGTTCCATGCAGAAGTAACTCTTTGAAACCATCCTGCATTATTTGTGCCATAGGTTGGCTGCCCGGTAATTCCTTCGGTAGCATTATTGTCAACATATAAAGATACAGTAGCGTTCAAAATAGTCGCCGAAGCCGGTATTGAGGACAGGTCGAATTGAATAAGGCTTCTATCAATGCAATTACCTCCACATGTCCATGTAGCACTAAAAAAGTCTATTGCAGAACCAAAATTTGCAGTTGTATTTTGGGTGCTGATTTCAGCATTTACACCTTGTGCCCCGGAAGGACGTAAAGTAAAACAAACTGTGTCTTTAATTGCCTTGGCTTCACCGCAAAATAATGATGTCGCAACGCAAATTGTAGAAAGTAATTTGTATTTCATAGTAGTATTGTTTTATTTATTACAGACAAAAGTAATAATATATTTCACACAACAAACAAATAACTGCCTGAATGGTAGGCCTTACTCTTTAGTCAGCATGTTATTGTGTATGCCCCCTACTTCACTGAAACCATTTTAATCCTTTTGGCAAAAGGCCCAGCCAACATAGAGCAGATATAGGAAAAGTCACGCGGCTGAGGAATTGTAAATTCTATTATATAAGTGCCGGGCGCTTTCACTTCATTAACAATGGTACTTATTCTTCGTCCTCCATCATCAAACACTTCTATATGTACCATTTGCGCTTCCGGAATTGTATAGGTTATAGTTGTTGAACCCGTAAATGGGTTGGGCATATTTTGTGACATGGAGTAGCCACTTAGCGCTTTCACTTCGGCAACTCCTACCGTTGGAGATTTATAATACCTGTAAACCCTTTGGCCTACCCCATAAGCAAGTGTATCACTCAAAAATCGTACCCTGTTCAAATTCACCAACAAATTAGCCGGAGTTACCGTATCCCAGATGCGGCCGCTGTCTCTGGTATGTAACGCATATGTGTTGCCACCAACCCATCCTTCCGAATCACTCACAAAGCCAATTCCCTGGCTCCAACCATAGGGAGCGGATGAAATAACGTGTTCTGCCCAGGTATTCCCTCTGTCTACCGATTCAAAAAAACGAAGCGTATTATTGCTATATAGTTCTTCTACCGAAACATAAAACACATTTCTGGAAGGGTGGGTTATTTTCCAGCAATGATTGCCAATTAAGGAGCCGATAATCTTTTTTGTCCATGTAGTTCCCCCATCGGCAGTAAATAATATTACGGAGTAAGAACTTCCTTCAATGGAATCTGTGCCGCCTACCACAAAACCTGAGTCAGGCGTCATAAAATACGTATCTATCAGCATGCCTGCCACCGAATCCATGTGTTTTGAATAGAATGTTTTCCCCTGATTGGTGCTTTTCATAAAATAAGGAGGCCCGTCAAACCTTCCGGTTGCCACTATGGTGGAATCATTTACTACTGACATACCGCAGGTGCCTTTTGGTTTTGGCCCGATAATTACGGGCAGTAAAAGGGTCCTTGCACCATCAATGGTATAATAAATAGGGTTAGTATCGGGTGTGGGAGCCCAATTGCCGGGGCCTAAATTACCCACACAACCATGAATTGAGTCGAAAAAACCAACACAGCGAAAAGAAGAAGTTTGATTAATTAATTCGGTCCATGAATTACCACCGTCTTTCGTATTCCAAACTTGCCCACTTACATTTACAACCCAACCGGTATCTCGATTGATAAAATACACATCATCGTGCCGGAAGGTTTGGGCGGGGGAGTTTGGCAAAAGAAACCATTGCTGCGAAAAGACAAATGAAGAATGAAAAATGAGGAATGAAAAATAGAATATGAATTTTAGCTTTTTCATGAATCGTGTTTCGTACTATTAATGAATCAAATATAAACGAAAAAGGGCTGCAAAATGCAACCCCGTTATTCTTTTATCAATTTCAACTTATTATTTACAGGCCCATTTTCTTTCTAATATTAGCAGGGATTGCATTTTTATTTACCATAATCGAAGTGGTTTTGTAGAGGAAATAGGGCGCGGAAACATAAAAATAGCCGCTACAGTACCCAATTTTCCCCCAACTGTTTTTTACAATGTAAAACTCATCGCCGTTTTGGTCCTTTGCCATGCCCGTAATCTGCATACCGTGGTCGTCGGTAGTGCTTAAATTATCAAACGCTTGCTGGCGAATTTCCTGGGTAATTTCTTTTTGTGCCACCGGATTCAGGAATAAAGAATCTTTTACGCCGGAAGCTGTATTATTGCCAATATCGACTTGCGGAACAATAGCAAGGCTGTATTTTTTCGCGCCGAAACCTGCTTCGCTTACATCAGCGCCCCACTCCACCGTATAGCCGTTTTGAATGGCATTATCGGTAATTTGGTGAAACTCATCCAGCGGAACATTGTAAACTTGTCCGCCAGCCCAATTATCAGGCACTTCCAACGCAAATTTGGTATAGAATGGATGGTGTGTAAATGAAGTAATCTCTACATAATCATCGGGATTAATACCCAACGATTTAGCATAGGATTGCGGGGTGTAGGTTTTGCCTTCATACGTAAATTCAGCAGGAACAGCACCCATATACCCATCCAACGCTCCCTGAAAAGCTTTAAACCAATTCGGGTTCAGCTTTCCGTCATGCAGTTTATTAATTTCATCGAGCATGGCTTTTAATACATTGTCCATTTCACCCATTACTGGAAGGGAATCGCCATCAGGCAAACCCCTATACACACTTGCCGGAACAATGCCAAAATCGCGAACGGCGTTTATAACATCATGCGGTTCTCCGCCTTCGCCAAATTGGGCATGGCCCTGGTAACGCACATAGTTAATTGCCTTTTCGAGGTACATATTATGCACAACGTACATTTCGGAAAGGGGGATATTCCCTTTTCCCATACGCATTAATTCCGATTCTAAAAAAGATTGCGTAGAAAAGCACCAGCAAGTACCGGACCTGTTTTGGTTCTTAACGCTTGATGCGCCATTGTCTTTAATAATTGTAAACTGGTATTTGCTGTTTTTAGCGTTCGTAAGGGGAATGTCGGGCGTGTTATCCTGTTTCATGGTTTGCTTGGGCATCTCTTGCGCGGTAAGAGCAAGTGCACCAAAAAATCCAAATGCAAAAAGCAGTGAATGTTTTTTTGAAATCATATCTTCCTTTTTTATTGTTTTAAAATGTAAGAAAAACGGATTTATTCCCTTTTTTCTTTTTTGTAATCATTCCCTTTGCGGTATTAACAATATCCTCGGTACTATAACCGCATTCCTTATAAAGTTCCTGTTGGGTTCCGTGTTCAATTACTTTATCAGGTATACCGAGGCGTATAATAGTGGAACTATAATTTTTATCTGCCATAAATTCCAGCACTGCGCTACCCATTCCGCCCATTAGGCAGCCATCTTCCACGGTTATTATCTTATCGAATTTCTTAAATACTTCGTGCAGCATTTCCTCATCAATCGGCTTCACAAAACGCATATCATAATGCGCCGCATTAATGCCTTCGTTCTCCAATATTTTACACGCATCCAACGCAAAATTGCCGGGATGACCAATAGAGAGAATTGCCACATCGGTACCATCTTTTATTTTGCGGCCTTTTCCTATTTCAATCTCTGCAAACGGTTGTTTCCAATCTATAATTGCGCCATTACCGCGTGGGTAACGTATAGAGAAAGGGTTTGTGATTTTATCTAATTGGGCGGTATACATCAGGTTGCGCAACTCTATTTCGTTCATCGGGGCAGAAACAATCATATTCGGTACACAACGGAAAAACGCCAAGTCGAAATTACCATGGTGGGTAGGACCGTCAGAACCGGCTACTCCTCCCCTATCCAAACAAAAAACCACTTTCAAATTTTGAATTGCCACATCATGTATCACCTGGTCATAGGCACGCTGCATAAAGGTGGAATATATATTGCAGAATGGAACCAATCCCCTTGTAGCTAATCCGGCAGAGAAAGTAACGGCATGTTGTTCGGCAATACCTACATCAAAAGCCCTTTCCGGCATAGCTTTCATCATTATATTCAACGATGAGCCTGTAGGCATAGCGGGGGTAATTCCCATTATCTTATCATTCTTTTCGGCTAACTCAACCAATGTATGCCCGAACACATCCTGGTATTTGGGTGGCTGTGGCTTGGTGTTAGAAGACTTAATAAGTTCCCCTGTATCTTTATTAAATGTTCCCGGAGCGTGCCAAAATGTCTGGTCGCCTTCTTCCGAGAATTTATAGCCCTTACCTTTTACGGTGAGACAATGCAATATTTTAGGTCCGGGTATTTTTTTCAGGTCGTTCAAAACCTTTGCCAGATGCACCACGTCGTGCCCGTCAACCGGGCCGAAATAGCGGAAATGCAGGGATTCAAAAAGATTGCTTTGATTGAGTAAAGATGTTTTTACGGCATTCTCAATTTTAGCAGCAATGTCTTGTGCGTTTGGCCCAAACTTGCTGACCTTTCCTAATAATTTCCATACTTCATCCTTCACTTTATTATAAGTTGGTGAAGTTGTCATATTGGTTAAGTATTCCCGCAATGCGCCCACATTCGGGTCAATGGACATGCAATTATCATTCAGCACCACCAGTAAATCCGATTTGCTGGTTCCGGCATTGTTCAAGCCTTCAAAAGCCAATCCGGCAGTCATGGCTCCATCGCCAATAACTGCTATATGTTTACGGTCAAATTCCTTTTTGTATTTCGATGCCACAGCCATACCCAAGCCAGCTGAAATGGATGTGGATGTATGCCCTACTCCAAAAGCATCATATTCGCTTTCGCTGCGGTTGGGGAACCCGCTGATGCCTTTATACAGGCGGTTGGTATGAAATGCTTTTCTCCTTCCGGTAAGTATTTTGTGTCCGTAGGCCTGATGCCCTGTATCCCACACCAATTGGTCATAAGGAGTATTGAAAATATAATGCAATGCAACCGTCAGTTCCACCACCCCAAGGCTGCCGCCAAAATGCCCGCCTTTTTCAGAAACGAGGTCAATTATAAACTGGCGCAATTCAGCGCAAACAGTTGGCAAATCCTCGTACTTCAGCTTGCGCAGGTCGGCAGGATATTCTATATTATCAAGAAATTTATTCTCTCCCATTTAAGGCTTATTCCGGTGTAATGTAATACGCGCAAATATAGAATAAATTGCAGCATTTCGGGGCATTCTATATTAAGGCATCTTAAATTTACCCGAAGAATAGCCTCTTTAAAGGGGAAACGAGGGGATGTTAAAGTGTGTTAAGGGAACAAAGTCGTAAGTTGTAAGTTATAAGTCGTAAGTGCTATAGGGATAATTCCTTCGTCAGCATTACAAAGACACTTTCTTCCTCAACTTTCAGAATTATTTCTTCCCCACTTCACCCATCACCTGCCCCATGCAGCCGTCCGGGTTGGGTATATGTAACAGCCAGCAGATGGTGGGCGCTATATTGGTAATGGCTTCCTCTTTAGGCGTTGCTCCATGCTTAATTTCTCCTCCCCATAAAAGCAGTGGCACATGGGCATCGTAATCATACGGCGCTCCATGCGTGGTGCCTGTTTTGGCATATATCAGCCAGTTTGGTGATAGGTTTACAATCACATCTCCGGAGCGGATTGGGTAATAGCCGTTCACAATTTTGCGGTTAATCATATCCTTATTTACTTCGTCTAATTTATAGGCAGGTATGGCACGCTCTATACCCGTGCATTGCAAGGCAATATTGGCTACTTCTGTTTCTATTAAACCCTTATCAAGTTTCTTTTCGGCAATAGTTTTATCATTTAAATAAAACTGCTGGTTAACAAATTCAAGCGCAATTGAATCACCATATTTATCGGCTAAATAGGTATTGACTTTCCGCAGCAACGCTTTTTCATCTACATATCCCGCAGGAACGCCCCTATCCATAAGGTATTGGGCATTTACGGCCGCTCCGTGGTCGGCTGTAAGAAATACCAGCACATTCTTTTTGCCGATATATTTATCGAGGAAAGTAAGCAGGGTATCCAAATCTTTATCCATACGGATATAGGTATCTTCCAACTCAATAGACTCCGTGCCAAACTGGTGCCCCACATAATCGGTAGATGAAAAACTGATAGTCAGCATATCGGTTTCATCGTGCTGGCCGAGGCTGTCATTTTTAATGGTTGCTATGGCGAAGTCTTTCGTTAAATCATCCCCGAAAGGAGTTGCTTTAATCAAACCCAACCCGCCGTTCTTCTCCATCAGCACAGGCAAATTATGCGGGAAGATAGGCGCGCTTTCTGTTTTGTAAGGCTTCTCGTAAGGGTTGTCATCGGGCATGCTTTCGGTATATGCGCTTAAGTTTAATGTTGCATACCAGGGCTTACTTAAATAGGCTTTTGCAAGTTGCCGGTTATTGAACTTAGTAACCCAATCGGGTAAGGCTTTCATATAATACGTGCTGGTGATAAAGTTTCCGGTGCTGTCATCGAGCCAATATGCCGCATCAGCCCTGTGTCCTGCGGGAAGTATAGCGGCCCTGTCCTTTTGCGAAATACCAATTACTTTTGATTTTCCACCATCACTTAATTTAAGCGCATCGCCAATGGTGCTAACCAATTCCCGCCTCGGCGACATCTGCCCCTCTCTGGTTGGTGCGCCAATGGTTTTCATGCTGTCATCCTGCACACAATAGACCATTTTTCCTGATTGCCTGTCATACCAATCATTGGCAACAATGCCGCTCATACAGGGTGTTGAACCGGTATATATGGAAGTATGCCCCGGCCCTGTGAAGGTCGGCACATAATTATATTGGGCATCATCAAATGAGAAACCTTCTTTCATCAATCGCCTGAAGCCACCTTTACCATATTTTTTGGCATATTTATAAAGGTAATCGTAGCGCATTTGGTCAATCACAATGCCGACAACCAATTTTGGGCGGTGCTCATTTTTGTTGTCTTCTTTATTGTGTTCATCGGTGCAAGATGAAAGAATAGCAAGAAGAAAAAGCGCGGGTAAAAGTCTTTTTATCATTTTTGTAATCTGGTTGCGGTAAAATTAATTTAATTCCATTAACTCAACATTAACACATGCTCTTAATTGCAGATAGCGGCTCATCTAAAACAGGTTGGCGATTGGTGAATGACAAGGGCGTTATATTCTCTTTTCACACCGAGGGGCTTAACCCTTATTACAAAACCATTGAGCAAATAAAAGCTGTTTTGAATAAGGACCTCATTGCCTATTTACCTTATAAAGCGGACGATATTACCCACGTTTATTTTTATGGTGCGGGATGCTCGGTTGCCATTAAATGCGAGGAAGTGAAAAAGGCTTTGTCGGAATGTTTTGCAAAAGCGGAAGTGGAAGTTCACCATGACATTTTAGGCGCAGCCCGTGCCTGTTGCGGACATGATAAAGGCATTGTGTGCATACTTGGCACAGGTTCCAATTCCTGCTATTATGATGGCACCGATACCACCCAAACCATAGGCGGATTAGGTTTTATTTTAGGAGATGAAGGCAGCGGAGGGCATATCGGGAAAAGCATTGTGGCAGCTTTTTTAAACAAAGAAATGCCCGAAGATTTAAGAACGGCGTTCACCAATACCTACCACATGGACCGTACCGCTATAGATAAAAAGGTTTATCTTGAACCCAACTTTAATAAGTTTTTAGGCACATTCAGCATGTTTGCGGCGGAGCACATAAGCCACCCGTTTATACAAAGCTTGTTAAAAGAATGTTTGGACCTATTTTTAGTGAAGCACGTTTGCCGCTACCCAGATTATAAAACCACAACAGTGCATTTTGTCGGTTCGGTGGCCTATTATTACAAGGACATTCTCATGGAGCTTTGCAAAAGCAAAGGCATCACAACAGGCAAGTTTGTGCTGGAGCCTGTGGAAGAGTTGGTGGGGTTTCATAAACAATTAGGGATTTAGCCTGAAATCATTTAATTCTGTTGTTTCTATAATCATAAATTCTATGTGTAAAATTATCCTTCTAATAGTTGTATTGTTTCCTGCAATACTCTTTGGCCAATCCACCAAAAAGGTAACTGATAAAGACAAACACGAAGTCTATTATGTATTAAAATCTGATAAAACGATTCGGCAAGGGAGTTATAATAAATCTGGATGGAATGGAAAACCCCTCATTGATGGTTATTACAAAAATGGAATGAAAGATAGTATCTGGACATTTTATGACAATTCCGGTCAGGTTAACCAAAAATACGATTATATTAAAAAAGAGTTTATTTTTGAGAAAGCAGATACTGCGGGAAGTAATGATTTATGGCCTGTTATTAAAGGCTCCGATACTATCAAGACAAAACTTGACAAACACCCTAATTATATAGGAGGCTCCAATGTATTATATCAATTTCTTGCTGATAATTTAGATTACCCTGATTCGGCTAAGGACTTAAATAAAATGGGGACAGTAAAAATAATTTTTACGGTCGACAAAAATGGGAAAGCTATTAATCATAGGGTAATCCAACATGTTTACCCTTGCCTTGACAGGGAAGCAATGAGAGTTGTTAAACTTCTACCCAATGAATGGGAACCAGCAATTTTAAATGGAGAAAAAGTAGATGCCTCTTACACTTTACCAATTCGATTTGTGTTGCGGTGAAAGCCCCTTGGTTTCAGATTTATGTTATAATCGTTGTGCCCTCAACAGACATATTTTAAATTAGAAAGCGTTTTTCCTTGTCGACAACCTACAAATCAACGAGTTCAAAAACTGAAAAACATAAATAACACTGGTAATCTGTAATTTAATGGAAAATGAGTCGCTAAGTATTTGCATTGGCAATCAAATTTTTTGCATTTGAAAAATTGGAAGCAATAAATTTCTATCTTTGCGCCCCTATAAATTAAAAAAATGCAAAATAAAGGTGTTATTCGGTTGTTTGCTATACTCTTAGCCTTAGCCTGTGTCTATTACTTCTCATTCACATATTTCTCCACTAAAACGGAAAATGCAGCCAAGGAATATGCTGCCGATTATGTTTCACAAAAAAATGTAATTGCTTTAGCGGCTTCGGCGGCTACAGTAAAGGATACAGCTACCAAAGCTACCAAGCTGGATACCGTAAAACAAAGGTTTTACCTTGACTCATTACAGTTGCAAACCGCTGACAACTACCTTAAACGTGCAAAAGACAGCGTTATATATCCCCTATTTGGATTTAGTTACGAAGAATGTAAAGAAAAGAGTATCAACCTTGGGCTTGACTTGAAGGGTGGTATGAACGTAACCCTTGAAATCTCTGAAGCGGATATTATCAGGGGTATGTCTGGAAATAATAAGGATATAGCTTTTAATCAAGCTATCAACCAAGCAGAAGACCAACACTTAAAATCAACGAAGCCGTTTATCGACCTCTTCAGTGAAAGCTACGCTCAATTAAAACCAGATGGTAAACTGGCTACCTATTTCCAAACCATGGAACTCAGGGATGCTATTTCCCCTACCGCTACTAATGAACAAGTTATCGACGAATTAAAGAAACGCATTGCAGATGCAATAAGTACTGCACAGTTAACCCTCCGTGCACGTATCGACAAATTCGGTGTGGCTCAACCTAACATACAAGTATTGCCGGGTTCCGGCAGAATCTTAATCGGACTGCCAGGTGTAAGCGATAAAGACCGTGTACGCAAACTATTACAAGGAAGCGCTAACCTTGAATTCTGGGAAACCTATTCCAATGAAAAGATTTACCCTTACCTTGAACGCGCCGACGAACGTTTGGCAAGCATCCTGAATGTAATTCCTGATACAGCTAAAAAAGCGACTGTAGCCGATTCAAACAAACCTGTTACTGCTAATGATTCGTTAACTAAAGCCAATAAAACAAATGACAGTTTAGCAGCTGCAAGCAAGAAAAATGATACATCCAGAGCTGCAATAGCAAAGAAACAACCATTGTTTGTGGTGCTTTCTCCAGTATTAATGCGTGACCAACAAAACCATATCTTCCCACGTAAAGGTCCTGAACCGGAAGTTGGGTATGCACGTTTAGCTGATACTGGAAAGGTTGGAGCTTACTTACGTATGCCTCAGATAGCATCTATGTTCCCTTCTGATTTGAAATTTTTATGGGAAAAACCAAAAGATAAGAGTGCAGGCGTACTTCAATTGGTAGCAATTAAAACCTTAAAGGGCGGCCAAAGCCCCCTTTCAGGTGATATTATTGCCGATGCCAAGAAACAATTCGACCAGAACAATGGCGGCAGCCCAAGTATTGAAATGACCATGACTCCGCAAGCCGGACAGGTTTGGAGAAGGTTGACCAATGCCAATAAAGGACAATGTATTGCTATCGTTCTAGATAATGTGGTTTATTCCGCGCCGGTAGTTCAAAATGAAATTCCGAACGGTATTTCTCAAATTACCGGAAGCTATAAGCCTGAAGAAGCAGATGACTTAGTAAATATTTTGAAGGCCGGTCGTTTGCCAGCCCCGGCACATATTGTTGAAGAAAGCGTAGTGGGCCCTACCCTCGGTAAAGAATCTATCAGTTCAGGATTACTTTCATTCGTAGTAGCGCTCTTATTCGTGTTAGTCTTTATGGCATTGTATTATAATCAAGCCGGTAGAGTTGCGGATGCAGCCATGATAATTAACGTGTTCTTTGTATTGGGTATTCTTGCCTCTCTCGGTGCAGTTCTAACCTTACCCGGTATTGCAGGTATTGTATTGACAGTTGCTATGTCGGTAGATGCTAACATATTGATATTTGAGCGTATACGTGAAGAATTGTCACATGGCGGAAAAACCCTTTCAAATGCGGTAAAAGACGGCTTTAAAAACGCCCGTTCATCCGTACTCGATTCTAATATCACGACCTTTATTCTTGGTATCATATTATATGTATTTGGTACAGGCCCAATTCAAGGGTTTGCAACCACCTTGATTATTGGTATTCCATCTTCCTTATTCTGCGCTATTTTTATTACCCGCTTAATGTTAGAACGCAGATTATCTAAGAACAAGGATATTAAGTTTGATACTACTTTAACCCGGAATGCTTTCAAAAATATCAATATCAATTTCGTAAAACACAGACGTTGGTATTATATCATTTCCGGCAGTATCCTTATTTGCGGATTGGTTTCTTATCTCCATAGTGGTTTTAACTTGGGTGTCGATTTCAAAGGCGGACGGAATTATGTAATTCGTTTTGATAACCCTCCATCCGTTGAGAATGTGCGTAAAGCATTAACCGTTTCTTTTGGCGGAGAAGCTCCTGAAGTGCAAACTTATGGTGAACAAACCCAAATAAAAGTCACCACCGGTTACATGATTAACGACCAAAGCAAGAATGCGGAACAAAAAGCCGAAGATGCCCTTAATAGCGGCCTTGCTCCAATGCACAACCATTATATAATTGAAAGTTCACAGTTGGTAGGTGAATCTGTTTCACATGATATTAAATCAAAGGCTATATGGTCGGTATTGCTGGCATGCCTGCTTATGTTTATCTTTATATTCATCCGGTTCCGCGGATGGCAATATGGCTTGGGAGCTGTAGTTGCCTTGTTCCACGATGCATTAATGATTATGGCTGTATTTACCCTTTTCAAGAATGTGGTGCCATTCTCCTTGGAAGTTAATCAGGACTTTATAGCTGCTATTCTAACCGTAATGAGCTACTCAATGACGGATACGGTTGTTGTATTTGACAGGATACGTGAATACTTAAACCAAAAGAAAAAAACGCAGGGAGACGACAAAACGCAAATCATTAATTACGCATTGAATGCAACATTGAGCCGTACAATCAACACTTCAATGAGTATTTTCTTCGTATTGTTAGCCATCTTTATATTTGGCGGAACAACCATTAAAGGATTTGCTTTTGCATTGCTGGTAGGTATTGTTGTGGGAACATATTCGTCCATATGCATCGCTACTCCTATCGTTATCGACTTCGACAGGAAGAAGAAGGACGAACCTAAAAAGGCATAATTACAACCTATTGAAAGTGGAGAATCGTGAAACTAAAATTCATGATTCTCCACTTTCTTTTTTGAACTAACTTTGTCAAATCATGTTACTCTCAACATTCTTATTTCTTGATTTCAGCGGAGGTGAGTTTCTCCTTATAGCAGTAGTATTCCTGATGTTCTTTGGCTCAAAAAGCATACCCGGAATGGCTCGTACTTTAGGCAAAGCTATGCGCGATTTTAAAGAAGCGGCCAATAATGTACAGCGTGAAATACACGAAAGCGCAACCGTAGAGGAAGTGAAAGAAGTTAAGCAACCCTCCCCTACCACAATTCCGCAGCAAACTACAACCACTGCATCGGCACAGCCGGAAACAACCTCCAATACAGAGGAAGTTAAAAGATAAAAATAAAAAAGTAATTCTGCTGCTCATCTTGTATCGCTTATCTCTAATGGCTATTATTTGTAGTATCTTTGCGATGTCTTACGTTATGGGGCCGACAGGTTTTGACAGCAGGCCGAAGTAGCGGATAAGCATGCCGAGCATTGGGAAAGTGGCTCGCAAATCTTAATTCTCAACAATTCAGAAGGCGAATCAAATTACGCCCTAGCTGCTTAATTCTCAAGGAGATTTAAGTGCTATGTTTCCCGGGAAGCCCCTCCTGCCGGCGTCCCGACCGAAGCATCGAAAATGACAGGATAGGTATTGTATCGTTCCGGTACAGTAGCGAAACTTTAGGAACTAAGGTGGCAATAGCCTTGATTTACGACGGTTGCCACACCAAAATAAAGTAACTCTAAGCATGTAGAAGGTTCGTTGTTTCCTTGTTTGGACGAGGGTTCGAATCCCTCCGGCTCCACTGGTACGGTTATTCTTGCTGCACTATTTACCTGAAAAATTTTCAGAATTCATACATTATAAGGCTGTTTTTTTTACCGCCAAGCCTATACCTTTTTATTAATAGGCGTTTAAACTCTACCGATACATATTTTAATAAGTATGCATCAATTAACATTTGTTTGTTAGTAACTAATATTTATAGTATTTAAAGCATAATAATAATTATTTAATTTTGCAGTATATTATTCTAAAAAACTAAATAAATATATTTTAAATATGTCTAAATATTCACATGCATGGCTTATGGTAATAGGATTCAGTGCCTCTGCTATTGCCGAAAAGAGGCCGTTTATTGTTAAACTCCAGGGGAATACGCTATACAGTAAAAGTGCTGTGGGAAAACCTGTCAGTCAAGCAAAACACATATACATAAACTCAAATAATTCACTAACTAGTGAACCAACAACTAAACTGGTTTTAGCTCCTTATAATAAAATGGAGAAAGATACCTCAAGTAGCCAAAAGCCAGTGAAGGCGGGTTACCTTACTATACAGTCGCATTGTTTAGACCGCGACAGCCTGAACCCACTCGACTCTGTGGTAATGGATGTATATTCTAATGGGGAGCATATAACGGCAGGCATGTCCGATAAAAATGGATTTATTAGCACCGACAGCATCCCGCCGGGAAATTATTTTGTTGTTTTATACCGGAAAAACTATAAAACGTTTTCTACCTTTATAAGCAGGACAAGCTTAAATGGACAATCATATATAGATATTCCGCTTAAGAAAAATGAGAAATATCTTTATGAATCATTCGGACAAAGATTGTGGAAATATATTGTAAGCTTCCAGGGCTTACTTATTTTCCTGTTAGTTTGCCTGTTCATCAAGTTGTCTGGCGTAGTAATTAAATACGCCATTTAGCTCAAAGCAAAAAACAAGGACAAAACCTGAACCGGTATCTATTAATACACCACTATTTTTTTTACTACTTGCATATTATTACCTTTAATATTCAGCAAATAAATACCTGTACCATACCCTGACAAGTTAAGATTGGAAGTATTTATACCCGAAATATGGATTACTTCGGTATATATAGTTTGTCCGATAATGTTATCTACTGAAAGTGTGTAATCACCTTCCGGTAAATTAGCAACCACCTGCATACTTCCATTTGAAGGATTAGGATAAATGGCCACTCTATCATTATTGGAAACACCATTGACTCCTGTTGATATGACAGTAAAAGAGCTCAAGCTTGAACATCCATTGGCATTTGTAATTACTACAGAATATGTACCTAATGGCAAAGGCACCTGGCTATAGGTATCCGCAGTAGCCCCAGGAATTAATATGCCATTATAATACCATTGATATGAACTCATTGAAGTGGGCGTACAAGTGAGCGTATGTGTGTTTTGCGTAATTACGGGAGTAGCAGGGTCAGCATACACTGTTATAAAACCATTTTGTGTAACCGAATTATTGCCATGGGCATTAGTCGCAGTTAAAGAAACTGCAAAAGTACCTGCCGTTAAATAACCTACAGTCGGGTTTTGAACTGTGGAGGTAGCTGGATTGCCTCCCGTAAATACCCAACTCCATTGGGTTGGTTGGTTAGTTGAAAGGTCGGTAAACTGAACCGTATCGCCTACACAGAAAGTGGTAGGATAGCCTGAAAAAGCTGCTACAGGTGCAGCTGTTGGAGAAGTATAGGTAGGGCTTTGCCAGGTACCTCTTCCAAAGGTAGCAGCCATTAAATTGCCGGAAGCTTTTGAAATTTCCAACCCCAACACAACCGTATTTGGAATGCCATTGCTATAATCTACCCATGTATTAATAATAGTATCATGATAATAAACGCCCTGGTCGGTTCCTACATAAATTCCATCGGCTGTGCCTGTTTGATATACTACACAGTTGACAGGAAGGTTTGGCAACCCGGCAGATATATTAGTCCATGTAGCTCCTGCATTGGTTGATTCATATACCTTATCATTCGCTGAATAGCCTGAAAAAGTAACCCATAATCTGTTTGGCTTAGTCGGTGAAACAGCAATAGCATAAATGCCAGCATTATTTACAGGCAAAGTTCCGGTTATATTGGTCCATGATGTGCCACCATTAGTTGTATAGTATATAAGGCTGTCTATTGCCGCATAAATCCATTGGCTATTGGAAGGTGCCACAGCTATAGCCGTAGACTGATAACTGGAACCAGCCCATGTGCTTATTTTAGTAAAGTTCCTGCCCTGATTAGTTGACTTCCATACATTTTCATACCCCGCATAAACTGTATTGGGTGTATTCGGGTCCTCAATCCATGGGGTAACCCAAGGGCCATTTTCACTCACATTGCCTCCGTTATTCCAGGTATTCCCACCATTGGTAGAATAATATAACGTGCCATATGGGTATGAAGCATACATATTGTTATCGTTTGTAGGGTCAATAAAACAGAGGGTACCGTCTCCTCCCACTGTTTGCGACCAATTAGCAGCATTGGCAAGATTTGTACCATTGTCCTGCCATCCGGTTAACCACAAAGTGGAGGTGAGCCCTGACGGGCCTATGCCATATTGTTGGGCTATTTCAAGATTATTACTTACGTCCGACCAACTGCCGCCGGTGCTTGAAGTATAAAATACGCCCCCGTCACAAGCAGCATATAAATCGGTACTGCTTCCGGGAACGAAAGTTATATGATGGATATCGGCATGAACATAGCTGCCCCCATTTCCGGTCCAGCTTGATTTATTGCTCCATGTTGAACCGCCATTGGTAGATTCCCAAATATCTACACCGCCAATAAAAAGGGTAGTAGCATTGGCAGGAGATACCGCAATGGAAAGGTCATACCAGCCCTGACCTCCGGTACCGCTGCCGTTTGCATTCCATCCCAAAATATCTGGTGTGGTTGACATAGTTGAGAAAGTTTTTCCTGTGTCGGTAGATTGATATAAGCCTAAAAACCCCCCATCCACACTATCGGCAGCTAAAATATATACATAGGCCGGATTAGCAGCAGAAACACCAATTTCCATGCGGGCAAAGCCTTGTGGGCCGGGCAAGCCAGATGTTATTTGTGAAAAAGTGGCACCGGAATTGGAAGAACGGAAAAACTGTCCGTTTAAGGTAGAGGCATAAACCACTTTATAATTTCCGGGTTCATACTGAACATCATATACATTTTCGTTGGCTAATACATTGGTCCAGTAATTACCACTGTTGGTAGAAAGAAAAACTCCAGCTGAAGTGGCGCAAAAAATAATATTTGTATCAACAGGATTCAATAAAAGTTCGTTGCAGGTAGAAATAGAAGGCCCTGTGGATGAAATAGTATAATACAATCCGGAAGGAGCCCAGGTTTTTCCTGCATCCATAGATTTTAAAACGCCTACCGTGGTAGGCGTATATAGGGCATACGCCCCATCGCCATCCCCTGTAGCCATATACATAATGTTTGTATCGAGCGGGTTAACGGCAATATCATTAACTGCTAAGTCTATCAAATGGTCGGTATTAGTTGCCCATGTATTGCCGCCATTATTAGACCTCCACAATCCACCGGAAGGAGTGCAGGCATACACTATACTTGTTTTAAGCGGATTAAAACGAATATGCGCTACGCGCCCATCGCCACCACCACCGCTTGGCACAGTGGTATTACCCGCATAGGTCCAGTTGGCAGGCGCAGCAATACGTTCGGGGTGTTTGGCATTCTCGCTGGCTTTACTTGCTTTAAAACCATTAAATTCTTTTTCCATTACCGCAGGGTCGGGACGGTTGCCGGAAGGAAAAGTTCTTTTTCCATAAAAATATTCCCATCGTTTAAATTGCATTAATGCTTCGTCATCGCCGGTTTCTTTCGATTCATGCTTTCTGTCCATCAAATCTTTTAAATGCTTTTTGGCATGGGGTTGTTTAAGATACCACGCATAAAAAGCTTTTTGTACATCATGTACATTAGCTTTCGGGTCGTTCATCATACTAACCCACTTTTGTGCGTAAATTGAAAAGAAGGAAGCAGTAAAAGCTAAAAATATCAGGGTAAGGAATATTTTTTTCATAGTAAATTATTTTATACAAACAGGTATGTTTTAGTGCAAGTTTACGAAAATTGCCTATATCTCCGGGTGACAATTATCAGTCACATATCTAAAATGAAAAAGTCCCCTGCATTTCTACAGAGGACTCCCATTAGTAACTGGTAAAGAATTACATTCCCTTAGCAGGGGATGCGGCAGCTTTTTTAGGAGCGGCTTTCTTTCCGGCAGCAGGCTTAGCTGGTGAAGCCGGAGTTGTGGTTTTGTTTTCTTTATAACGCTTGTCAGGGGTGCCATCCTTTTTCAAGTGTTGGGTAGTGGCTGGCTTGGCAGCAGATTTATCAGCGGCAGCTTTGGTATCTGTGCTTGATTTAGCGGTTGTGCCGGCTTTTTTTGTGGTTTTTTTGGCAGGAGTTTGCTTAGCAGGTGCTGTAGCTGTTTTATCCTGGGCGTTAATTGCGCCAAAGCCAAAACATGCAATAAGCAGTCCGGCAATGGTTAATTTCATTTTATTCATTTGAGGTGGTTTTTAATTAGGAAGCAAATATACAAACAAACCTGCTTATATAAAGACTAAAAATATGGATTAACATGATAAACATCAATTTTCCTCATACCACAAAGCTGCTATTCATATTATAACCGAACAATTCTAAACTTTCAACTCCCAACTTGCAATTCTTTAATATCTTTGCCGTCCCTTAAAAAAAGGTACCCTTCATAATGCGCTCAACGAATATTCGGTTAATAGATACACTTGTAATAGTACTTGTAGTTGTGTTAGGCTTCATCTACTGGAAGTCTCAACCATCAGAGAAAGAGTTAGCAAAACAAAAGGCAATTCAGGACTCCATTGCTCAGGTTCAGGCAAAGCAACAAAAAGCAAAAGCACCGATTGCACCGGCTGCAAAAACTATACAAAAAGCGGATTCTTCGGCTGCAAGCGCCCACGATACAGCTAATCATTCAAACGATTCTGTAGCCACTATCCATAAAATGCAGGCTGAAAACGGAATCTTTTTCACTGCATTAAAAGGTCAGGATAACAATTATACACTTGAGAATGAATTGTTGAAAGCAACCATAAGCGCCAAGGGCGGAAAAATTGCTTCGGTTGAACTTAAAAACTTTAAAACCAGCGCCGGCGGCCCGTTAATTCTATTCACTCCTGATTCAAACCATTTCGGGTTATTGTTAAATGCCTACTCCAAAATTATTTCCACTGACTCCTTATATTTCAGTCAGGTAAGTAGTTCATCCATTACAACCAAAGATTCTTCGGTAGTAACCATGCAACTGAATACTTCCGACCCTAAAAAATATATACAGTTTGTTTATACCTTAAAAACAGGAACCTACCTGATGCAATGCAATGTGCGTGTTGTAGGTATGCAGGATATTCTTGCATCTAACGCACAAGACATCGGCTTAGATTGGAGCATGCACACCCCTTCGCAAGAAGCGGATGTTAAATATCAGCGTGCACACTCTACCATTTATTATAAGTTTTATGGCGATGAAGTAGATAACCTTTCTCCCTTAAAAGACGACAGAAAAATATTGGCTTCCGATATCAGTTGGGTTTCTTTCAAGCAGCAATTCTTCTCTTCTATTCTTATTGCAAATACTAAGTTTGGCACTCCCGTTGTTCAGGAATCTAACGACAAAAATGCGAAACTGATAAAGGATTATGCGGCTGAAGTTTATATTCCATATACCCGCACAGCCGATGAAAGTTTTGGAATGCAATTCTATTTCGGGCCTAACAACTATCACCTCCTGAAAAAAATCTCATCCGGCAATGACCTTGACCTGCATGGACAAATAAGCCTTGGCTGGGGTATATTCGGATGGGTAAATAAGTTTTTAGTAATTCCCATTTTCGATTTCCTGAATGGGTTCAATATGAATTATGGTTTGGTTATCCTCATCCTGACTATAGTTATTAAGTCATTGCTTTTCCCGATAGCTTTTAAAACCTATGTTTCTTCGGCAAAAATGCGGGTTCTGAAACCTGAAATAGATGAATTAGGAAAGAAGTTCCCTAAGACGGAAGATGCCATGAAGAAGCAGCAAGCCACTATGGCTTTGTATAAAAAGGCAGGGGTTAACCCTATGGCAGGTTGTTTGCCTATGTTGTTGCAGTTGCCTATATTATATGCACTTATCAGTTTCTTCCCCGCCTCCATAGAATTGCGCCAACAGCATTTTTTATGGGCGCATGACCTTTCTACCTACGATTCTATTTATAACTTCGGGTTCAATGTTCCTTTCTATGGCGACCATATAAGTCTCTTTGCCTTATTGATGACTTTATCACAGTATTTATACCTCTCGGCCAACCAGCAATTAATGGGCACAGGCGGTAACGACCAAATGGCTAAAACCATGAAATGGATGATGTATCTCACCCCGGTGATGATTCTCGGGTTCTTAAATTCATACTCGGCAGGACTTAGTTACTATTACTTTCTCGCGAATCTTATTACTTTTGGGCAAACTTTCTTAGCCAGAAGGTTCATAAATGAGAAAGAACTACATCGTAAAATGCAGGAAAACAAGGCAAAACCAGTTAAAGTATCCCGTTTTCAAAAGAAACTGGACGAAATGGTGAAACAACAACAGGCGCTAAAAAAACGATAAATAATAAATAACCAGCTAATAGCTAATAGCTAATAGCCAATAGCTAAAACAAAGTGAAAATAGCAATTCCAAAAGAAACTAAAGTAAAAGAAAACAGGGTAGCCATTACCCCCGACACTATCAAAGACTTAATAAAGAACGGATTTTCCTGTACCATTGAAAAAGGCGCGGGCGAAAACTCCTTTTTTAAGGATGATGTGTACACCGCAGCCGGAGCAAGCGTTGCAGGCAGCCGTAAAGAATTATTCTCAAATGCAGATATCGTTCTTGGGGTAAATCCTCCATCAGCTGATGATGTCGCAGCTATGAAAAAAGAAGCCATTCTTATTTCATTTATGTATGCCGCTACCCACCCTGATTTGGTGAAAGCTTGTGTTAATGCAGGTATAACGGCTTTCTCAGTAGATGCTATTCCGCGTATTTCACGGGCGCAAAAGATGGATGCTTTAAGTTCACAAGCCAACCTTGCAGGGTATAAATCTGTAATCCTTGCCGCCGACAACCTGGGCAAAATATTCCCTATGTTAATGACTGCGGCAGGAACCATTAAACCGGCTAAGGTGGTAATTATGGGTGCGGGTGTTGCAGGCTTGCAAGCCATAGCAACTGCAAAGCGCTTAGGCGCAATTGTAGAAGTATCTGATATACGTCCTGAAACAAAGGAACAAGTAATGTCGCTTGGCGGTAAGTTCATCGAATTGAAAGGCGATGACACCGTTAAGATGGAAGGCGGATACGTAACTAATGTATCGGAAGACTTTTTAAAGAAACAACAGGAACTCGTTGGCAAGCACGTTGCCGAAGCTGATATAGTTATTACAACTGCACTTATTCCCGGCAGGAAAGCCCCTGTGCTTATTACCGAGGAAATGATTAAGCGCATGCGCAATGGCTCTGTAATTGTGGATATGGCCGTTGAGCAAGGCGGAAACGTAGTAGGCAGCAAAATGAATGAAAACGTAGTTTCTGCCAATGGTGTAAAGATTATCGGAGAATCAAACCTTCCGGCTCTATTGCCATTAAACGCCAGCGACCTCTATGCAAAGAATATCTCCACGTTCCTTTACCACCTTGCAACCAAGGATGGCTTTAAATGGGAAATGGAAGAAGAAATAACCAAAGGCTCACTCATCGTTCATAAGGGTGTAGCCGTTCATCCAAGTGTAAAACAATCTTAATACCTCAATAACCATGCAAGAAACATTGTCATTTATCTACGGGCATATTAATATGTTCTACATCCTCATCCTGATGATATTCGTGGGTGTGGAAGTAATTAACAGCGTACCTTCCGTATTGCACACTCCGCTTATGTCGGGTGCAAATGCTATTCACGGGGTGGTAATTATCGGCGCAATCATTGTGCTGTTGAATGCTGACCCAACCAACTACGTTGAACTCCTGCTCGGCTTCCTCGCCGTTATTTTAGGAACGTTGAATGTTGTCGGTGGCTTTGTTGTTACCGACCGTATGTTAGAAATGTTTAAAAAGAAACCTGCAAAAAGTAATGCTAAATGGTAAATGCTGAATTGTAAATGAAATTCATCCGGCATTAACAATTAACAATTTAAAATTAATATGAATCAGACTATTTTATTGGATATTATTTATTTAATTGGCTCTGTTACCTTCATTTTAGGATTGAAGATGATGGGCAAACCCGACACCGCCCGCCGTGGTAATACGTATGCCGCTTTCGGTATGACATTGGCTATTTTAGGAACCATATTCCTGCATAATGGCCCAATTGCACCTATCATTTATGGTATGCTGTTCGGTGCTTTCGCCATTGGCGGAATCATTGGCTGGATGGTTGCCAAAAAAGTGAAGATGACAGCCATGCCTCAATTGGTGTCACTCTTCAATGGTATGGGTGGTGCTTGCGCCGCGTTGATTTCCATTATGGAGTTCCATGTTCATGCGGGAGACCCAAAGACCATTATGATGGTTATGGCCGGACTTATTATCGGTAGTATTTCCTTCTCCGGTTCCATGATTGCCTTTGCAAAATTGAATGGCAACCTGAATAAGAATCCAAAAATACCCGGTTACAATATTATTAATGCGCTTATCCTTTTAATTACACTGGGAGTTGGTGTGTATATCACCGTTGCAGGGGTTACCGATTTCATGTGGCCTTGCATTGATTTAGCCCTGGCTTTATTATACGGTATCATGTTTGTATTGCCTATCGGTGGTGCAGATATGCCTGTTGTAATTTCCTTATTGAACTCATTCACCGGACTTGCAGCAGCATCCGGAGGTTTCCTTTATCACAACAAAGTAATGTTGACAGGCGGTATCCTTGTAGGTTCTGCAGGTACTATCTTAACCATTGCCATGTGTAAAGGTATGAACCGTACCTTGTTCAGCGTAGTGTTTGGTGCATTTGGCGAAGGCAGTGCAGCCGCTGCCAGCGGGGGCGCTACAGGCGGTTCTGTAAAAGATATTTCTATTGCCGATTGCGCAGTATTGATGAACTATTCCAAGAAGGTTGTTATTGTTCCCGGTTACGGTTTAGCAGTGGCACAAGCCCAGCACGTAATGCATGAACTGGAAGCCCTTTTGGAAGAACGGGGCGTAGAAGTTAAGTATGCCATTCACCCGGTTGCAGGACGTATGCCCGGCCACATGAACGTATTGATGGCGGAAAGTAATGTGGATTATTCCAAGCTTTGCGAAATGGAAGACATCAACCCGGAATTTGAAACCACCGATGTAGTGTTTATTGTTGGTGCGAATGACGTTGTGAACCCTGCGGCTAAAACCAACCCTGCCAGCCCTATTTACGGTATGCCAATCCTTGAAGTTGAAAAAGCAAAGAACATCATAGTAAACAAGCGCAGTATGGCGGCAGGATATGCCGGTATCGACAACGAGCTTTTCTATAATCCTAAAACCAGCATGTTATTCGGCGATGCCAAAAAGGTAGTTACCGAGTTGGTTGCGGAGCTGAAAACAATGTAAAAAACAGGGATAAGAGATGAGTGATAAGAGATAAGCGGAAAATTGTCTTTCGCTCATCACTTATCTCTTATCACTCATCTCTATTTTAATGTTAAATTTTACCGCGAAAGTGAAAAAAGTGAAATGTCCGGGTTTTTCGCGTATTTGAAACTTGGACATTTGGCATCTAACCCATACGCTGCTTGGCTTTGAGGGCATGTCCATATAAAAGAGCAATTCTGGACATTTTTAGTGATATGCAAATGCCACGCATTATCCGGTCATTGGCTTTTTGGGAAGATGACAAATAAAGGCTGTGGTATATGCCACAGATTACACAGATTTGAGAATCCAACTATGCAAATCCACTAAATAGTGGTACCGAGTCCGAGCCGGACCGGCAATTATGAGAGCCATTGACTTTTGGGAAGCTGCCAAGTTTTTGATTATCATTCTGATTTTTTGTTATTTTTGTAGGAAATTAAAACCGGATGAAAAAACCTATACTATTAATTTTTGTGGTGTTTTGTTTGGGAATAATCTCCGGAAATGCGCAATATAATATCCTTCATAGTTTCAATGATACTAATGAAGGAGCCCCGCTTGGCTCGTTGGTTCTTTCCGGAAACACCTTATTTGGAATGACCGATTCAGGCGGAGTAGGTAAAATGGGAACCATATTCTCAATACACAAGGATGGTACGCATTATAAAGAACTATTGGATTTTAATGGCAGTAATGGTAAAAATCCAGTCAGTGATTTAATTCTTTCAGGTACAACCTTATACGGTATGGTTCCTCATGGAGGAGCACACAATGACGGGTGCATTTTTTCCATTGATACAAGCGGGAACAACTATACTGATATTTACGATTTCAATATTCCTAATGGGCTAGGCCCTCAAGGTGCATTAATCATTTCAGAAGGAGTTTTATATGGAATGACTGAAGGAGGCGGCAGTGACGGTGATGGGAATGTTTTTTCAATCAGAACGAATGGCACAGGATATAAAAACCTGCATTCATTTAATGGCGCCGATGGTTGGAACCCATATGGCTCATTACTTCTTGAAAATGGGCATTTATTCGGTACAACGCCTTGGGGCGGTACATACGGGGTCGGAAACCTTTTCTCATTAGATACAGATGGGGCGGGATTTGATAACCTCTACCAATTTACCGGTAGCGTAGGCTACCCTTTCGGTTCTCTGCTTCTTTCAGGGGGAAGATTCTACGGTATGGTATATCAGGGTGGTTTTCCGGGTATAGGTGGTTACATCTTTTCTATCAAAACTAATGGCAGTAGTTTTTCAGTTCTTTACAACTTTAGTGCAAACTATCCCCGGGGTTCATTAATAGTTTCCTGGACTACTTTGGTGGGAATGACCTTTATGGGGGGAACCAATAACGATGGTTGTATATTCAGTATCGATACCTCAGGAAATGAATATAAGGATTTGTTCGATTTTGGTCCGGCTTCCGGAATATACCCACATGGTTCACTAATCCAATCTGGAAGCATATTGTATGGAATGGCTTCTGGCGAGGGCGGAGGAACTAATGGCGATGGTGTTGTTTTCAGTTTCAACGATGTTCCGCTTTCATTAACTACTACTCCATCAAACAGCTCGAATATTTCCATTTACCCCAACCCGGCTTCCAACAAAATATTCGTTACCCTTACCTCTAATCCCAATGAATCCTATTGCCAACTTTACACCCTAACAGGCCAACAAGTGTGGGTTTCAACAATTGCTGCCAATACTTCTACTTTTGAAATTCCGGTGGGTAATTTTAATAATGGCATTTACTTTCTGAAACTCCAAACCGGGGATGGAACTACTTTTGTGAAGAAAGTGGAAGTGGCAAAATAAAATACGTTATTTATTGCCATACATTTTTGCCATTAAATAATCGGCAACCGGAGGACGATAGTGGGTATTATCGTAATAATTATGAAAATCGTTTGTAATGGAATTTATACCCGAAAAATCATATACGTTCTCTTTCCCAAATATGGCATATAGCGCTTTCAGGTCGGTACTGTCTATTTTTAATTGGTTGTACAACGGGCCTATTACCACTTTAAATTGGCTTTTATCATTCTTCAAAATATCAGCCATTTCCTGAAGCATAACATGCTGTGTATCTGAAATAACTTTTGTCCAATATTTTTGGTATGTTGTATCTCTCTTATAAAAAAACTGCATTGTTTTCGGGGTATAAAATTTTGCCGGGTCAGTTTTTATTAAATCATCGAAATGTTTAAACTGCATTTCATTGTACTTCCCAATATATTCAATAGGAACATCATTCAGCAGGTGGTCATTCTTCATGTAATCCTTAATCTTATGTGTTATCATAAAATCGCAATAGGCCTTGAAAAAATCGCGGGAAAGAAAGGTTTTAAAAAACTCCAGTTCGAACGAAAACCAGCTTCCGTCAATTAAAGCCGGATGGCTCATAAATAAATGCCCTGTTTTTTCCTTTATTTGAGACAGCGTTGAATTATCAAGGATAATTAAGGCATAGGAAATAGTTACATGGTATTTATTCAGGAATTTCATTTTCTGATATATGCCCCATAATGATTCATTGAACGCGTCGAAATGAAAGCAGTTATCGGTATGTATATATTTTTCCCAGGTATTAATCTGGTAAAACCGCGAGGTTGAATTACCGAATATGAATGCATTGTAATTGTACTTTTTAGAGTTATTCAGATATGTTTGGGTGCTTACATAATCTCTGTTAAGTGTAACGTATGAAGGGGTTCCGGGAGGGTAGTATGAATCGTAATGCCTTACAACTTTAAATGGGTCGAGATAAATGTAGGCGCCCAAAATAATCAACACCGGAAACGCCAGTAATGCAGATTTATAGAAAAATTTTAAATATTGTTTCCTCATTATTAAAACTGAAAATAAATAAACTGGCGATGTTCATATACACCCCAAAACATAATTGTAAAAAGCAATGAATAGTAAATGGCCCAGCGCACAATGGGCGGTTTTAGGCTAATAAACTCCCGCATGCTGCCCCTTTTTTCTTGATAGTAATGCACTGCCTCCAAAAAGAAGATAAGCAGAACAGAGAAATAAAAATCCTTTGAATCGATTCCCAGGCTAACCAAGGTGCTTGAAAAATAGTGTAAGCCAAAATGCCAGCCCTTAAAAATGCCGGGTATTAAATTCAATGCTATGCTTATTCTTTTTGCCCTGAAAAATATCATAGCTAAACAAACCAGGGAGAATACCAAAAACTTATCTATAAGCCCGGAAAGTGCAGGAAACCTTGAAAGGCCTGTAAATTGTTCCAATCCCTCTCTCCTATTCCTTGTTATGGTTGCAAATACAAGATAAAGGCCATGCAATCCGCCCCATACAACATATGTCCAGTTGGCTCCATGCCAAAGTCCGCTTATTAAAAAAACCAGAAATACGTTAATATATAATTTCAATGCCCTGTTGCCCTTTCTTTTACTGAATGAAATGGATAAAGGGTAAAAGATATAATCGCGAAACCAAGTGGTTAATGAAATATGCCATCTGTTCCAGAATTCGGCTATTGTTTTAGCCTGAAAAGGGTTGTTAAAATTCTTCATAAGGTCAAAACCCATAACTTGCGCCGCACCTATTGCAATATCTGAATAACCTGCAAAATCACAATAAATTTGGAATGTAAAAAATACTACGCCAATCACTAGAGCTAACCCCTGGAAATTTGATGAATGGTCAAAAACATTGTCGGCAACACGAGCCAGCCTGTCAGCAATTACAACTTTTTGAAACATACCCCATGCCATAAGCTTAAGCCCACTTACAACCCGTTGGTAATCGAACATATGTTTTTCATGAAACTGGTGTATTAAATTTTGCGGCCTTTCAATTGGCCCAGCCACCAATTGAGGGTAAAACATAACATATAAAGCATATATGCCAAAGTGCCTTTCGGCTTTTTGGTTGCCACGGTAAACCTCAATAGTATAACTCATAGCCTGAAATGTATGGAACGATAATCCTAAAGGAAGAATAATATAAAGATACGGTATAGGTAAAGTATTAATATGCGCCAGATGCAATAAGGCATCCATGTTACCTACAAAGAAATTATAATACTTAAAGACACACAGCACCCCTACATTGGCCACAATGCTGAGTATCAGAAAATATTTCCGTTTTTTGCCCTCCGCATTTTCTATCATTATACCTGCAAAGTAGTCGATTACAATGGTAAACAGCAGTATAAATATATACACCGGAATAAACGCCATATAAAATATACAGCTTGCAACAAGCAGGTGAAACCACCTGAATTTGTGGGGCAAAAGGAAATATATAGCTGTTACTATAGGGAAAAAGAAAAGAAATTCAAATGAATTGAATAACATAGCTGTTTAGTAATCAGTTATGGTTTAAAACAAATTTAATTTCAGGCAGGTTTATCCAGTTTTTTCTCTAAAATATCTACAAGCGCTTTAACAGAATCAATCCGTTGAATTTCACTTACAGTAAACGAAACCTTATAGTGTTCCTGCAACTCGCTTATCAGGGTAATGTGATTTATCGAATCCCACAGCGGCAAATCCTTTTTAACAGTATTTTCGCTTATGGTGGCTTTTTTACCTAAAGCATTATAAAACACTTGTTGCAGTTCTGAAATGGTTGGTTTCATTTTTTATTTTATTATAAAAGTTTTCAGCAGGTATATTTTTTTCCGTCCGGATAAATTTCACAGATGCTAGTTGCAGGCTATTTTCCTTAATATCCTGTAAAACAAAATTTAAAAAGCTATCCTCTATTTTTTTCCCCAATGCTCGGCAACTCATCAGGAAATTTTCCAAAACTACTTCTTTTTTATTTCCTGCGGGCTTAATCATAATTAGGCCAACTGTTCCGTAATCCCCAAACTTATCGGAAACAGAAAGGGAATATAGCCTTCCTCGGTCAACTATGAAATTATTTAGCTGTTCACTAGTATAGGGTTGTTTATTAAAATTAAACTGATTTGTTTTTCCGGTCATTTGAGATAACCTTTCCAAATCAGCAGTATCATTAAGCCTGATATCCATTTTAATTTCAAGGCTCTTGATAAACTCATCTATATTTTCATAGTTCTGTTCTTCACCGGCCCTTTGTTGTTGCTTAATATATTGTTCTGTCTTTGCGATATCGTCCTTCAGTACCAGTTTTTTTTTGAATTCAAACCTGTTTATTAGTGCAATAAAATTAGTGTAATCTTCGGTGAACTCAATACAAGTAATTCCCTTCAAGCTATTGCTTACAAAATCTAATTCATATTTATTGTCATCTACAAAAATAAATGAATCAGTGCCTACATTAAGCTCTGCGGCTATTTCCTTCATGTTTGCCACTTTATCGTTCCAGTTTATTTTCCGGATAATAAAGTCATCCCATTTCAGCACAAATTTTTTCTTTTCAAATGCTTCCTGAACATCCTTTTCATTATTTTTCGAGCAAATGCAGAGCAGGAAGCCTTCCTCTTTTTTCCCTTTTAAAAACTCTTGGAAATGATAATGAATAATACCTTCAGCATCTTTATTGCAATATATGCCATTAATACCGTCTTCTCCAACAATTCCTTTCCAAAGGGTGTTATCACAATCTAAAACAATAACTTTTTTTTCCTCGCCGAACAACCATTCTGACTGGTTTACAACCGCTTCGGCTATTGCACCGATTGCCTTCTTTGTGTAGGGCATTTGGTACAAATGCCCTACAGGGTAGTTGTAGCAGTTATTTTCGCCCAGCTTTTTAAGAATGGAAAGAAAATCAAAAACAAAAATATTTGAACGCTCCAACAATGAACTGATTTCTGCTGAAAACAAATAAGCCACATCGAAGGAGTTTCCAAATGAACCTTTAAAAGGGGGTGTTTTGAATGCCCCTGTTAAGGAATTGCTGACAAGTATTGTTATATTGCTTAGCTGAGACGAAAAATGAAGGAGCGTATTACAAAACACTTTCTGCCACTCCGAAGGACGGTTATGGAATACCTGGTCGGAATGGATAAAAAGAACATCTATTCCTTTAAAATCATCTGATTCAACCGATAACATCTTGCTGACAATATCCTCTTGATACGAAAACATGCAAGATATATTTCCGCTTGAAATAACGTCTATCTCTTTTGCAATATGGTCAAAAGTAACATCCGAAATAACAAACATCTTGATTGGCCTGTTTCTATACACAGTATAAAGTACTATAGTAGTTAATGTTATTTAAAAAGACACAATTACAGAAACAGCCCCTAAAACTTAATCCATCCTGTATGGGCAGCAAATGTATGTAAATATTTCCTTCCTCATTTGAATTGCCCCGTATTAAATCATACCCGAAAGAACATGCTTTTACCTGCAAAGAAGAAGTGGATAAATAAAAAAAATACATTTTTTCATTTATCCTTTATCGTCACATTATCATAGTATTGGCTTACTACTAACATGCTTGTTAATAGAAAACTCACAGGGTCGGTAAAGTTTTTTTACCTTTGCGCCGTCTTAAGCCAAATATGATAGTTGAAGAGGCGTTAAACAATACCCCGTTAAACGCAAATAGAAATAGAAAATTGATACAAACTACAAACCCAAAAGGCATACCCCTTTTACTTACAGGTTTAGTATTATCGCTCAGCACGTTTAACGTGTTTGCCGGCGACAGCCTGAAATACAAAATACTTTCATTGGACAGTGCTATAAGCATGGGCCTGCAGCATAGCAAGCAAGTACAATATTCCAATGCGAGGGTTAATGAAAGCAAATCATCATTGGGTGATTTGAACAACCGCATAGTGCCCGATTTGGATGTTGCCGCCGGATATGAACGTTTAAGCAATATACCCACCGAATATTTCAGCATCCTCGGGCAAACGATACCATCTACCGCATTTTTCCCGGTTATTTTAAATAACTATTCCGCAACGGCTTCTTTAACTGAAAACGTATTCAACGGCTTCCAATGGAAATATGCCGTTCAAAACATGCAGTTTACTGAAAAAAGCGCTGAATTTTCATTAGAAAGCCAAAAAAGCAATGTTGCTTTAGCCGTAATAATGGAATACATTAACTTATATAAGCTGCAAAAGGCCTATGATGTTGTTGAAGAAAACATTAAAGAAATAAATGCCCACGTAGATGAGGTGAGCGATTTTGTAAAACATGGCTTGGCAACTCAAAACGATTTATTGCGTACACAATTAGGCCTTACCAACGCACAACTTGCCGAACTGGATATTAAAAACCAGATTCAAACGCTGAATTTCAACCTGAATACATTATTAGGCTTACCGGAAAATACGGCTATTGGGGTAGATAGTAATGCTATTCTCACCAATAAAACAACCCAACCCCTTCCTTATTACCTGCAGAATTATACCCAAAACCGTAATGATTTGAAAGCATTGGATATGCAATCGAAAGCGGCAGAAGCAATCATCAATGAAACGAAAAGCAGTTTATACCCGCACTTGGTTATTGGAGCAGATTACGATTACATGCGTCCTAACCCACGGGTGGTTCCACCGCTTGACCAGTTCCAACCTACATGGGATATCGGTTTTAAAATTTCTTACAGCATTACCGGTTTATATGATAACAAAAACAAGACCGATGTAAGCCGCGCCCGCCTGGCTGAAGCCAAAGCACAATACGACGACCTTTCGGATAATGCAAAAATGGACATAAATAAAGAGTTTTTGCAATACAAAGAATCGTTGGATAAAATTGGAGTTGCACAAAAATCATTGGAGCAAGCCACCGAAAACTACAAAATTGTAAAATCGAAATATGACAATCATATTGCATTATTAACTGACTTGCTGGATGCTGACAACTTCCTGCTGAATGCAAAAATTAACCTTATATCATCTAAAGCCGATGCTACACTGGCATATTATTCCATGTTAAAATCTGCCGGAGTATTCACTACTAAATAACGCTACCTCATGAGCACTGAAGAAGTAAAAGAACCTAAAAAAAAGAAAGCGCCTACTACCTTTATCCTTGGAGGAGTGTTGCTTGCCGGAATTATAATAGGAGTATACGAATACCTGAAATATAAAAACGTTGTTACAACAGACGATGCCCAGCTTTCCAGCAATATTGACCCTGTTGTGGCACGTATTTCCGATTATGTTACCTCTATTAATTTTAAAGATAACGAACACGTAAAAAAAGGTCAGCTATTGGTTCAGTTAGATGACAAGGACCTTGTAATTAAAGAACAACAAGCCGAAGCGGACCTGAACGATGCACAAGCAAATGCGGATGTTTCGAAAGCAAATGCGGCATCGGTACAATCCATGTTAGCAACCAGCAAAGACGAAATCACATCTGCTAAAATTAACTTTGAAAAAGCGAAACGGGACTTTGAGCGTTACCAAAACCTTTATAAAGACGGGTCTGTAACACAAGAACAGTTCGACCAATACAGAACCACTATGCAGAGTGATTCGAA
>CAIWVW010000044.1 GCA_903916255.1 uncultured Bacteroidota bacterium
GTTAAGTCAGATAAGCCAACAAGTTCAATTTCATAAAAAGGGTTTTTTCCCTGATAGGCTAAAAAATCATTTACCCTGGTAAATAATTGAACGCTGCCATCAATACTTGTCAGTGTTGCATCATGTAACACCAGAATAGAGATATGTTTCATGGCACAAGTATATATAAAAGCACTGTCGCAATCAACGGCTAAGATTGTCGTATTTACCAAGTCCAATCATGGCTTTTAGTTCACAACTTTGCAGTATGAATTTTAAAGGAAAAATGAAACAATCTAAATTAAAGCGAATCGCAATAGCGGCAACCTTAGGGATGGTAGTGATGTTTATATGGGGAGGTTTTTCCCATTTGCTGCTTTTTATTGGCACAGGTTTTACCCCTATGCCGAATGAAGACAGAATTATTGCAACACTAAAAAAATCAATTCCAGAACAAGGACTTTACTTCTTTCCCGGGAAAGACTTTAGAAAAAAGTATACCCCCGAAGAAGAATCTGTGTTTATGGAAAAATTTCGATTTGGCCCTGTTGGGATGTTACTTTACCGTCCGGTTGGAGGCACTCCTCTATCACCCCCAAAATTAGTAACTCAATTGATTAGTAATTTTTTGTCTTCTTTAACCGCTGCATTTATAGCATCGCTTTTGCTTGCCACCTATTGGAAACGAGTACTTGCTATTACTCTGCTGGGAGGTCTTGCCTGTATTTCGGTAGGTATGATCTATTGGAATTGGTATGAATTTCCAACTAGCTTTTTCTTAGCTCAATGTGTTGACTTACTTGTAGGTTTTTTCCTCGCAGGTTTAGTAATTGCAAAAATTGCCCCACAACCTGTTTATATTAATGAAACCAAACAATAAAATGACAACAATTAATGCTTATTTAACCTTCAACGGCAACTGTCGTGAAGCCATGACATTCTATAAAGAATGCCTGGGAGGAGAACTTAACTTACTAACAGTAAAGGGTTCTCCAATGGAAACCCAATGGCCAAAAGAAGTCCACAACAAAATATTGCACTCAACGCTGGAAAAGGGGAATCTTGTTCTGTTGGGTTCAGATATGGTAGAGCCCCAGGGACTATCTATGGGAAATAATATTTCGCTATCTCTTATTTGTAGTAGCAATGAAGAAATTGAATTGTTCTTTAACAAACTCTCGGTTGGCGGAAAAATAAAATATCCGCCGCACAATTTTTATGGTGGCAAAATTGGCGGAATCATAGATAAATTTGGTATTAATTGGATGCTGAAGTTGTAGAAATAAAATTTGTGTCTCGCCTGGACGTAACGTGTGTATATGAGCGAATGCGTACGGCTCACAATGTTTGTATCATCTGGGTACAGTTGCTTGCACCCCATTTCGGCGTAGCGTCCGTATTTGAGCGAATGCGTCTCGCCCATTTCGGCGTAGCGCGTCTTTGAGCGTAGCTTCCAGCTACGCTCAAACGGGATAAAGACGCCCGAAGGAGTCTATTGGTATCTATCAATTACTTCTGAGATCCTTTTTTCGAAATCTTTTTCCTCAAATCCGACTTCGGAAGAAACAACTACACCATGTTTATCAAGAATATAGATAGTAGGGAAGATAGTAATCCGAAATTTCTGTAAAATATCAGGAGGCGAATGAACGATTGCGTAATTCAGATTTCTCTTTTCGGCAAATTCTTTCATGCCCTTTTCATCTGTGTCGTTTGCATCAATACCGATGATGGCAACTTTTGCAGATGAATATTTTGTTCTCAGATTTGTCAAATGTGGAAAACTGCTCATGCATGGCTGGCACCCTACAAACCAAAAATCAATTAAAACAACTTTTCCATCTAAATCACCCGGATTTATGGTTTCAGACGTCATTATATTTTTACCTTCAATCCACGCGGCTTTGGTTCCGGCAGGTACCGGTAAAACCGGTTCGGCAGGGTGTTTAATCACATATTTGTATTTATTATTCATTATTTTATCTTGGTAATCGTCAATACCCTTCACGTATTTAGTATCAGAAAATGTCAATTCAAATCCGCTATTAACGCCTTGCATGGTTTTGTACCTGCAGATTTTAAATGGCATTGAATCCGTTTTCCCGAACATATAAACGAATTGCGTTTTTTCGCCATTAGCGGAGTCATTCATAAAATAACTAACTATGGCAGTATCGTTTTGGGTCACATATTTACTGGAGTAATTCTTGCTAAATACCCACGAGGTGGTGTCCATCAGGTCAGATAATATACTTTTCGAAGAAATATTTCCTAATATCCGATAGATGCCCCCCTCGCTTAAAAGAAATTTTTGCACTATCGAAGAATCTTTGTCGTGGTAATAAACGTTATTACCATCGTAATATGCTTCTCCATAATCGTCTTTGATAAAAACTTTGCCGCCAATAAGAGTATCGCCCGGCACCCTACTTATCACAACTTGTTCTTTACGAAGTAATGTATCATTATTAACAGAACTCCATGATTTTATTGCCGCTGTATATGACAGCGATTTATGTACCGAAATCCATGCCTTATATAGTTCTATTTTATTGGAATTTTGCTTCATATTACAACCGCAAAAAGCAAAAAGAAAGACTAGAAAAACTGCTCGCATTTTCAAGATTTGGTATGGAAGTTAGAAAAAATAGTAGTCACTATTTGATAAAATATGAAGATGGCATGACAATTATATTTATGCTGTCCAACTTTCCAGGATTCGGCCCAATTCTTTTTGATTTTTAATACTGCGCTCCCTGAAGTATTATTCGACCATTTAAATCAGCCGCGCAGCATCCTGGTTTACAAGTGCCCGAACAATAAGATCCTTTGAAAGGGACTGTATTAGCGGTACATGTTCCTGTTCCTTGGCAAGTACAAGAGAAAGAGGCACCTACTTCGTAGGGAACGTTATAATTATTTGGCGCTAATGCAAGAATGCCGCGTCCATAGGCGTTAATGACCGTAAATTTGTACCCAGTTGGTGCCGTCACGATTTTTCCCTTTGAAATTGGAACTGGTGTTGTGTTATAACCATAAATTTTCTCCAAAAAATTTTCAACACCTGTTGTAAATTGCGCAGATAGTAATATTGAATCATTTACCATGAATAAGTCTTCTCCACTGGCCGCAAATGATACGCCTAATGAAAAGTTTACAAACCCCTCACCGGTAATAGTGGTTAGCTTTCCACCACTGGAAGGCATGATTGCAGCGCCGGTACAGTTTGTACACGGAGTTTGAAATGCACATCCCCAAGTGCCACCAAATTGGGTTGGGAAGCAGCCTCCGCCCCCTTTGGTGCAGCACACATAATAATAAAAAGGGTAATCATCAGCAGTTGTAGGCGGCGTATAATCTAAAGAATTAACAGTACCGGTAGAAAAATTATGCCGGAGAGGAGTTGAATTGGCATTGTTACCTTTGTACAAGGACCAAATATATTGTACCGGGGTACAGCCTGCAACAATGGCACTACATGTAGCAATAATAGCGCCGGCATGCTTTATAAATCTGAATTCTGACTGCTCTTTAATATAAAAGCGTGCAGATGAGTATCGGTAATTTTCCTGAAATTCGGCCAACCTCCAATGCTCCTGCAATGGATTGTTGTGTATGTACTCCAGCATTCTGGCTACCATATTCCTGTCTTTTATATCTATCGTTTTAGGTCTGCGCTCCCAAAAATGAAAATCTCTGTCGGCTTGTGTTGAAGTATAAGCGTTAAGTAACGGATGATTGACAGCGCCCTTTATAGCGGATAGCGAATCAAGCCTCAGTATTTTCTTTTTAAACTGATGCGCGGTAAAGCTGGCAAGTGTTTGCGCGGGTGGTTGTTTATTTGTTCGAAAATTGTCCAAAGCAGGTGGATGTGATTAGGCATTATTACAAACCCGTGAACCGCACAACGGTTGTTAGCCGATAACCATTCCAGACAATTTATTATGATATCCTTGAAACCATCATCTTTAAGTAAATGTTTCCAACTATTTATAGTGGCAATGTGGAATTGCATAAATTAAAAATAATATGACAGATGCAAAATACAAAGCTGTGGGCGGGGACGCCAACCGCGAAAGGAACTTCTAGTAATGCAGCATGAATAGCAAACATTGTTAGAGCGAAAACAACAAGAGTAAGAATAAGTCTTACTTTATAAGAATTCTTTTTAGTAAACTCGGATTCATTTTTGCTCCATACAGTTTTCGAAAGAAGTAGTAGATAAACGAATATATTTATTCCTGGCGCGATCAATTCCATAGATTTGCTGCCCCATCCATCGGGTTTTCCATTAGCGGCAAAATGAATGGGCACAACTTCAGGAAGAAGATTCCATACTAATGACAAGTATATAAAAGGAATTATTAATAATATCCACAAAATACTCTCCTTCTTGAGGTTAAAATTTGTCATTTCTAGTTTAAAAATTTCAAAAGTAATTACTCTGATAATATTTCTTTTAATGCATTGAACCAACGATGGTTATTGGAATCAAAGAAGTTATAATCAATAACCAAGTAAAAAACTTGTCTGTTCCTTAAAGAAATTCTCAATGGTTGCCAAAAAAGGCCGGCCCCTCTGACAAGAGAACTCGGAAATACATCATCGAACCCTAAATATATCTGCGTTATATCATCAAGGGCAACCTTCAACCCGTCTTCTCCTGTTATTGTTAACGATTCATTAGTCAAAACTATTTTGCCGCTATGTTTGTGAAAAATAATACTATTCATACTAAAGAAGATATCTGCAGAAGTATCTCTTTCCATTAATTCGTAATCATAACTCCAATATGCTTTTCCAGAAAGAATTGTATCCATTTGCTTAATCATTCTTCTAGCTCCATGAGAAATACTTACTCTGGACCCAAAAATAATTCACTGATAATAAACAGAGCAGCGAAATAATTTTAGCTGACTCGCCTAGGAACAGCAGAATAAAGATACGTGCTTTCTGTCAATTATGGAACTCAACAATCTCGACTAAAACATTTATCGTAATCGTTTTAGTTAATACAGTTACAGATTTTTTTCAAATTGATTCGGAATATAAATCTCATCAAAATAGGCTGTTAAAATTACCTCGGACATCATTTCCTGATAGTTTTGCTTTATTACTTTTCGCACTTTCGGGTCTTTATACAATCGCAAACATGCCTGACATTTATGGCTATACATGTTTTCCCACATTATGCTTGAATCTTTTTCTGATGCCCAAGCAAGTATCTTTTCAGGGCCTTTATAGTGAATCCAGATTTTTAAAAAATCGGCTTCTGCTTTATTAATTGCTTTTCCCACGAAATGTTCGCCATTGGAATTACCCACGTTTAGTTCTGGAATTATTCTCATTCCAAGCCCACAACAGGCACCAATGCTTCCATTTGCTTGAAGCGTATATGTTTGCAGTACACTTTCACACCCAACTCTATCTGCTAAATTTTGAGCATTTGTAGTTTTGCCATCTTCATAGTTTTCAGCCACAAATGGATTCATTGGCATCCAGGGGCTTTCAATAATTTTTATTCTTTCCTGAATATTTTTGGGTAATTCCTTAATTAAATTGTGGTTCAAAAAGATATCGGATGTTATCGTTCGGTTCTCTTTTGATTCAATCATCACTGCAATTGGTAAATTCTTTTGCACAGAAGTTACAACCGCAAGTGCGACATTATCAATTGGGACAAATCGTACATGTTCATCACCCGTGCTAAAATTAATCTCTTTTAGACCAGCGTCAACGAGAGCCTCTAATACATGGAATGCCTTTTTAGAATTTGAAGCCCAGTGCGCATTTGTTACAAGCCTTGGGAAAAGACTTAATGAATCCGCGTGTCTGATTGCAATTAATAAATCCTTAAACCTTAATGTTGCCTCACCCCCTGTGAAGACTACATTGCCAAAATTGAGCTTCCTAGCCTCGTTTAATGCTGCGATAATAATATCAATGCTAATATTTTCCTTGTTTTGTGGGCTACTTAAAGTGCCGCAATCCTTGCATGCTGCTGAACATGTATATGTCGGCATTATTGACAATGTTCTAGTCTGTCCAAGGATTTGAGTATTCATTGAGCGAATGGATGTGTTAGCTAAAATCGTAGTTTGGGTCAATTAGTTTTTCAGCTTTTTTCAGCTTATTTGCATGGGCTATTAGACGTTCAGAAATCAGTCTAACCTGTTGTGGATTTATCGGAATGCCCTTAAAGTTTGGAAGATGATTCGGTTTACTAATTGGAAACAACGCAACCGCAACAACGATTGCACCGACAGCGGCTGCAATTACTACCTCAAAATAAGCTATAACGTTTACATCAACACTTAGCGACACATAATAAAAACCAATATCTGGCGTATTCGGATTGGGCGGCTTCACGCCAAAATTCTTATTATTGAATAGCATTAGGCTCATGATAAGCTCTTTATTGCCATAGCGAACAAACGCCTCTGCAATATCCTGTAAAACCTTATTTTGATCCTCCTTAATATCTCCATCACTTTCTCTCTTATTGGCTAATTCATTCTGGTATTTCAATGCCCAATCAAAAAACTGCTTGTTTGATAATATTGAAAACAGCAACCTATTCGTATTGGATATATTTTGGGATGATAATTTATTGCTGTCTTCAGGAAATAATTCATTAGACAAACTTTCGGTTGGATTATTTATAAATGCCTTCAAAACACTAGGATCTTCTAGTTTTTTATAGAGGGAGTTTACTCTTTCCTTAAATCTTTCATGTTCGAATAATAATTGATCGTCAATACGCATATGTGTTATATATAATAATGTAAGATAAAAGTGATCCTAGTAATCAATTTTTTAACACCCATTGGATTTTACTGGCCTTTGTGCCCACTGGAAAATAATTTTACCCGCAGTAACTCCTATTGATGCAGCCAAAGATAATGGTGAACCCAAAAACCTGCCAGCATCATTAAACACGCCATTACCTGCAATAGATGCTGCTTCTGCCTGGCCCTGGCTATAGCCGGATAAAGCACTTGTAAACGACAGGGCAGCCCATTTAGGCAGGTTGGCGTAGTTTATGGCGGCGTTGGAGTTTAAATAGGTACCCCAATCGCCTGGTGTTGTTACTTTGGCCAGCCAGTAATCGTAACTGCTGCGGGCAATAATGGAAGCCATGTAAATAGAAGATTTGTCAATAGTAGAAACGCAATCGCAGGAAGTAATTAATTCGTCAACACCATCAAAGTATTCATCTAAGGATTCAATGGAGTTGCTAAGGATGCCATCGTAAATGGAGTGTATAAGGTTTAATGACCCGGGGCTAACGTTCAGGTTTTGCTCGGTTTGGGTGTTTACGTACTCGTTAACGCTGTTAAGTATAACAGAGTTAACCAGGTTGGCAACCAGCGGGGTTAAGGTAGCCGGGGGTATGGTGGATGGGTCCTGCAGGGTTTGTATGTAGTTTATAACTACGTTGTTGAGGTTATTAATATCGGCTGTGCCGGAGCCAGGGAAGTTGGTGATAACGTAATCTAACCCTGCACTGAATTGCGGGTCGAGCCGTTCGAAGGGATTGATGGGGGGGCATCAGGTTTAAATTTCATGTGGCTAAAATTTAATAGCGAACAAAATTGAAATATATTTTGCAGAGCTATATAAATTTATTGTTAAAAAACAGTATTCATATAATTTATACGGTTTTCCGTTGTCCACTCTTGTGGAATTCGTTACCCTGCAATGTTATGCGCCAACGCTCACCTTTGTTTGACGGTTCCCGCACGGTTACTAACCGCTTTGAGCTTGTAATCAACTTCGGTTGACCCCTTTTTTTGTTTGGGGATGCCGGGGTGCTAAAAGGCCCGCAGCAATGATATTTTGCTTCTTTTGCCTTACCAGCAAATCTCACTCATGGATTAAATGTAACTATAACCGGATAATGGTCTGAAAGCTCCTTCTTATCTGTCTTATATGAGTTGATTTTAAGGGCCGGGTCCAGTAAGGTATAATCTATCCTGAAAAACGAAAGCTTGTTCGAAAAAGTTGTACCAAATCCAAAACCCTTTTCAACAAATGCGTCCTGCAAGTCCCCCCTTACAGTGTGGTAAGTATACGAAACCGGTACATCATTAAAATCGCCGCATATAATTTTAGCACCTGCAAAGCCCTGCATGTTTTTGCCAACTGCATTGGCTTGTATAGACCGGCGGGTATAGGCCAGTTTCATTTTATGCATAATGCTTTTCAGCGATTTCCAGCTGGTTTCCTTCTTCTCCTCCAGCGTATCCAGTGTAGCATAATCTTCATTCCCTAAGTGAATAGATTGAAAATGTACGTTGTAAAGCCGGATAGTTTTGCCTTTTACATCCAGGTCGGTGTATATGCAGGCATTACTCAAAGTCTTACCAAAATCAACTCTGCCGGTATCTGTTACCGGGAATTTTGAAAACGTGGCTACCCCCCATTGTTGATCAAGAGGCCCGCTCCGCCACAAGGTTTTTTGCAGCTTTGACCGGGGATATTTAAGCAACTCAATGGCTGGCGGAAAATAGCAGTACTTGTATCCCAGCGTATCGTGTATATATTCCACGTTATGGAATAGCTGGTTGTTGGTGTAAAACTCCTGCAAACAAAGTACATCAGGGTTTTCCTTCCTTATAAGCGCCATCATATCGCTTCGGGTTTCGGCATTATGGCTCCAGTTATAAAGGTCAAAGGCCTTTACATTCCAGGTCATTAGCTTAATGCCCTGTTCCTTGTTTTCCCCGTCAAAATTGAACGCAAATGTATTATGAATAAATCCCCAGCAAAGGGCTATAGAAACCAGCGGCACCCATGCAAACCGGTTCCACGCCAATATCCAGCCAACTAAAAACAGGAGATTAACTATAAGCACCACCGGAAATGCAAAACCGATAAATGATAATTGCCAGTATTCAGTCGGCTCAATATAAGCCGCCAGGCACGAAAGCAACAGCACTGCCAGCGATACAATATTAAAAAATATGAAAAGGCCTTTGCGCAAGGTGGGAGTTTAAGATATTGGAATGCAGCCTGTGGTTGTTATTTACCCGCCTTTAGATCTTTAAATCATCATTCATCATAAAAATCATAATAGATCAGCGCTCTATTGCCTTTATTTCTTCGAATAATTAAACAAAAAATCCCGCTCCTCTTTACTCAAACTATCATAACCGGAACGGGCTATTTTATCCAGTATCTCATCTACCTTTTCCTGTTCGCCCTTGGTGCGCGGGGCAGTATTGCCCGGCCGGGCATCAGTATTTTTATAGCTTACTTTTACCGCTGGCCTGCGTTTAAAAAGGTTTAGAAAACTGCCAACCGGGTCAAACCCTCCCCTCAGGCTGGTTATATATAAATAGCCGGTTAGGGCACCGCCCACGTGGGCTATATAGCCACCGGCATTACCATAGGGAATGTTAATAACATCCAGCAGCAGCGAGAAAAGTGCTACGTATTTTATTTTTACAGGGCCAATAAGAATAAGCGAAATTTCGTGGTCGGGATTAAGGGTGGCTGCACCAAAAACTATGGCCAAAATACTGGCAGATGCGCCTAGCATATAGGACCCTTCCAGCATGGGTTTAAAAACCGGCAACAGATTATAGCATACGATATAAAGCAGAGCTCCGGCCAGCCCACCTATAATGTACAAAGGCAGCACTTTTTTATCGCCCAGGTAAAGCACAAATATTTCGCCAAACCAGTAAAGCCAAAGCATATTAAACAGAACGTGAAAAAGTCCCACATGCAAAAACATATAGGTAAATACCGACCACGGCTGATACAGCAAAGTATGTAACGAAGCGGTAGCCTGCAGGTGGTTCAGCAGAAAATAATAAAAGGTGTTGGTTTGGGCTACAAAACCAATCAGGTTTAGCAACCCGAAAAAAATGAACACGGCAACATTTACAAATATCAGTTTCACCACCATGTTGCCATAGCTGAACTGGTATTTAATATCGCCGATAATTGAGCCGGTAAGCATTTTTGCTGATAGATATTTTAGTAAAGATGAGTCCGGTTACGGTTCCAGATTTTAACCAGTATAAAACCGAACAGGGCACCTCCAAGGTGCGCAAAATGGGCCACATTGTCTCCCTGAAAGCGCGAAACACCCAAAAAAAACTCCACCGCAATATATAACGGAATCAGGTATTTGGCCTTTATAGGCACCGGAATGGGGATTATCATCATTTCAGTATTCGGAAACAAAGTGGCAAAGCCGGTAGCAACACCAAAAATAGCGCCCGAAGCCCCAAGGGTTTGCGAAACGTAAACCCCTGCTGCGGCCGCATTATCATTCAACATGGCTATAGAGGGGTCAACGGTTCCGGTAGCGTGTTGCACCAAAAAAACCTGAACCAGCATATGTAACAGCACAGCGCCTAACCCGGTTATAATATAAAAAATCAAAAATCGCTGCGGCCCCCAAACCTGCTCCAATATGGAACCAAACATAAACAGGCCCCACATGTTAAAAATAATATGCGCCCAGCCCCCATGCATAAACATGTGGGTTATTATCTGGTAAGGCTGAAACCCGGTGCTATCGGGCACATAATGGTGCGTATTAAAAAAATAATGCAGGCTCAGCAGATCCTCCAGTTGAGGGTGCAGCAGGGTAGCAATAAAAAACAAAAAGTTTATTATAATTAAGTTAAACGTAACACTCCTGGTGTTGATATTATCGAACATAGTAAGGCAAATTTAAACGAAGACTTGACATCTGTGATTGTAGACGCATCTTTATTGAGATTATTTTGGCTTTGGATAACAAAAGATAGGCGCCATGGGTTTTGCAGGAGATTTGACAACTTTTTAA
>CAIWVW010000045.1 GCA_903916255.1 uncultured Bacteroidota bacterium
AATATTTATAACCGGAATAGGAACAGGAGTTGGTAAGACCATTGTATCGGCAATTGTCACCGAAGCCCTGGAGGCTGATTACTGGAAGCCGCTGCAAACCGGTTATGGTGAAGGAAAGGATTCAGACACAATTAAAAGTTTAATAAGTAACAAAAAAACAATTATCCACCCTGAAGCATACTGCCTTAAGTTACCTGCATCGCCTTTTGCTGCGGCTGAAGAAGAAGGAATAAAAATTGAAATTAAAAATATCACGATTCCGAAAACAGAAAATATACTGGTGATTGAAGGTGCCGGAGGGCTTATGGTTCCTATAAATGAAGATGAATTGATGATTGACATGATAGAGCAATGGGATGCAGAAGTTATTTTGGTTTCGCAAAATTATTTGGGCAGTATTAATCACACAATGTTATCCTGTATGGCGCTTGCAGAGAGAAATCTGAAGGTGTTAGGAATTGTTTACAACGGCGAAGATAACCTGATGGCTGAACGCTCTATTCTTTCTTTTTGCGATTATCCGGTTATTGGAAGAATAAAACCCGAGAACTTTTTTACTCCCGAAAAGGTTGTGGCTTATGCCAAACACTTCTCTTTATAAGCTTACTTATTCTTTTTTCTTTTTAAAACATACCTCACACTATTCGCGGAAAGTTCAGTAACCAATGGGTCAAAATCGGGATGCGAGATAAGCAACAATAAAACGTTTCCGGGTTGAAACTCACTTAGCGTTCTCTTATCGAAATAATACAAATTGCCTGTGCTCATAGGCTTCGCATAAATATCGTCTAGCTTTATGGAGGCGTTTTCTATCCCTTTTCCCAATGTATCCACCAAGGTGATTACAATTTTTTCCGAGTCTGGTGTAAATGAATAAACATGAGCGGATGCATGGTCCCTGAAAGCGGAAATAGCAGTATCCATAGGCATAGGCGCATGATAAATGGAATCCCGGTCGAAGTTATAAAAATCCAACTTATTATTAAATCCTTTGCTTTTGTCGCAATGGTAAATCTGGAAATTCTGCCCATCGAAGAAATAGTAAAATATACCGTTCAGATAATTCCGCTCATCTTCTGCTTTAAAATTAATTGTATTCTCATTAGCTACATAAGTCCCTCTGGCGGAAGGGATAGAATTGATTTCTTTATTCAAATTTTGGGAGTTATACCAAAACTTCCCATCCTGTAAGGTTATTGACGGCACCCTGTCCAATAGGAATTTAAGTTGTGTGCGGTAGTATGTCCCATTTTCAATCTGCTTGCTATTTTTAATACCCTTGCCATAATTCAGGCAATTGCAAAATGCCGTTGAATCTTTGGCTTCTTTCATTCTCCCTTTAATCACTTTAATTCTATTATCAGCACTACTTTTTTTATTGGAATCAACCTGTTCGCCTAATACTATTTCGCCATATAAAACAGAGCCATCCTTCTGTCCGATAAAAGCTTTCAAAATGCCATTTTTATCAGCAAAAACATTTATAATTATATAATAATCGGGTTTGTCAAAATAGCGTTCGTCATTTGCATATTCTGACTTATTATCATAGAAATTCCATTTCGCACCTCCATCATTTGATTTCCAAAAACTCTTCTCGCCGAACCAAAGGATAATAGATTTATCAGTAACAATTAATTTGGTTGTGTATGGCAAAAACCGCAACGAAGGTTTGCGGGATATTTTACCATTAGTCGCTTTGAAGAGCATCTCCCCACCCCCATTCCCACTATTAATAAGGAAGTATGCCACACTGTCATTTTGGAATTGTATCGAATAAATTTCTGCTTTATACGTTCCCGTTTTAAAACTCCTTATGTGCAGAATGCTGTCATCCGCTTTTATTTTGGTATATTCATTTGTACTGAAAACGGCATACATATCATTCTTATTAGAATAAATTTTGCTTACCTTTTTATCACCAACACTAACCTGTTTCCAATTATTACCCGCATCGGTTGTTTTATAAATCACACCTTCCAGTAACATATAGGCAATCAGGGAATCGGCAAAATGCATTTGCGAGAAAAGATAAAACGGCAACAAAGGTTCTCCGGCCCATGAGGCCTTAGTTACTTTATTTATATTCGGAATAAAATTCAAATTGGAAACAGTAAAGCTTGCAGGTGGAGTTGCAGATAATTGATACAATTTCTTTATTGGCATTCCGTAAGGCTTGGCCCATATACTATTGTTCGTAAAATTCCATATCAATTCCTCGTCAGAATTCCGGGCAAACGCAATCAATCCTTTATCATCCGGAGATTCCACAACATTAATCTCACCTGAATAATTATTTGGATTTAGCCCTGCTTCATACAAAAAAGAAACCTGCGGCTGTTCAATTTGTTGGCCATCTTCCATCAATTCCCAATTGAGATTATTCACTTTGGCGCGGTTCTTTCTTTTTATTTCATACAGCGGGAAGGAATGTGTGTTGAATGTATACTTACCTTTCCGGAAGGGGATAGAATCCATGTGCAAGCCAGCGGATACCTGCATGGTATCGTAGTTATGAACGATATTGATAATAAAATTTCGAGGGATGGCAGCGCCCATCGGAGTCGACTTAAACGCAAACTCAAACCGGCTGTTATTACAATGAAAAGAATCAACAACTTTTAGGTTTTTATAATTATACGTTTTAGTGTATGAAGGAAATATTTTATACGATTTATCCCCGCATAAAATCATATCCCCTTTGGGAGAATAGACCCTAAATCCGGTTGTAAACCCGCCAAAGGGGCCGGGTTGGGCATTTAGCCAGATGGGAAATAATAACAAAATTAATAGTGCGCTAAACCTCATCACGTATGCAAAACCCTTTTCGTAAAGATAGTTTAAGATTTCATTTCCTTCCTAAGTTTTTTAATCCGTGCGACAAGGCTAGGGATAATTTCCCTATCCAGCTTAGCAAGTGTGTCTGTAAAATCCTTTTTTAGTTCAGGATATTGTTTTTGAATATCAAACAAAGCTTGCATGGAATTAACCCTCACTATTCTGCTTCCTGATTTATCTAATGCCCATTGCGTAAGCCTATCCCATGCTGATCCCGTTTCTTCTTCATTTAATTTTAAACGAATTATCAGCCGCGGAATAAGTTGCGCGAGGTGCCATTTCAATTCTATATGATTTGCTGTTTGAAATAATTCAAGGAGTTCCTTTTTATGGGAATCTAAATATTCGGGATGTGTTTGGCTTATTTTTTCAACCGCATCGGCAGTTCGCATTACAATTAAGCGGTCTGCATCAAACAAATTTTTGAATAACTCATCGAACTTTTGCCGGTTGGTTATTTCAGAAATAACAATCCCAGTATCGCCTAAGGAGCGCAGGCCTCCGCCTTTGATGGTATTTAAAATGTCAGACATTTTTTATTCAATTACTTGCACAAAGTTATCTTCCTTCTTATCAACTCAATCTCTGCATTGGAAGAGGTAAGCACCAACGCATTTTGGAAATATTGTATCGCTTCTGTTTTATTTCCGGATTTCAAATACATCTCTCCGAGAGATGTATTGTAATAGCAGTTTCCGTTAAGTCCTTTTATCTTTTTCAGTTCATCAATTGCATTCTCATAACCTTCAACTTCACCCAACACAATGCACCTGTTTATTGCCACCATCGGGTTGTGTGTGCGGTTGGACAGATTATTATAGAGTTGCAATATCAATTTCCAGTTTGTACCTTCATACGATTTAGCATTAGCATGAATAGATGCAATTGCCGCTTCAAAATGATATTCGTGAATCATATTCCCTTCCGCTGCATGGGTAAGGTACTCATTGCCTCTTTCTATCAAAAATTTGTTCCAATGCGTTCGGTCCTGGTCTTTTAAAAGCACCATACATCCTTTATCATCCAGCCTTGCACCGAAGCGGGAAGCCTGATAGCACATCAATGCCAATAGTGCATTGGTTTGAGGCAAATTTGTTTTTGGGTTTTCGGCAAGCAGGAGGGTTAACCGCATTGCTTCTTCGCATAAATCATCCCTGATTAATTTATCAGGGTGTGAAGAATTATAGCCTTCATTAAATAATAAATACAATGCTTTCAGCACAGTATCTAGCCGCACGGGCATTCTATCAGCACCGGGATAATCAAGCGAAATATGTTCCTCCCTGATTTTTTCTTTTGTCCGGTAGAGCCGTTTTTGTATCGTATCTTCACCTGAAAGAAATGCTTTACCAATTTCCTTTATACTTAACCCGCATAGGGTTTTCAGCATCAGGGTGAGTTGAGATTCCAATGCAATGGAAGGGTGACAACAGGCGAACATCATCCGCAACTGGCTATCCTTAATTTCATTTTCGCGGAACATTTCATTCATAGATGGCACAAGTGTATATTCCGACTTAAGTAAGGGTGCAATTTCACTTTCAATTTTATGTTTTACTTTTTCTCTTCGTATTAAATCAATGGCTTTATTTTTCGCGGTGCGATAAAGCCATGCCTGTGGGTTATCCGGCACCTTGCCGAACTTCCAGGTTTCAAGCGCACGAATAAGCGTATCCTGTACTATGTCCTCAGCCTGCTCTATATTTGCAAAACCAAAAACACGCGTTAAAACGGCGACCATCTTCCCCGACTCATGACGAAAAAGATGGTCAACCATTTTAGTTACTTCGTTGTCCTGTTGGATAGCCAATTACATTGGTCTTACCTGACGCACCTCAACTGAACCATCCACTTCAAGAATAGGGCAGCCTTTGGCTATTTCAGCAGCATGATTAATATCATTTGCATTGATCAGCAGGTAGCCGCCTACTACTTCTTTTGTTTCTGCAAAGGGGCCGTCGGTTACCACCTTTTTAGTGCCGGAAACTCTTTTGCCTACAGGATGCAGTGGCTCTCCGCCAAGCATGTTACCATCCTTTGTTAACTTTTGCATCCACTCATTCCATTTTTGCATGTGTGCTTGCATTGCTTCCGGTGAAACAGCTTGACTGTTATCCACTCCTCCTTTGAATAAATACACGAACTTTTCCATTTTGTTTTTTGTTTTAAAGGTTACTAATTTATTGCTTTATGATACTATAACGATTGAGGTTTCCATTTCCGGACAAGCTGGATAAAATATCTTACATTTCAGGGCGGGCAACAGGCTTTCCTGCTAAATGCAGTTTCCAGGGATTCCAGTAAAAATCATGCCAGCCCTGACTAATGCTTTCGGCTTCCCCATCGGGTAAATTAGCATGAACGGCATGCAGTACAACATCCTTTCCTTTTTCTTCCAGGTTAATAATAAAAGTTGAATCCATCTCGCTTTTGTCCCAGTCAGATGCTCTCCATGATTGGACAATGAGTTTGTCCTTTACCAGTTGCAGGTTTTTCCCTGTTGCATATCCTCCGTAAACGGAAAACTTGGTTCCTTCTTTTGGAGTTATTTCGCATTCAGCCCCACATATTAAAGCATGTTTCCTTGCATCCATATAAAGGTCATAAAGCGCCTTTGGTGTTGTGTTCTTGAACACCACCTTTTGAACAATTGTTTTAGCCATGATAATATTATTTTATTGGTTTATATTTCAATAACGAATTACCAAATAGATTCCGGACACAAGATAAATATATTTTTTGATTGCATGATAAATGGTAACTTTGAGACGAGTAATTTAAAAATCAGTTAATATGATAAACGCAAAAGAAGCTGCCAATGCTGCAATAGAATATCTTAAATCATTTTATTCTAACGCTAAGAATATAATGCTGGAAGAAGTTGAATTGAGTGAAGAGAAAAAGAGTTGGAGCATTACCATCAGCTTTGAGAATGTTGACCCCGAGGATAAAAAGCCTTCTACAATTATTACCAGAATATACAAAATTTTCAGGATAGACAATACTTCAGGGCAGGTTATAGCAATGAAAAGCAAAGACTATAAATAAGGCTTATTTCATTTCCATCCAAATCATCACCCCTGCCATAACCACCATCAACAAGTCTTCAATTATAGTAAGCGTACTCATAGGCAGGTTAAATACCGCCCCAAGGCAGGCACATTGAATTTTTTTCTTATTAGCAACGCTTTCAATTACCCCAATACTGCTAATTCCCATAACAGCAACAGTTACGATATTTGTAACAAGAGGATTGAAATCTATAACGTATGCAATTCCCAAAGCAAGTTCCACAAAAGGATAAATAAATCCCCATACTTTGATTCGTTTGGCAACAACATCATACATACCGTATGAATCTGCAAAGCCTTTTACATTAATAAGCTTGAAATAAGAAAAGCAAAGGAAAAACCCCGCCATGAAATAGCGCATCCAAACCAAGTAGTTTATAAAGTTTTTAAAGTTTGAGGAAACAATAAAAGAGACAATAAGAATAAGTCCGAAAAGGATGAAAAGCGGTTTGTATGTAGCCAACCAACTTTTACTCTCGGTTGATTCCCGATAGCTATCAGGATGACTGCTGTCTTCCGAAATACCATACTTACTATTTACACTCAAAGCCTTTTGTAAATCGGTTAGAGAAACATGCTTACTCATTGCAATAGTCGCCAACCCGGTATCTTTTGATAGTTCCACCGATTCAACGTCCGGAACCTTCAGTAAATAGCTTTTAACGGCATATTCGCAGCCGGTGCAAGTCATTCCGGTTATTTTATAGGTGTGCGTCATAATGAGTTTGTAAAGTTCGTAAAGTAAAA
>CAIWVW010000046.1 GCA_903916255.1 uncultured Bacteroidota bacterium
CCATCTCGAATTTACCGGAGACGAAGAAATAAAGGCATTGATGAATTCAGGTACCATGCCTACTTTATTGCCATCCACAGCCTTTTTTCTTGGATTGAAATATGCGCCTGCCCGAAACATGATTGATGCCGGTTTACCTGTTGCCCTTGCTTCCGATTACAACCCCGGCTCATCTCCATCGGGGAAAATGGCATTTGTAGTTTCACTGGCATGTGTAAAAATGAAAATGCTTCCGGAAGAGGCCATTAATGCGGCAACTGTAAATTCAGCTTATGCAATGGGTATAAGTAAAACCCACGGCTCAATTAAAACAGGAAACAGAGCCAATATCTTTCTTACTATGCCTGTTCCAAACTATAATTATTTACCGTATAGTTTTGGCAGTGACTTGATTCACACAGTAATAATAGCAGGAAAGCTTTATAAAACCTCCAGCAAATAATCTAATCATATACTCTAGTTGCCAACTGACATTTATCAGTATGTTGGATTAAGGTGCAATACGATGCCCTGTTTTAATTCAGCTAAATGCATTTAATATTCAGATAATCAACACATAAATTAATAAAAGAACCCGTAAGGAGCAGTCTCTAATAGATTATGGATATGAACTGGCAAATGTTAAAATATCAGGTTCTTGAGAAAATAATGCCCGAATTATTTGTATTTGTCGTGGAGACTACATACTTTAGCGGTCTCTTTCTGATGGAAGGGGATTGTTTTGTTATCAAATAATAAAAAAAATGATGAAGAAATTAATTACGTCAGTAGTGTTTGTTGGAGCCAGTTTATTGGCTGTTGCACAACAAGATGCGCAGTTTAGTCAGAACATGTTTGGTAAGTTAAATTATAACCCGGGTTACGCCGGAATGGACAAGGCATATTGTGCCAGTCTCATATACAGGGACCAATGGAATGGTTTTCCGGGGGACCCCAAAACCTTATTATTTAATGCGGATGCATATTTACCTCAAATTGGAGGTGGTCTTGGACTGACTGTATATGATGACGAACTTGGATTTCAAAAGACATTGGAAGTTAAATTATCATACTCTTACCATATAGTAGTTGGTAATGGCGTGTTGGGCGTAGGTCCAACTTTAGGCTTTTTACAATCTTCATTAAGCGGAACTTGGTTGGCTCCGGATGGTACCAATGGCAGCAGCGACCCGCTTATTCCCAGCGGAGGAACTACCAGCACTACCTATGATTTAGGATTAGGCGCATACTATGCAACCCCGCAAGGATTATATATCGGGCTTTCTTCCACTCACTTATCTGCTCCTGATGTAGCCGGTAGCGGTAGTTATGCCAAAAGTTATGTATTTGATGTTGCAAGACACTATTATGTAATGGCCGGATATACATACAATGCCAGTCCAACCTGGGATATTAAACCGGACTTATATGTTGAGTCGGATGCATCATCTACCCAGTTTCAACTGGATTGCTTGGCAGAATACAATAAATTAATCTGGTTTGGATTAGGCTATCGCTTGTCTGATGCAGGTATCGCATTCATCGGAGTAAACTATGCGTTCCATGATAAGAACGATTCAAACCTGAAGATTGGATACTCATACGACTTTACAACATCTGAAATCAAGACCTATAGCAGTGGCTCGCATGAACTCATGCTACAGTTCTGTTTCCGTCCGAAAATTACTCCTAAAACATCATCACACTCTAATGTTCGTTATTTACCATAAGACTGATTCTGTAACATATTCAAAGAGTAATACGTAGAAAGACGACTACATAACTTGTAACTGTTATAAATACTAACTAAAGGATATCACCATGAAAAGACTGTTGTTATTTGCATGTTTTGTCGCTGTCATTACCGGCTGTAATAGCTATAATGGGCAGTTGATAGGAGTGCAGGATAGACCCACCTTCTTTCAGGCCACACCATATGGCACTGTTTACCTGCCTATGGGCAGCTATATGATGGGCCCCGATGACGTGGATGTTCCATGGTCTTATACTACCAAACAGAAAATGGTTTCTGTACAGGCTATGTATATGGACGATTCAGAAATTTCCAATAATGAATACAGGCAGTTTGTAAACTGGGTAAGAGATTCACTCTTGCACCTGATGTTGGTGGATTTAGACGCAAACCATGTTAAAACTACCGATGAATTTGGTAATGATATTGACCCGCCAACTATTAACTGGGATGAAAAAATACGGGTAGATAACCAGGATGCACAGGAAGCTATTGCTGATTTGTACCTTCCGGAATCGGAAAGGTTTTACCGCAGAAAAGAAATAGATACCCGTAAGTTAAAGTTCTTGTACTACACCATTAACCTGCGTTTGGCAGCTGAAAAGAGCAACCGTTTCCTGCCCGATATGGATAAGGAAAAAAGGCATCAGGACAATGAAAAGTTTGTAAACGGGCATGGCCACTACAAAGTTTGGGACAGGCCATTCAATGGAAACGGATACCCGGACAGGATTCGCGATAAGGAAGACCGTGGTGTATTTATCGACAAGCACGTTATTAATGTATTCCCCGATACATTGGCGTGGGTGCATGATTTCACCTATTCATTCAATGAGCCAATGACCAATATGTATTTCTGGCACCCGGCGTATGACAACTATCCGGTGGTTGGCGTATCATGGCAACAGGCCACAGCTTTCTGTGTATGGCGCTCGCAATTGCTGAACAGTTTCCTTATTAAAATTGGAGAATCGATTGTGAACGATTTCCGTTTGCCAACCGAATCGGAATGGGAATGGGCAGCACGCGGAGGATTGGCACAAAGTCCATATCCATGGGGAGGCCCTTATATCAGGAACTTCAGAGGTTGTTTCCTTGGAAACTTTAAGCCAATGCGCGGTAGTTATATGGATGATGGCGGTTTCCATACCGTAGGCGTATATTCTTATAACCCGAACGATTATGGCCTGTATTGCATGGCCGGTAATGCTGCCGAATGGACCAGCAACGCATTCGACGAAGATGCGTATGATTTTGACCATGACCTGAACCCTGACTATTTATATTCCGCTTCCGATAATGAACCCAACGTTTTGAAAAGAAAAGCAATCCGCGGCGGTTCATGGAAAGATGTGGGGTATTACCTGCAAACCAGCAGCCGCAGTTACGAATATCAGGATACTGCGAAATGTTACATTGGTTTCCGTTGCGTAATGACCTACTTAGGACGTGCACAGGGAGACAATTTGGATAACGTATCATCAGCACACGAATAAAAGAAAACACAATTAACACACAATTAAATAACCTCTAAACAATCAATTAACTATGGGACTTATTTCATGGCTTGAATCTAAGCAAGGTAAATTAACACTTCACAAAACATATAGCTGGGGAGCATCGGTAGTAATTGTCGGCGCCCTTTTTAAAATTCAGCACTATCCGGGCGCAAATGCAATTTTGCCTGTTGGCCTTGGTGTTGAAGCCGCTATATTTTTGCTGTTCGGTATTCAAAAGCCCCATGAAGAAGTAGATTGGAGTTTGGTTTATCCTGAACTTTCCGGTATGCATGGCGAAGAAGAAACCAAAGAAGAAAAGAAAGGCAGCATTACCGAACAATTGGACGATATGCTGGAAGAAGCAAAAATTGGCCCTGAATTAATGGAAAGCCTTGAAAAAGGAATGCGTGCTTTGAGCGACAATGCTGCAAAAATGAGCAATATTGCCGACGCTTCCGTGGCAACCGCAGAATACGCGACCAACGTATCTTCAGCTTCTAAAAATATTGGCGATTTAGCCCGTAACTCATCCAAAGCTGCCGAATCACTCGAAGGAATGGTTGGTACAGATGTAGGTGGCGCAACCCGCGACTACATTAACAATGTAAAGAGCGTTACCGAAAGCATGGGCGACCTTTCTTCCAATTCGACCAAGGCTTCCGAATTATTGAAAGAACTTTCAAATACCAACAGCGCTACCTATGTAGAGCAAATGGATAAGATGGCTGAAAATGCAGCTTCATTGAATGCAGTGTATGAAATGCAATTACAGGCATCCAATAACCAGGTGAATGCAGCCGGCCAGTTATTTGAAAATATGACTAAGCTTGTTGAAAACGTAGGCGATTCATTAGAAGATACCCGTCGTTACAAACAAGAAATGGCTCAATTGACCCAAAACTTGGAATCTCTGAATAACATATATGGTAACATGTTAACTGCCATGAACGCTAAAAAGTAATCAGGCAGATTAATCAGAACAATCAGAAGAGAATTAATAAACCATATAATATTTAGGAACTATGGCAGGTGGAAAAGAATCACCCAGGCAGAAAATGATAGGTATGATGTACCTTGTATTAACGGCAATGTTAGCATTGAACGTTTCTAAACAGGTATTGAATGCTTTCGCGGTAGTGAACGAAGGTTTGATAAAAACCAACGAAAATTACGCTAAAAAGAATGCTACCAACTACGAGATTTTTGAAAAGGCAATGCATGATGACCCGGTAAAGACCGGTAAGTTTTATAATAATGCAAAACAGGCACAAAAACTTTCGGAAGTATTGGTAAAGCAGATTGATTCGATTAAAGCGGTGTTAATTGCGGCGGTAGACGGAGTCCCATGGGGTACTGCCGACACAACACACCTTATCGATGTACAAGGAAAAGAAAATTTCGATATTCCAACCCGTATTATGGTGAACACCGGTGCGGCTGAAGATGGAACGAAGGGCTTAGCCCATAAGTTGAAAACGGAATTGGGAATTTTCAGGAAAAGTATGTTGGGTTTATTGGATAAACCAGGCGACTCAGCCGACATTAAAATCGGTATGCTTACCCCGGAAGTGTACAATACAAATTTAAAAGAAAAGCAAAGTTGGGAGGCTTATAACTTTGAGGAACAGCCGCTTGCTTCTGCTGTTGTTACGCTTACAAGGCTTCAAACAGACGTAAAAAATGCTGAGGCTTCAGTGGTGCAAAAACTATTGAGTTCGATTGACCGTAATTCATTTAAGGTAGATGCATTCGACCCTGAAGTTATTCCAAAAACAACCTATATTACCTTAGGTGATAGTTTC
>CAIWVW010000047.1 GCA_903916255.1 uncultured Bacteroidota bacterium
AAGAAATTAAACTTCCTGATGATTTAATGGAAGATGTATTAAGTGAATTTCTTACTTTTTCTCCTGCAAAGGAAGAGGGACATTATCCTTGCAAAAAAGAATAACAGAGATTCATTATTTCTTTCTTTCGCCAAACACCCTACCTTTGCATTTCCATTTGCAATCGCTTTGAAAAAAGACGCTAATATTTTTGTACAGTTTTTAATGACCTTGTTTGGGCTATATGCCTTAACAATTATGATTTTGTCCTTTTTTATAGTGATGCCTTGCTATGTTGCAATTTTTACATTCGCCTCCAAAGAAAAGGCTCCTTTTAAAGCCCATAAAATATCAAGGTTCTGGGCAAATTTATTGTTCACCTGTTTTTTTATTCGCCTTGACATAAAAGGAAAAAACCTGATTGACCCCACGAAGCCTTATGTATTTGTCTGCAACCATTATTCGCAAATGGACATTCCTCTGTTTGCCCGTGCTTGTGTAAATACGTTCCGGTTTCTTTCTAAAATAGAGGTAACCAAAATTCCATTGATTGGCTATGTAGTGAAGAGGCTATACATTACAGTCGATAGGAAAAATAAAGAAGATAGGGCAAAAAGCATACAACGAATGTCCGATTCACTGCTAAAAGAAAAAATATCTATAGTTATATTTCCGGAAGGTACGCGTAACCGTACCGACAAGCCCCTTATCGATTTTAAAGATGGTGCATTCCGGCTGGCTATAGATACCCAGTTGCCTGTTGCCATTCTCACTATTATTAATTCAGGTGAGTTTTCTCCTGCCAATAAATTTATGCAATTAAAACCAGGCACTTTAAAAGCTGTTTGGACTGCGCCTATCCCAACCTTAAATATGACATCGGCTGATGTGCCAAAACTGAAAGAACAGGTAAGGCAGCGGATATTGGAGGTATTAAGCCGCAATAGCGCTTAGCCACACAAACATGCAGGTTAATAAAATTTAACAGCTACCTAATCTCTTGCGCCCCAATATTGAGTATATTTGGGAGTTATAACCATGACTGCATCTTACTCCATATTAATTTCCAAACTCGACGAGTTTATACGCAAGTATTACAAAAATCAACTTGTGCGAGGTGCCTTATATGCCATTTCGCTTGGATTATCCTTTTATATAACACTCGTATTTATTGAATATTATGGCGATTTTGGCATACCGCTGCGTACAGTTATTTTCTATTCTTTTACCATAGGCATTTTATTTATCCTTGCTAAGTTTATCGTTATTCCGCTTTTCAAATTATACCGCATTGGCGAAGTATTAAGCTATGACGATGCGGCACAAATAATCGGTAAACATTTTACGGAGGTGCAAGACAAACTTTTGAATGTGCTTCAACTTAACAGGCAAATGACCGAAGCCGGAACTATAACCTTGCTGGAAGCCGGTATTGAACAAAAAATACGTGAAATAAAGCCTGTATCATTCCCTGTTGCCATTGATATATCACGCAACCGGAAATATTTACCTTATGCTGCAATACCTTTATTGGTAATCCTTCTGGCATGGATTGTTGTACCATCACTACTTCGGCAGGGAACAAAAAAAATGTTTCAATACAATACCTCATTTCCTAAAGTGGCGCCTTTTGATTTTGTTATTGAAAATAATAATCTGCAAGCCATTCAGCAAAAAGATTTCACACTCAAATTAAAAATTAAAGGTGACCAGCTTCCGCAAGATGTGTTTATTCAATATGAAGGAAGCTCATTTAAAATGGAAAAAGGCAGCAACGTATCTTTTGATTACACCTTCCGCAATGTGCAGCACGATGAAACCTTCACCTTTAAAGCGGCAGGGTATGATTCGAAAGAATATAAACTGGTGGCCTTACCTGAGCCCCAAATTGTGAATTTTGATATTACCCTCCACTACCCTGCTTACCTTGGCAAAAAAGATGAATCATTGCATAACACGGGCGATTTATCAATACCGCAGGGAACAACGGTGCACTGGAATTTTAACACCAATAAAACAGATAAACTCCAATTGAAATTCAATGATTCCAGTAATGCATTGAACCCATCTGCAACTGATGCCTATTCATATAGCCGAAAGTTTATGCAAAGTGGAGATTATTCTGTTTCGGCATCCAACAAATACTTCACTAACCATGATTCGGTGCGCTATGTAATACAGGTTATACCTGATTTATATCCATCCATCCAAGTGGAACAAAAGCAGGATTCGGCTTCTGCAAAGCAATTATATTTTAACGGAAGCATAAAGGATGACTACGGCTTCACAAGCCTTAAATTCATTTACCGTATTTATAATTCCGATGATTCCTCCGCGAATTCCGGCAAGTATTATAAAACAGATATAAGCCTTTCTAAAAACTTACCGTTGCAGCCATTTTACTACTACTGGGATATGGATACACTGGCGCTTGCACCCGGCCAGCAAATGGAATATTATTTCGAGGTTTCAGATAATGATGGTGTAAACGGCCCAAAAACAACCCGCACCAATCCTATGTTTTTTAAAGTTCCAAGTTTGGAAGATATTGTAAAAAACACGGAAGATAATAGCAGCCATATCCAGAATGACATTAGCAAAGCTGTACAGCAGGCTAATATGGTTCAAAGCCAAATGGAGCAGGAAAGGGCCGATATGTTCAATAAGGAGGATATGAACTGGGCCGATAAAAAGAAAATAGATAACCTGCTTCAGCAACAATTGGAATTGCAGAAGAAAGCGGAAGAAATTGCCAAAAAGAATAATGAGAATAATAAAAAACAATGGGATTTTCAGAAAAAAGATTCTGACTTAATTGCTAAACAGGATGAACTGCAAAAACTATTTAACCAACTGGCGAATGACAGCATTAAAAAAAAGTTGGAAGAATTGCAAAAGATGCTCGATAAAATGAATAAGGACCAAGTTCAACAACAACTGGAAAAACTTACCGCGGACAATCAGGATTTCAAGAAAGAACTCGAACGCACATTGGAACTTTTCAAGCGGCTTGACTTTCAGCAGCAGCTGAAAGAAAACCAGCAGCAACTGGATTCGCTGGCGCAAAAGCAGGAACAATTAAGCAAAGAATCTCAGAATAAAAATGTTTCTGCGCAGGAACAGCAAAAAAAACAGGATGCCTTAAATAAAAAGATGGATGAGGTAAGCAAAAATCTGGATAATCTGGATAAGAAAAACAGTGAACTGGAAGAACCTACCGAATTCAAAAACCCGAAAGAAGATGCACAGCAGGTAAAACAGGACCAACAAAAGAGCAGTGACGAACTTGCTAAAAATAATTCCGGTAAGGCATCCAAATCGCAACACAGCGCATCGCAGGGAATGAAAAAAATGGCAGACCAGTTGAATAAAATGTCGATGGATATGGATGCCCAATCGGAAGAAGCAGACCAGGCTACCTTACGCACCATTTTAAATAATCTGGTAACTTTATCTTTTGCCCAGGAGGATTTGATGAATAAGGTAACCTCCTCCGGCCCTAATAATATGCAGTATGCAGAGATTGCCCACAAACAGAAAGAATTGCAGGATAATGCTACAATCATTGGGGACAGCCTTTATGCGCTCAGCAAAAAAAACATGAAGGTTCAGGGGATTGTAAATCAGGAAATGGACAAGATAAACCACAACATGGAAGAAGCGGTCAACCAGATGGAAAAAAGGCAGGCGCCGCAAGCTGCTTCGCGGCAACAATACTCTATGACTTCTATAAATAATTTAGCGCTGATGCTGAGCGATGTGTTATCTGCCATGCAATCACAATCAAAAAACCATTCTCCCGGAAATGGAAGTTGTAATAAACCGGGTGGCAATGGCAATAAGCCATCTATGGCGCAACTGCGGAAAATGCAGGAACAACTATCCAAGCAACTGGATGGCATGAAAAACGCCATGAAGAACGGACAAAAACCGGGACAGCAAAAAGGCAGCAAGCCGGGCGGGCAAAATGGCAACAACAGCCAAAGTGAAGAACTTGCAAAAATGGCTGCAGAACAGCAATATATAAGGGAACAAATGCAGCAGGCAGAAAATGAAATGAACGATACTAAACAAGGTTCGGGAGATTTAAGTAATATTGCAAAAGATATGACCAAAAACGAAGAAGATATCGTGAATCAACAAATAACGGAAGCCACATTGGAGCGCCAGCAGCAGATAATCAAACATTTACTTGAATACGAAAAGGCCAAGCAAACCAAGGACCAAAGCCCTGAATTTGAATCGCATGTTGCTAAAAAACAGTTTTTCGGTAACCCTAACCCATTTTTAGAGTATAATACTGCGAGAAACAAGCAAGATGAATTGCTGAAAACTGTTCCGCCCGACCTTAATTCGTTTTATAGAAACAAAGTGAACCAATATTTTAACTCTTTCCAGGAATGAAAAACACCTCCTCGAATCAGGAAAATTTTCCTGTAAATACGGCTACAAGCAAGCCAAGCGGCTCTAATCACCAACAATTGGAACTCCCTTCGGATGTAGAGGGATTACATATTATAGAAAAACTTATTGAAACTATTTGCTCTACATACAAGCTAAGCGAAGACCATTATGGCAACATACTTGTGGGCGTAACAGAAGCTGTTAATAATGCCATTTATCATGGCAATAAATCGGACCCGAATAAAAAAGTGCACGTAGGATTTGAAACTACGCCACAAACAATTTCTTTTTCCGTAAGGGATGAAGGCCCGGGATTCGATTTTAGTAATGTACCTGACCCGACAGAGCCTGAAAATCTTGAAAAACCCAGCGGAAGAGGCATCTTCCTTATGAGAGCGCTAGCCGACAATGTATCCTTTACAGATAACGGACGTTGTGTTTCGTTAAGTTTTAATATGGTTGCCAATTAATATTTCTCGTGTCCAAATCAGGATTTACATTCCGGGTTGAAGAGAATTTTGAGTTCTCCTTAGATAAAAAAGCGGAAATTGTAAAGTGGATTAAAAAAGTCCTGAAACAGGAAGGCAAAACCTCGGGTACCATTTCATATTTATTTTGTTCTGACGATTACCTGCTATCCATTAACCGTCAATTTCTGCAACACGATTTCTATACAGACATTATCACTTTCGATTATTCGGAAAAAAATAAAATAGAGGGTGAAATATTTATAAGCACAGACCGAGTTAAAGAAAATGCCAAAACATTCAAACAGCCTTTTGAGCGGGAACTAATGCGAACCATAATCCATGGCATCCTTCACCTTTGCGGCTATATGGATAAATTACCGAAAGATAAAAAGGTTATGACAGCCAAAGAAAATGAAGCGCTTAAATTACTTTTATAGCATTTCCTGCGGAGCAGTTAATCGCACTTCACTGTTAATAAGTTTTCAAATCGGTTATTTCTAAAGCCTTTGTTGTTGGTACTTTTGCAACATTAAACACCCTTCAAATGAAAACCAGACTTCTTTTATTAGCTATTCCCTGCCTTTTAATCGGCTCGTGCACCAGTTCTGCAGATAAAGCAGCCAAGCAAAAAGCAGATTCACTGGCGGCTGTGGCGCACATGGATTCTATGTTGAATGCATCCAAAAATATGCATACTCAGGATTCTATCGATGCATCAAAGAAAGATACTACCCAAAAAGCGGATACAACCGGCGGAAAGAAATAAGGCGTATCGCATTTTAGCCTTGTTTCATAAATCAAAATCTATTTGTTGAATATTTTTCAAAATGAAAATTAACATTATAGCAGCGGGACTTGCATGTATTGTACTTGGGTTTTACTCCTGCGTACCTGCCAATAAGTTAACCGAAGAACAGAATAAAAGAAAAGCCTGCCAAGCTAGACTTGATTCTATTAAAGCATTGGACGATGCCTGCGAAACCAACAAAACGGAGCTTAAAGCTAAAATAGATTTACTGCAAAATCAGTTGAGCAGCCTGCAGCACGACACCACAATGTGCGGCGCGAATTACCGTGAAACGGCTGCCAAGTACGATAAATTGAATGATGTTAACGAAGAATTGCTGACAAAGTACAACGATTTGATGAAAGGAGATGAATCGACCAGTAAGAAAATATCCGGCCAGCTGCAACTTACACAAGCTGAATTACTGGAGAAAGAAGACCAGTTAAACACCTTACAGGAAAGGCTGAACAAAGAAAAACTGCACTTAGATTCATTGAATACACAATTACAGCAACGCTCTGCACGGGTGAGCGAGTTGGAAAATATTTTACGCCATAAAGACGATGCCGTTGATTCTTTGAAAAAGCGAATCAGTGATGCGTTGCTTGGCTTTGCGGATAAAGGTATTTCGGTTTATGAAAAGAACGGTAAGGTCTATGTATCTATGGAAGAAGCATTGCTATTCCCCAGTGGAAGCACAAAGGTTCAGCCGGAAGGGATTGATGCATTGAATAAACTGGCGCAAGCATTGGAATCGAATTCTGATATAAACGTAATGGTCGAAGGCCATACCGACGATGTTACAATGAATGGCAAAGGTGAGATTAAAGATAACTGGGATTTGAGCGTAATGCGCGCTACTTCTATTGTGAAAATATTGCTGCAGGATGCGAAGATTGACCCATCCCGGTTAATGGCATCCGGTGTAAGTGAATACGACCCAGTGGACCCTGCAAAGACTAAAGAAGCAAGGCAAAAGAACAGGAGGACAGATATTATCCTCACGCCAAAACTGACGGAACTATTCAAGATTTTGAATGCGCAATAAAAGGAATCTTACTTTGAATCCAACTTCTCTGTAAGGTTAATGTACTCCAGCAAGTAAACAGCTTTGTTTTCATAGCCTGATGCAGGATTAAGACGCGACATTTCAAATGAAGTTTGCAAGCCACGGTACTTTACCTCGCCTAGATGGTTTTGCATATCAGTTCCATATTTACCCAACAAATTAAAGTAAAACATCCCCGCATCGTATCCCTGAAAGGAATAGTAGCTTGGTTCTTCCAAGTAATTGTTCCTGTATTTTAAAATAAATTTCTTGGTTACAGAATCCTTATAGTTCACAAACTCATTGGAAGGGAAATGGCAATCCAGCGTATCCAAATTCTCGGCAGCAAGGGCATCGTTGTTGGCCCAGTTGTGCATTCCAAACAATACAATCGAATCATCTTTTTCAAACGTGGAATTAGCCAGTTCATTTACAAACTTGGCAATGTAAGGCGCTCCCTGGTATGGCATAACAATTACATTCATGGTTCTTCCAAGCATTTTATTTTTAAGGCCTGCTACTCCACCCCTGCTCTCGGCATGGCGAAGTGTATCTTTATGCCCTAAAATTGAATCGCTTTTTTTGAAGCGCTTTTTGAAGATTTCATAATAGTCATCATTGGCATCATTATTATGAATGAGGATAATATTTGCATGGTTGTAGTGAGCCGCAATATAGTCTGCCTCAAATTCAGTTTCCGTTAAAGTGGACGGGGTTGTTTTACTGGTCCACGCGTTATTCTTCAACACACCGCTTTCGGAAGAAAGGGGTGAAATGATAGGAATACCATGCTTCTCGGCAAACTGCGCCACCTTTTTAAAGTGCGAAGAAGAAGGCGGACCTATAATAAGATTTGCCTGCAATAATTGTGGTTTCCTCAAAATAGAATCTATCAAATGAGAAGAAGTGTCTGAATTTGGCAAAACATTATATACATTCAGGTTTGCCTTGAACCCTTTTTTCGCAAGGGAATCCAGGGCAACAACTAATCCATGGTAAAAATCGATGGAGATTTGGGTTAATTGAGGCACCAGCTCCGTACC
>CAIWVW010000048.1 GCA_903916255.1 uncultured Bacteroidota bacterium
AATATGGGGTTGAACCACCATTACCACCACCGCGGACAAATGAGCGTTTATTTGCGTTTGGCAGGTATTCCTGTACCCGGCATGTACGGCCCAAGCGCTGACGAAGCGTAAACATCTTAGTTATAAGAGATGAGTTATAAGAGATAAGCATATTTGGTTCTCCGCTTATCACTTATCTCTTATCACTCATCTCTGTGTTTTACTTTGCGCTTGCAAATACAGTTGCTTCTTTATGGGTGTCTGCCAAAATTTGTTCGGTAACTACAGCCGTTTTTCCGGTGGTTACATTAATCACGGGAGAAAGAAATCCGTTTGTCCCGATATTGGGAACATAAACAATGTACTTGCCCTTTGGCAAATTGGTAAATTCCATTACCTTTTCTTTTCCACTTACGGCTATTGCCACCAAACTTGAATCGTTTGCGTTAAGGAGTTCTACTATAACTTCCTTTTTTGGGTTGCTGTGTCTGTCTTCTACTTTCAAATTAATTTTGGTGGGTGAACCTGCAAATACATTTGCGGTGAAACCTGCTACTAAAATTCCGGATAATAAGATTGATTTTTTCATGGCGTTAATTGTTTGTTTTTTGATTATGATGGTTAAGGGTTCGTTTTTGTTACAAGTAGTGTTAACTAATTGGCGGTACAAAGATATGTATATATTTTAGTAGTATGCAATACATGGTAGTAAATAATACTGTAATAAATTGAAATTCAGTCGGTAAATTTTTATGCAACAGTATCTAAAACCTAAAGATGACCTGTTTTTAGACTATTTAGACCTTAATCGAGAATCAATGGAGGATGCGGCAGATAATTGCCTTACAAATGCCATACAATATAATTGCAACAGTAAATTTAAATTACTGTTTCAATTTTAACTATTTGGTTTGTTGTAGTTTATGTGTAATGGCTACGCTTTATAAACGCGCTTAAAGTGTTGCGAATAATACTTCGGAGGGTTGTTTTTTTCTAAGAATGCCGGCAAAATTTTAGGTCATGCTGAACTTGTTTCAGCATCCCAAACAATCACAGCCCTATCTCCATATTATTGCTATGCTGAAACAAGTTCAGCATGACTGGGGTGGTATCTTACTTCCCTGTAATCTTAAACTCGGTTCTTCTGTTTTGCTGGCGGCCGTCTTCGTCATCGTTGCTGGCAATCGGATTTTCCTTACCATAGCCTTTAAAGGTTAAACGGTCCGATGGAATGCCATGCGCAATCAAATAATCGACCACCGATTTGGCGCGTGATTCAGAAAGCTTTTGGTTGTAATCTGCCGAGCCTTTGTTATCCGTGTAGCCCGATATTTCAATCTTGAGTTTAGAATAGGTGGTAAGTAAATTAATCAGTCGGTCCAACTCCGCCGTTGATTCATCGCGCAAGGTAGATTTATTAAAATCGAAGAAGATATTGCGCAATACAATTCGGCTGCCGATATCCAAGGGTTGCAGGGCAATGTTCTTTTCAACCGCTGCATATTTCGATGTATCCGGCAAATCGAAGTTGGCTGAGTAGAACAGATACCCTTCGGCTTTAACCGCAATACCATAATTAATACCGGCAGGCAGCGACACTAAATATTTTCCTGTGGAGCTATTGGAAAGGAAGCTGGCAATAACAATGTTCTTTTTATTATCTACCAATTCAATGCTTGCTTCAATAGGTTTGTGGTTCATCGAGTCAGTTATGATACCCTTTAAAAGGGTTATTTTAGGTGTACTTACTTTTACCGGAGCAGTCATCATTACATCGGCCACTTCGCTGTTGCTTCCTGCAAGCAGGTCGTCCTCGTTGCTTTGCACAACTGGTTTTTCCGGCCCGAGAAAGGTAATCATGTAAATGTCCTTTTCACCATATCCACCCTTGCGGATAGAAGTGAAGTAGCCATGTTTTCCGCTGGCGGAAATAGAAAAGAAAATATCGTCATCAGGAGTGTTGATGGGATAACCCAAATTTTCAGGGTCAGACCAATGTCCGTTTTCATATACCGATTTAAATATATCATAACCGCCCATGCTGTTATGCCCCTGCGAACTGAAATAAAGTGTTTTGCCATCAGCTTGCATAGAAATTCCTTCTTCTCCATATTGCGTATTGATAACCGCTCCCAAATTGACAGCTTCTGTCCATCGGCCTTTGGCATCGGCAACCGATTTGTAAATATCCCTGTCGCCATAACCACCCGGGCGGTCGCTCACAAAATAAAGTGTTTTCCCATCCGGGGAAAGGCTCACCGAGGTTTCTTTGTACTGCGATGTATTAATTTTACTGTTCAGGCGTTCCGGTTTAGTCCAGGTAATGCCTTTTAAGTGACTTTCAAAAATATCTCCGTCGCGGTATACATACAAAGTCTGTCCATCGACGGATATACCGGAGGTAGCATCATCTCCATCCGTATTAATGGGCGAACCCATATTGGTTGCAGGACTCCATTTTCCATTTTTATTAAATGAAATATAAAGGTCTTCTAAATATTGTCCATCATCCTTATCAAGTTGTCCGCCTGTTGTAGTAGACCTTTTAGACGTGAAAATCATTTCCGATTCATCGGCGGAAATAATCGCTCCATATTCAGGATATTCCGTATTAATGGTGGGACCTACGTTATCGATAAATACCCGCACAGGGCTTTTTACCAGCAATTCGCCATTGGTGCATTCTTCAATTCTCTTTTTGGTGGCTGCAACCGCATCGCCATCTTTCTTTTGGTTCAATGTTTGAAGGTAGGCACTGTATTCTTTTTTTGCGTTTTCCCAGTCCAGGTTTAATTGGTATGCTTTCCCAAGTTGATAATGTATATCCGGAGAAATAGCAGGGTTCAGGGCAAAAGCTTTTTGCAGATAGCTTAATGCATCCGTTTTAAACGGGGAATTATGCGATAACATGCACTCGCCGAGTTTGTAATTCAATTGGTCGTTATTCGGGTTGAACTTTTCAGCGCTCAGGTAGTATCGAATTGCCATATAATAATGACTTTGCCCCAATTGGAAAAACTTTTCACCCGCTTCCAGCGAATCGACAGCTTGTTTAAAGCCCTTTACATCATCCTTGAAATTTTTCTTTTCAAAGGAAACATTTTGCTGCCCAAATGCAACAAGCGAAATGAATATAAATGGTAGGAATAAATATTTTTTCATCGTAGTAAGATTCAAATTAATTATTGGCAATCTTGTGAATATTGCGATGCGGCAGCAACTCCGAGAGTAGCTGCTTTATGCCAGTCGTTGCAGGCATCGGCAGCCATACGCAACATTTCTTCGGCAATGCCACGGTTCAGGTAAGCATATCCGTAATTAGGATTCAGCGTAATAGCTTTGTCGCAATCGTTTTTGGCATCCTGATATTTGTTCAGCTTATATTCCGCTGTTGCACGGTTGTTATATGCAATGCTGTATGAACTGTTCAACTCGATAGCTTTGCCAAAATCGGCAATGGCTCCATCATAATCTGCTTTGTTAAACTTAGCCGTACCGCGATTATTCAGCGCTTCATAGTAGTCGGGTTTTAATGCAAGCGCCACACTATAAGAAGCAATAGCATCATCATTGTTTCCCAATTTGCGCTGTGCGCTGCCAAGATTATTATAGGTATTGGCAGTTTTATTTATAGCAATTGCACGGGTATAATCTTCAATTGCACCTTTGTAATCTTTGGTTTCAACTTTACAACTTCCTCGGTCATTGTAGGCATCGGCATAATCTTGCTTAAAGGCAATAGCGCTTGAAAAATCTTCCATAGCTCCGGCATAATCTTTAGTCTGAAATTTTAACTCCCCACGGTAAAAATATGATTCCGCATTTTTACTGTTTGCCAGAATAGCCTTGGAGAATGCATCCATGGCCTGCTCTTTTGTACCGTTAATATTTTGAGCCATACCCAGCCCATACCAGGCTTTGTCATCATTTGCATTTAAAGTTGTAGCTTTCGTATAGTCACTTGTTGCACCTGCATAGTTTTTCAATTTGAATTTGGCATTGCCCCTGTTTAAATAGGCTTGCTCGAAATCAGGCTTAAGGGTTATCGCATTGTCGAAATCGGTAATGGCAGTTTTAAAATCGCCTTTACCGAAATCGGCAATACCGGTGTTGTAGTTTATTTCCGCTCCTTGTGCAGGTTGCAGTGTACTTGCTTTCACCGTATCGTTGCCTGCCAGGGCATGATGTGTTGTATCTTTCATCTGTGCGGAAATGGTTCCTGCAAAAATGAAAGCAGCAAAAAGAATGCTTGTATTTTTCAACATATTAAAAGAATTTTAATTTTTACCAGCCAAACAATTCGTAATTTTTCATCAAAGAATTTACTTTCTCCCTTACAGCTTTTATTTTGGCCGCATCACTGTTGTTCATCAGGGCTTCGTCAATCAGTTCAACTACCAGTGGAATTTCCTTTTCGGTGATGCCTCTTGTCGTGATAGCGGCTGTACCCACACGTATTCCGGAAGTAACCATTGGTGATTTATCATCGAACGGAACCATATTTTTGTTAACTGTAATATCTGCAGCAACCAACGTGTTTTCTGCTAATTTTCCCGTCAGGTTTTTAGAGCGTAAGTCAATTAACATGCAGTGGTTGTCAGTTCCGCCCGATACAATATTGTAGCCTTTATCCATGAAGCATTTTGCCATCAGTTTTGCATTGGCAATAATTTGTTTGCTGTAGGTTGTAAAGCCAGCTGTCAAGTATTCTGCAAACGAAATTGCTTTGCCTGCAATAACATGTTCCAGCGGACCGCCTTGTGTGCCGGGGAATACCGCAGAATCCAATATGGATGACATCATCCGTATTTCTCCTTTGGGTGTAGTCAATCCAAATGGATTCGGGAAATCTTTACCCATCATAACCATTCCGCCTCGCGGGCCGCGCAAGGTTTTGTGTGTGGTAGTTGTAACTATATGGCAAAAGGGGAGGGGGTCGGTCAATAATTTCGATGCAATCAGTCCTGCCGGATGCGCGATATCAGCCATAAGCAGTGCTCCACAGGCATCAGCAGCTTCACGCAAACGTTTATAGTCCCAATCCCTTGAATAAGCGGATGCTCCGCAAATGATGAGCTTAGGTTTTTCCCTCAATGCAGTTTCTAAAATGGTATCATAATTCACTCTGCCTGTTTCCTGCTCTACACTGTAAAATGAAGGACTGTAAAGCTTTCCGGAAAAGTTAACAGGCGAGCCATGCGTAAGGTGCCCGCCATGCGAAAGATTGAATCCTAATATTTTATCGCCGGGTTTTAATACGCCCAGCATAACTGATGCATTGGCCTGTGCCCCCGAGTGCGGCTGCACATTCACCCATTCGGCGCCGAACAATTGCTTGGCACGGTCAATGGCCAATTGCTCCACTTTATCCACCACTTCGCAACCACCGTAATAACGCTTGCCGGGCAAGCCTTCCGCATATTTGTTGGTAAGCACCGAACCCATTGCGTGCATTACATTGTTGCTCACAAAGTTTTCAGAGGCTATAAGTTCAAGCCCACGCATTTGTCGTTCACGTTCTTCTTCAATTAACCGGAAAATCGCATCTTCTGCCATAAAAAATTAGTGTTTGTAATGAGCAAACTTAAAAAAAATGCCCTTATAATGGGGTGAGTATTTGAAAAAGCTGTTAATAAATGGTTTACGGCTTAATAAATATATAATCGGAAATCATTATTTTTACCCCGCTTTACCCCATGCATAAAAAGTATAACGCCGCTTTAGGTTTCATTTTTGTTACCCTTTTAATTGATGTAACGGGGTTGGGAGTCATTATTCCTGTTACGCCTAAACTTATCATGTCATTAATACACAGTAACAGTGTTAGCGATGCCATATCGTATGGGTTGTGGATTAATGTAATTTACGCAGTGATGCAGTTTATTTTTTCACCCATATTAGGGGGGCTGAGTGACCAATATGGCAGAAGGCCCATATTACTACTTTCCTTATTAGGGTTTGGATTGGATTACCTGGTTATGGCAAATGCGCCGACTATTGCATGGCTATTCTTTGTCCGGATATTTTCAGGTATTGCCGGAGCTAGTTTTACTACTGCAACTGCGTACATTGCCGACATAAGCACACCGGAAAAAAGAGCACAAAACTTTGGAATTGTAGGTGCCGCTTTCGGAATGGGCTTTATTATTGGCCCTGCTATTGGCGGGATGTTGGGGCATTATGGCACAAGGGTACCTTTTTACTTTTCAGCGGGATTAAGTCTGTTGAATTTTGCTTACGGATATTTTGTGGTGCCCGAATCTCTTGCTAAAGAACACCGGCGTAAATTCGACTGGAAAAGGGCCAATCCGGTCGGTACCCTTTCTCAATTGAGAAAATACCCGATTGTATTAGGCTTGATTGGTTCCATTGTCTGCATTTATCTTGCTGCCCATGCCACCCAATCTACATGGACATACTATACTATGGAAAAATTCAAATGGGATGAAAAAATGGTCGGCTGGTCGCTTGCTTTTATTGGTTTGATGATTGGCATAGTGCAAGGCGGATTAATACGCATAATCAATCCTAAATTAGGGAATAAAAAATCAATTTATGTGGGGTTCGGGCTTTATGTAATCGGGTTCACCTTGTTTGCTTTCGCATCGGAAAGCTGGATGATGTTTGCATTTGCCATTCCATATTGTTTAGGTGGAATTACGGGTCCTGCATTGCAGGGAATAATGTCAGGCGAGGTGCCACCTAATGCACAAGGCGAGTTGCAGGGAGGTCTTACCAGTTTAATAAGTATTACCTCTATTGTCGGGCCATTGATGATGGGATATCTGTTCCGCTACTATACCAAACCAGGCCACCCTTATTTTCCCGGAGCGCCTTTTTTAATGGGCGGTGTTCTTACGCTAATTGGGCTTGTGCTTGCGATGAGGTCGTTGTCGAAGACGATGAAAAGTGGTTCATGAATTTTTAAAACGTTAAATTGATTCTGTAATTTAAAATGTATTTATTAGCTACGATTTAAATCATAGGTTGAGAGGAGTTTACCAACTCCCACCCGCGCCGCCGCCGCCGAATCCGCCGCCGCCGCCGCCAAAACCTCCTCCACCAAAGCCACCGCCGCCGCCGCCGAATCCGCCACCACCGCCGCCAAAACCTCCGCCCCAGAAAAATATTCCCGGACTGCCGATGGTCATGCCGCCTTTGCCACCCCTGAAGCGTGAAATGATAAAGAAGACAATTAAAAATATAATTGCAAAAATCAGCCCGAGGGATTTACCGCTTTGTCCGTTTTTCCGGGCATAATCGCTGCTGTTATATTCGCCCTTGGCAAGGCCGATAATTACATCTACCGCATCGTTCAGGCCTTTATAATAATTACCCTGTTTAAAATTGGGGCGTATTTCACGCTGCACAATATCCTCGCAGGTAGCATCGGGAATGGCGCCTTCCAGTCCGTAGCCGGGCGCAATAAATACCTGGTGTGCTCCGGGGTTAATAAGTATAACAATTCCGTTATCGAATTTCTTTTGTCCTATCTGCCATTCCTGCCCTAATTCGGTAGCGAACTCGGCCATATCGTGGTCGTAAAGTGTATCTACAAAAACAATAACAATTTGGTTAGAAGTAGCATTGGTAAATGCATCCAATTTAGTCTCCAGAGCATTCGTCTGCTCCTGTGATAGCAGCTGGTATTTTGAGAAGTTATTTATCTGCATAAAAGGTGTAGGGCGCTTCGGAATTCCCTCGATTGCGGAAGCATTCGCTTCCGAACTGAGAACTAAGAGTGAAGAGCTAAGAACTAAAAGACCTACGCAGAAAGTTAAAAATGACTTTACAAACTTTTTAACCTTGTGAACTTTCATCTTACTATTTTCCATACGATATTTCATCAGATAGTTGGTTTTGGTCGGTAGCGTTTTTCGGAAAGTGTTTGTGCAGCATTTCGCCGGTCATATCTATTCCTTCGCAAATACCTTCAGTAAATTTCCCTTGTTTAAATTGGGTAATAACATGGTCTTTGACGGTTACCCAAAAATTTTCGGGCACGCTTTTGTGGATTCCTTCATCGCCCACAATGGCAAATTTTTTATGATTCACGGCAAGGTAAAACAAAACCGCGTTGCGATGGTTGGTTTTATGCATATGTAATTTGTGAAACACCTTTAATGCCCTTTCATAAGGCTCGCCGGAGCAATCGCCTTCTACATGCAGGCGTATTTCGCCCGTGGTTTTTAATTCCAATCTTTGAACGGCAGCCCTTACCTGCTGCTTCTGCTCATCGCTGAAAAAATCTTTTATATCCATAATTAATCAATGTGTATAAAACTTAACCGTTTTAGTGTTTTCCTGCAATATTGGAAGAATCCATCCCACGCGGATACTGCTTAACATATTATAGCGATAGTTAGGGTTTTTCGAATTAGTTTCAAAATCATACTGTAGGCTTTTCATCATAGCTTCGGTAAATTCGAATCCTCCGAATACGGCAATAAAAGATTTTTTGCTGATGTATTGGTATCCCATGAACTCGGTAAGGCAAACACCTGCTGTTAGGTGTTCATAGCCCTGCAGATAATCACCGCTAATTTGCGGAGTCCAATCGCTGGGAGCCTCAATGTCCAAATGGTATTGTATATATCCGGCGCTAAGCATAAATAGAATTCCCGAATTAAGATTTTTAGAAACAGGGAATAATTTTCCTGCGGAAAGTTGTATGTCAAACCCTTTTTCAAAGTACGATACTCCCGGATAATTACCATCGTTGGCAATTACGTTACCATTATTGGTTGCAATGCTATCCAGAATACCTGTATTCCTTAAATAGTTCCCGAAAATGTAACTGAATTCGCCTCCAAATATCCAGTTAGAGTGTGTTTTAAAATGCACCCCTCCCTGCACATTTGAATTAAAACCAAACAGTTTTCCAAGGTCCCCGCCGGGTAGTTGTCCTGCATAGGAAAGCTCGAATAAAAAACCTGATGCTGCGGTATCTTTATGTTGTGCTTCACCTCTAAGAGATGAAAAAAGCAGAACAGTGAGAAGAAAGTATCCGGCCAGTTTATTCATTAGCGATTATGAATTTGTTCCCGGTGTTTTATCTGAATTTTTTGCAATATCTTCAAACAGGCCTCTATTACTCATGGCCATAAATTGCTTAAGTGTTTTTTGCATGTTTTCGGGTGAGCCATCCAAAAAGATTACATTTCCTTTTCCCACTTCTGCAAAGTTTTTTATGGATTCTGTCCACATGGAGAACATGATAACTGACATATCTGCATTAATAGTTTCCATTTGTTTGGCCGCTTCCAGAATACCTCTTGCCACCTCCTGGCGGAATAATGCCACACCTTGTCCGCGCAGTTGCGCTGCTTGTCTTTCCGCTTCCGCGGCAATTTTAATTGCGTTACCCTCCGCTTCTGCAGCTTTGGTTTTTGTAATCAATAAAGCCTGTCCTTCATTTTCAGCGGCGGCTTTCAGGTTGTTCGATGCCACCACTTTCGCCATT
>CAIWVW010000049.1 GCA_903916255.1 uncultured Bacteroidota bacterium
ATTTGGAGCAATGGCGCAACCACCAGTTCTATAACTGTAAGCCCCGACAGTACCACAATTTATACGGTGCATTCAACTGTTACCTGCGCCGTGGATTCATTAAGCCAGAAAGTATTTATCATTCCGCTGCCAAAACCGATAATTACCGGTACCAACTGGAAATGTAAAGGCGGAAAAGACACCCTTAAGGTAAGTGGCGGAACAACCTATGTATGGCAGAATGGAAGCACTAAAACATCCTACTATACAGGCGATATTAATGCGGATTCAACCATAAAGGTCTATGCATTTAATTCATTGGGCTGCGAAGATTCGATAACCTATACAGTAGTGGTGCGCCCTCCGCCAACTGTTAGTAATATTATTCCTCCGTTTACCTGTGCAAATACAGCGGCTGTTATTACTGTGGATGCTTCAAGTTCATTCCCGATGACCTATAACTGGTCGCCGGGCGGAGCAACAACATCGAGCATTACGGTAATGGACAGTGTACCTACAACCTACACAGTAATTGTGTCGGACGGTTGCACCACAGCGAAAACGGTAAAGGTAACTCCTGACTTCCCGGCTATTTCAGCTTGTTGTAATACCACCATATTCGAAGGAAACGACACTATAATGACTGCCAGCGGCGGCAAAAACATAGTAAGTTATTTATGGGAACCCCTGACAGGCTTGAATTGTGATACCTGTGCAACGGTTATTGCAACCCCAACCGTAACTACTACGTATACAGTTATCGGTACCGACTCATTAGGTTGCCAGTCTGAAAGATTAGTAACTATTACGGTGGAGATACCCTGTTTTAATTTTAATGTGCCTAACGTATTTACCCCTAATTATGAAGGTGTTTCGGGGGTGAATAATGTGTTTTATATTAAAACAATTAACATGAACAGCTGGTCGATATTGGTATTTGACAGATGGGGAAAAGAAATGTTCAAGTCCTCTAATCCATATGAATATTGGGCCGGAACAACGGAAGGCGGCGGCCAGGCGCCGGATGGAGTGTATTATTATATAATTACAGGCACCTGTCAGGGAAATACATACAAGCGTGACGGTTTTGTACAGTTAATAAGGTAGTAGTAATGTTAGATTTTGTTAAAAGGTAATAATGTTCCAGTTTATTTAATTCATATAATTTGGTTTTTATTTAACTTTGTTTCTTTATTTAGCCTGTAGTCCAATGGACAGGACACTAAGATTAGTTGTTTCAGTGTTTTTTGCACTCATAACATTCCAGTTATCGGCAAAAGCAATTTCCCCAAACGAACCTATAGGAGCGGCTTGGACATTGGGTATGCTGCAAAATGAGGGAACCCCGCTTTATAAATGGCTTCAGAACGCACCCTGTAATCCGGCTATTTCTGTTACACCTACCGCCTATTCTATTTGCAATAAAGACAGCGTTCAGCTTACCGCATCAGGAGCAGTAACCTATACCTGGACGCCCACTACCGGACTGAGTTGTATTAACTGTGCCAACCCTAAAGCCTCACCGGGAGCAACCACTACCTATTATGTTGCCGGAACAAATGCATCTAATTGTATAGATTCAGTACCGGTAACTGTTACCGTTGGAGGCATCATAGTTACTATTCAAGGTGAAAGCGCCTCCATTTGCCAGGGAAATACCGATACGCTCAAGGCCTATGGAGCCGATAGTTATGTATGGAACACCGGGGCTACCACCAGTTCTATTATCGTTAGCCCATCCACCACATTTACCTATAGCGTTACCGGAACAAGCCTTACCTGCCAGAACAGCGCTTCCTATGCGGTTACTGTGTTTCCAAGGCCTACTATTATTATTTCCGGCAATAACAGTATATGTGCAGGCTCATCAACTTCGCTTACTGCCTCGGGGGCAACAAACTACCTGTGGGCGCCTTCATCGGGGCTTAGCTGCACGGCGTGTCCCAATCCTATGGCCGACCCGAGTTCCTTTACCATTTATACCATCATCGGCACCGATAACAACGGTTGCAGCAATGCAACTACCGATACCGTGAATGTAATACCCCTGCCAACGGTTAGTGTTAACCCAATGCCTCCTGTTTGTCCCGAAACCAAAATTACATTAACCGGACTTGGCTCTCCTGCCGGCGGAACGTATATATGGCAGCCTGGCAATAAAACAGGACAATCAATTGTCGATACCATTATCACGACAACTCTTTTTCAGGTGGCATATACTACCGGCTGCGGTACTGTTACAGATACTGTTACGGTTGGCGTTAATCCTGTGCCAACCTTATTTTTCAGTACCATTTTTAAAGACCTTTGCGTTGGGCTGTGCGACCAGTTCACCGCTTCGAGCGCCCCGGCCAGTATTGGCATTGCATGGTGGAACTGGGATTTCGGCGACGACAGTACTTCATCGGGTAAAGACCCTATCCATTGTTATAATAAACCCGGAGAATATACAGTTACGTTAACAGTTCAAACCACAGGGGGATGCCAGACTTCAAACCAGCGAACCGATATGGTTACCGTTTTCCCTAAACCGCAAGCATCCTTTTATTATACTCCCGACCCGGTAAGCGTGCTTGACCCGGTAGTATCTTTTTCGAATAATTCCAGCGACACTTATCCAATTACCAACTGGAGTTGGAACTTTGGCGATAATATCGATTCGAACAGTTACCTTGAAAACCCAACGCATACCTATGCCGATTCTGGCACCTATTGCATTCGGCTTTCCGTAACCGACGTAAACGGGTGTATAGACAGTACTATACAATGCCTCGATGTGGGCACAGCCTATACTTTTTACATACCCAGTGCATTTACCCCGAATAACGATAATATAAACGATGTTTTTGCTCCTAAGGGAACGGATGTTAAAGATTTTGAAATGTATATTTTCGACCGTTGGGGAAACCAGGTCTTCTACACACAGGATATGAACACCGGTTGGAATGGAGGCAAAAATAACAATGGCGCTAAAATCAGCCAGGAGGATGTTTACGTGTATGTTATTAACGTGACCGACACCAAAGGCATCGACCACCATTATAAAGGTGCCGTTACTTTGCTGAAGTAACTTTCGGGGTAAAGTAACCTCGTATTTTCAGGATGATTAAATAGCCAAGCAACAATATACTCAGCCAACAGGCGTATAGCCCCAGGTAATCGCCATATTGGGCATAGGTTGTAAGCTCGTTATTGGGGGTAACAGATGCTTTAATTACCGCAGGTTCCCACCACTTGGTTTTTTGCAGAATATTCCCTTTTTCATCTATTATGGCTGAAATGCCTGTGTTGGCACATTGCACCAGTTCTTTATGTGTTTCCATGGCAAGCATGGCGCCATAGCATAAGTGCTGCTTATAGCCGGGTGTATCCTGCCACCAGCCGTCGTTGGTAATAACAAATACCATTTGGGCACCTTTCTGAATATATTTCCCGATGTAATCCCCATAAATAGATTCGTAGCAAATGGCTGGCGCAATAGTGGTTTTAGAATAGGTGGAATAAAAAACCGAAGGTTCTTTCTGGGTTCCCAATGTGCCCGATGTTCCGCCTAAATCGAATGCCAGTTTGGCTAACGGAGCAAGGTACTTGGCAAAAGGCATAAACTCGACACCCGGTACCAATTTGCATTTATGATACACCTGAATGTTTTTGGAAGAGTCGAATTGAAGAGCGGTGTTATAGGCATCATAATATCCGCCTTCGCTGTCGAATTTGCGAGCGCTTTCAGGCGGCTTTTCGCCGTTCAGGTATGCCTTATAGGTCTCAGCACCGGTAACCAGCCTCAGGTTGGGGTGTTTGTGCATATAGCCCCATACTTGCTGAATGCTGATATTATGCTCAAAGTGGTTTTCCCATATATTATCATCGGTAAGGGCTGTTTCAGGAAACACAAGGTAGGCGGTATTGCTGTCGACTTTAGTATCGGCAAGAGTGAACATCTTGTTTAATTGCTCCGTAAAATTGCCGCTGAATTTTTCGTTATAAGGGTCAATATTGGGTTGAACCACTACCACATCGACAGGCTTAAGAGTCTTTTCCGGCTTGCCATTACCCAAATACAATATTTCGGAGAGAATAATCGGGCTGAAAATTAAGGTCCATGCGTAATGTCTGTATTTGTAGGTGAAATTACCCCCCTTACCAAACCTCCTTATTTTAATAAGATTGAAGATAGCCAGATTGCAAAGTAAAATCCATAAAGTGCCACCCAATGGTCCGGTCAGCACATACCATTGTATGAGACTTACATAATTTGAAAAACCAAAACCAAGGGTTAGCCAGGGCCAGCTTAGCTGCCAGGTAAGGTGTATATACTCGAATGCGAGCCAGAAAATTGGGAGTGATAAATAGCCTGACAGTGGGCCAATTTTACGTTTGGTGATATGGAACAAAGCCAGCACCATAGCCATAAAAAAGGAATTGAACGCGATGGCCATTATTCCGCCAACAATGGTGGAATTGCAAACCCAAAAGGTGCTTAAGCTGTTCCATAACAGCATGGAGAGATAGGCATAGCCTAAAAAGCTGCCCCAGCTTTTGCTTGTTTTATTAAGATATAAATGATGCTCCACCAGTAATAAGGGGCAGAATGCAAACAGTAAAAGAATTGGAAACCCATGCGCGGGCCAACCTGCCCATAGCAATATGCCGGTAAGCAGGGATAGTAAATAAAGACGTTTGCGCGTTAGGGTAATCACAAATGCAAAGTAAGCTAAAATAAGGGAGAAATTTAAAAGTGAGTAGAATTTATATGCAACACTTTTTAGGGGTTTATGCAGTAGTGCATAATGCTATTATTTATTGGTTAATATGCAGTTATGGTTTTTAGCTCATTTGCCGGCACTGCTCTGAATAAGTTGCAGGGCAAATGCAAGGCATTTGTATGATAAATATAAGGAAGGAAAAAATCTGATTTATAGGATTTTCTATTAAAGGATTTGAATATACCGTTACTTATTTATTTAATTTTAGGCACTTTTTAGAAAAATTGGATAAGTTATTAGGAGATAAAAGAAATTTTGGGCTCGATATTGTTCGTGCCTTTGCTATAGTTTCTGTATTATTGATACATGGCGGGTCAATAATAATAGGGCATCCAAGACTGCTGCACCTTTATTCTTTTTTGCAATTGGATGGGGTTACCATGTTTTTTGTTCTAAGTGGTTTTTTAATTGGTGGTATATTAATAAAAACGATAAATAGAACCGACTTTACACATAAGGAATTAGTTGGTTTTTGGATACGGCGTTGGTTCAGGACTCTTCCTATGTATTATCTGGTGCTGTCGTTTTTAGTTTTAAACAACCATTTTATAATTCCCCGGCCATTGCCTCATGGTTTGTCCGATTATTTTTTCTTCCTTCAAAATTTAACGCACCCATGTTCTTTTGAGTTTTTTGGGGTTTCGTGGTCTTTATGTGTAGAAGAATGGTTTTATCTTTTAGTTCCGCTATTTCTTTTTATAATTCTGCGTTTTGCGAAACAAATAAGCAAGAAAAGGAAGATTTTATTCTGCATAATTTTCGTAATAGTATTCATTACTGTTTGCAGAACCTATAAAATTTACACCCTGCATTTTGACCTGGCTGCATATAGAAAATTGGAGGCTCAGGTTATAGCCCGCCTCGATAGTATTATGTATGGAGTCTTAGGTGCATATTTGTTTTATTATAAGGTACCCATTTGGAGAAAATACAATAACGCATATTTCATTATAGGAGTATTAATCATCCTTTCAACCAATTATTTTGATTTTCCTGCGGTACTTTTATATACGCTAAGGCCTATTGGAACATTGTTTATTTTACCTAAACTCAGCAGCATAGAGAAAACAACCTGGAAAGGAGGTAAAGTGATTACTTTTATAAGTCTTATTTCATACTCTATGTATTTGCTGCATGTAATCGTAGTTTTAGAAATTATAATGCCATTGATTTTCATGGCACTTCATATAACAGAAGAAACTTCCTATACTATCATCATAATAAAAACTGCAATGTACTGGAGCTTAACTATATTGCTTTCTTATGTGTTGTATATGTTCTATGAAAAACCAATGACTAATTTGCGGGATAAGATAGTGAAGCGCTGAAAGAAAAGTTGCAGGGCAAATGCGAGGCATTTGTATTATAAATATTTGAACTTTTATATTAAACGGTCCTTACCGTAATTATGTCCTAGATATTGTGCATGAATGTATTATCAATAATATTTTAATTATTTTTGTTTTTGAATACTATCACAAACCCGGCTGATTAATAATAGAAAAGGACACAAGGATGAATTTTTTAAGAAAATTATATCGGCTGTATGTTTCAAAAGACCCTACAACTATCTTTTATGCAACCCGCGCTAAAAAGCTCGAGCAGTATAACATGCCAAAAGGTAAATTTTCTGCTGAATTACTAATGCTTACCGTTGCGTTTAATAACCATAATGTTATTAATCATCAGATACGATTGCTGAAGAAAAACATAAAAGACTCCTATTTTCATTTTGCACTCGATAACTCTTCCGACCAAAATACCAGAAATGAGATAAAGAAAATTTGCATTGAAAATAATACGGGGTATATATCACTTCCTGAAAACCCTTATTTAAAAGGAAGTGGAAGCGACTCTCACGCCATTGTATTAAACCGGGCAATTAAGCACATCGTTTTAAAATACAGGCCTAAGTATTTCGGATTTATAGACCATGATATTTATCCGGTGAAGCCGGATAGTATTTGTGGAGTGCTTAGGCAGCAGCCTATTTATGGCTTATCTCAGGAAAGGGATGAGTATTGGTATTTGTGGCCCGGTTTTTGTTTTTTCAGCAAGGAAGTTTATTTAAAAAATACACTCGATTTTATGCCCGGAATTGTGGCGAATGTAGTTTATGATACGGGTGGCGCTATGTATAAAGAACTATATTCAAAATACGACAGGGAACGAATTACATTTCCCAAGCGTACTTACGGCAGTTTAAGGGAGGGCAATATCGTTCAGTCTGATAAGTTCGAGATGATAGATAAATGGCTTCATAGTTTTAATGGTTCTTACTGGATGCCGGTAAAAGACAAAGAGGGTATTCTTACGGAGGTATTGGACGGATATTTTAATGCGTAAGGTTTAACCAGTTTGTTAATAACTCGTTAGTAACTCGCTCGCCATCACGCCGGAAAGGTGTTTAAGTTTAGTGTGTAATTATTTGATAACCAATATTTTTATGTGAATCTAAATGGGGCATGATTAATAGATGAAATATTTGCTATCTTTGTAAACTTTTAAATCTCAACCCTATGGCAAAAACCGTTCAAGACGATGCCCACGTTGTAAATCAGATTAAATCGGGCACCTTAATAGAAGGTATAATAAAAGCATCCGGCGATATCCGTATCGATGGTACATTAAAGGGTACGCTTCACACGGAAGGTAAACTGGTTATCGGTACTTCTGGCCAGATAGACGGTGAAATTACCTGCCAGAATGCGGAGATTCATGGTACTGTGAACGGAAAAATTACCGTGAACGAGTTATTATCATTGAAAGCGAGTTGCAAACTGCTGGGTGATATTGTTGTGGGACGTTTATCGATTGAACCGGGTGCGCAATTCAGCGGCTCCTGTGTAATGGGAAATGCGGTTAAAGGCTTGTATAATGGACAGGAATCAACCAAAGAAAGAGCCGAACGGAAACCGCAGGCAGTCTCTTAATGCCCTGGCCCGTTATTCGGGCATGGCGTTTCAGATTGCAGCTACCATTATATTATTTCTATTTTTAGGTAAATGGCTTGATACGAAAATTCATATTTCGGCCAATTTTCCAGTATTTACAACTATTTTAACCATACTCGGGGTTTTTCTGGGTGTTTATTTCGTAATTCGCGATTTATTAAAAAAACGATGAAAGCAGTTCAACAGCGGTTTATACTTCAATTAGTAGGAATTTCCATTCTCCTTTACGGGATACTTTACCTTGTTTTTACAAAATATATTATTGCGGATGTTCCTTTGTTAATCATGGTTGCCCTTTTGTTTGCTGTTAATTCGCTGGCATTTATCATGATTTCAAATACCAAAGAAAAAAATCCCCGCAGCTTTGTCTATTCCTTTATGACCATTAGTTTCGGCCGTATGATTATCTGCGCTGTTTTTGTTTTTTCGTATGCCTTAACACACCGGCATGATGCCCGCACGTTTGCCCTGTCGTTTTTCGGGCTTTATTTTATTTATACTATTGTGGAGGTAAGGGCTATTTATCGGTTTTTTACTAAATAAATAGCTATGTTAGGCGCGGCTGTATCCATTCCTCGCAGGAGAGGGTAGGGTGAGGTCTTTTATTTTATAAAATGCCAAATCAGGTAACCTACCAAGCCAATTATTCCCAATCCTAACACAAAAATTAAAATATAGGATATACTGCCTATACTTTGGCGTAATCCATCCCACTTTTTTATGCGTTGGTATTTGCGGTAGCCCATAGCCATAGCTCTGCTGCCTTCAATATCAGCTTCCAAAAAACGGGATTCACCCGATGGAATAACCACAAGTTTTTCTTGTATCATTTTCTCCAGCAGGTTTTTCATCCTTTCCTGTGTCGGCTGGTCATGTTCAGGGTTTATTACATAAGAATAAGGCAAGCGTCCCCCTTGTTTTCTTATTTCATTTAAAACCTGAGTAATGATGTCTTTATCATTAACCCAGTTAGGATATACGCCCTTAGTTTGGGGAGGAGTCATAGACTATAAAAGTAGAGTGAAACAAAAGTGCAGTATTTTTTTTATATAGGTGTTACTAAAATATTAAGATACCTGTAATGCTCTTAAATACTGCATAAAATACTTGCGGTAATAAAAATTACTATAGCCAGCTTAGAGCTTAGATTAATGGTTGTGTTTGGTTGGTTATCCAATGCTTTTTTCGAGTGTTGCAGCCGTTTATATCCTCCTTCGGACAAAACCTGCTTGCCATGCTGCCGCAAATAGATTCGTGCCTTGGGAGATGGAAGATGGCTGCTTTTACCTGAAACAGCATCTTGGGGCATAGCAGGCACGGCCTCTAATCCGTCGGTATCTTCCCTCATAAGTATAAGGTTCTCCCTTTGCATAAGGTCGAGAATGGCATTCAATTTTTTTCGGTAACGGGGTGTTTGTGTATCATTCAGGAAATTAGCATAAAAAGAGGCCTCCTGATAATACTCTTTACCCACAAGTAATGATAAGATACTATTTATAATATCTTCGCTGTTCCCCTTAAAATGATAGTACCTTTCCCCCATCTAATTCTTTGTTGCATGTATTTAATCAAATGTAAAAAGATGAACGCCGTATAAAATTGATATATATCAGCAAATGTATTTAATGGCTGTATTGTGTTGATTATTAGTATTTAAAATATTCCATGCGGAGCCTTTTAATTCTTATTTGCCGCAGGAAAGTATTTTTGGCAGCGAGGAACATTTTTTGCGAATAACAAGATTGCTATTATCTTTGCCCGTAATGCAGCATACAAACCGTTTACCATTGAACCGACACGCACTATGAATAAAAAGTGGTTTTATGCGGCATTTGTTTTAATCAACCTGCTTTTATCGTGCTATTACATCGATGTTTGGATTACCCCAAACACTGCCTGCAGGGCTATGCCTGTACTTACCCTGTATGAAGATAAAACCATAGTAATAGATAAATATAAAGACTATGCCGGTGATGTGAGCGTAATCAATAACCACACCTATTCCAATAAGGCGCCGCTTTCTTCTTTTCTCATTTATCCTTTTTATGCTGCATATAAATCATTCGGGCTTCCGGAAATGAAGGATACCACATTAAAGAAATACCCCATTTATATTTGGGCCTATAAAAACCCCGATGGCAGCCTTATTATGGCGGATGGACGTTCTTTTACGCTGCCAAAATCATCTACCGTTTTTATACTCGGCGATATTTTATGTGGTGCTATCCCCTTTGTGCTTGCGCTTTTGTTATCACTGTTTGCCATAAAGCGCACGAGTTCCAAAATATCGCCGGTGATAATAGTGATGCTTTCGTTTTATGCATCCTATCTTTTTGCGTATGCAGGTGTTTATACGGGCCACCTTTTAAGCGGAATATTTGCTTTAACGGGGTATATATATCTTAAAAAGAAAAACTATATTTTGTCGGGTATAATGGTAGGGCTGGCTATGGCTACGGAGTTCCCGGTAGGTGTGCTGGTTCCGGTATGGGCATTGCTTATTTATTTAAACGAGAAAAAAATATCAAAACCGGTGCTTTTCGGGCTGGGTATTATTCCCGGAATTATTATGGTGTTATGGTATAACTACCATTTAACAGGCTCTATTACTAAAACGCCATATAACTTCGAGGTGCACCAGCAAAAGGAAGATTCCCAGGGATTGGGTTTCAATATGCCAACCCTTTCAGCTTTCTGGGGGCTTGTTTTTTCAACATACAGGGGTGTGCTGTTTTATACGCCTGTGCTGTTATTAATGCTCTGGTATTTCTTTAAGTCAGGTTACGAAAACACTTTTAAGAATTTAAAAAATAAAACGAGTTTGGTTAGTGACGCTGTTAAGAACTATCTATTCATGACAATAGTCGCGTATCTTATTCTTTATTCATCCTATTACCAATGGGGTGGGGGCTGGGCTTTCGGGCCGCGTTATTTAATACCTATGGTAATGATAGTGCTGTATGAAGGGGTAATTTATCTTTCTTCTAAAAAGATTTCACCTTATTGGTTTTATGGGCTTACAGGGCTGAGTTTGTTGTTCGTTTGGATGGATAAATCGACCAAACTGTTTATGCTTCCGGATTTTCCGCAGGATTATGAAAAAATGAATCTGAATGCAAGCCTGCTTCACCTGATTGGCGATTACAAGAACCCTGTCTTCAATATTGTAGTGCCTGACTTTATGCAGCATAAATGGAACAGCAATATGCTGCCGGTGTTTATGTTTGATAGCAGCCCGATGGCAGCCATCTATATATGGCCCGTTTTGTTTATTGCAGGATTGCTAATTTTGGCGAGCTGGTACAATAAATTATACCCCGCACAGGTGGAAATACCTGTTGCCAAGCCCAAACAAGTTGTTAAAAAGCCCAAGCGTAAATGAAGCCGGATAATAACAAGAAGAAACCCATAGCTAACCATCCTGCCAAAAAGCATGCGGGAAACACCACACCTCAAAAAAAGGCGGAGCCTAAGTTTGCCTTGCCCAATGCTAAAAAGTGGGCAATTTTAATCGGGCTGGCTATTTTTACTTTTATACTGTACGGAAACACCATCAGCCACGATTATGCATTGGACGATGATATTATTACCCGCCGCAATGCCTTTGTTCAGGAAGGAACCGGCGGAATCGGGCATATATTTTCAAAAGGTTTCCTGTATGGATTCAATCATGCCAACGACCAGTCCTATCGCCCTGTAACGCTTACCAGTATTGCCATCGAAAAACAATTTTTCGGCAACGACCCGCACGTGCATCACTTTTTTAATGTGTTTTGGTATGCCCTCACAGCCATCTTCCTGTTTCTTACGCTGACCAAAATATTCCGGAGATATAATTTCATAGTGCCTTTGCTGATAACCTTGTTGTATATAGCCCATCCCGTGCATACGGAAGTAGTGGCAAACATTAAAAGTCGCGATGAAATTCTTAGTTTTTTCTTTTGTATAGCTGCATTGTACTTTTCGCTCGACTACTATTTATTTAACAAACCAAAGTATTACCAGGTTTTCAGTTGGGTATTTTTCTTTCTGGCTGTGCTGAGTAAGGAAACAGTGCTTATGTACGCCATAATTATACCTATGGTTTATTTCTTCTTCACCGATTTCAAACTCTCTAAAATTGCTTTTCTTGCCGCTCCCTTCTTCGCAATTGTTGCCCTTTATATGATTATCCGGGGGCATGTGCTCGACTCCATTACTTTCAACGAACAAATGGAAGTTATAAACAACACCCTTATGGCTGCCAAACCCGGCGCGGAGCGGTTAGCAACTACCATTTTTATTTTGGGGAAATATGTGTGGCTTTTGTTTGTGCCTGTTACTTTAAGTTGGGATTATTCTTTTAACCAGATACCGATTGTTTCATTTGGAAGCTGGCAGGCATTGGTTTCTATATTGGTATATGCAGCTATGGGCGGCTATGCCCTTTACGGATTGAAAAAGAAAGACCCGATATCTTTCGGCATCCTTTATTTTATAATTACTATGGCGTTGGTCTCGAACCTGTTTGTAAAAATAGGTTCTTCCATGGGTGAACGATTTCTTTATACGTCCTCGCTGGGTTTTGCCATAGCCACAGGCTTCCTGCTTATTCGTGCATTAAAAATTAAGGCAGATACGTTGCGGCCAAATTTAACTGCACTGTATGCGGTTGCAGGTATAATAATTTTACTTTTCAGTGTTAAAACAATAGCCCGCAATACCGATTGGAAAAATAATTATACCTTATTCGAATCGGGTATAACAACTTCGCCAAACAGTGCGAGGGCGCGGCAGTCTATGGCTATTACGTATACCGATACAGCCAATAAAATTATGGATCCGGTAGAAAAAGCAAAGTTTTTTGCTAAAGCCATAGTAGAATATAACGCAGCCCTCAAAATATTGCCTTCCTACTCGGAAGCTTTATATAATAAAGGCTGGAACTATTACTCCATGCAGAATTTCGACTCTGCCGCAGTTGCTTTTCAAAAATGCATACAAGTTGACCCAAGGTATACAAATGCATATGATGATTTGGGGGTTATCTATTTTAATAAGAAAGATTTTCCGAAAGCTATTTCTGTTTTTGAGACTGCAACCATGTATAGCCCAAATGATGCCCAGATGTATGCCAACATTGGCGCTGCATTTTTTAATATGAACCGGTTAGATTCCTGTATTTATTATTCTCAAAAGGCTTTAACATTAGACCCGAATTTGAAAAACGCCGCCAGCAACCTTGCCAAAGCGCAGAATGCTTTACGCACGGCTAAGCATTAAAGATTAACGGATAATGTGTAACTTTGTTTACTAAATTTCATAGCATGAAAACTATATCTTCCTTAATTTTAGTTTCCCTTATAAGTGCAAGCAGCCTTTTTTCGCAAACAAGCGCACCACGGCTATTGCCGCCAAGGGCTCCGTTTGTGTTGGATACTGTTGCTCCTATGGCGCCTCCGGGCGGGCACAGCAATTATTTGGTTTCGCTTACCGAAGATGATTTTAAACACGACCGTTTTGTTTTTTATACCGATTCCAATGCCACTATGGCATTCCTGCGAATAAATGGAAATGACCTGGTACTTACCGGCGGCCCCAACCCTGAGCATATTATGGCCTATACTTCCAAATATTTTACGGCAACATTAAGCGTGAGCAAAAGCACTCCGGTAGTTAATACAGGCCTTTCGGATGACAAAAAAGTAATGAAAATAGAAGGCCGCCTGTGCGTATATAACAGCAAAGGGCAGATGGTGGCAAAAGACGTTACGGGCCATTTGATTACCTTGGTGAAAAAATAGGTTATTTCAAAATTGTTTTAAATGTTTCAGGGAATAAAAGAGGGCGAAACGAGCCCGGCATGACAAATGACTTATAGTCGGGAAAAAAGGCGGCGAAGCCGCCCTTAACCCTTCTCTAAAAAATATAATATGTCATGCCGAACTTGTTTCGGCATCTCAAAAAATAAAACAGGTTAATATTGAATGAAGCATTTTTACGGAATTATTTTTTTCGCACTTTTATCTGTTCAGGCAGGTGTAGTTTCAGCGCAGCAACCCAAACAGAAGCACTCCCTGCATAAGGCATCTTTAGCCGAGCAATACTTTGCTATATATGGCGATAAGGTGAAATATGCCGTGTACAATACAGACACAACCCGGCTCGACAGCAGCACTTTTGTAACCCATACTGCTGAATATGTTTGGGATACCATTAATGCCGGGTATATATTCGTTATTAAGGAACAGCGTTTGTTCTGCGACAGCATTAAACCTGAAATTCTGCGTAATGACCTGATGAATATAATCAGTATTATCCCGCCGAATGGCTTTAAACTGCTGGATAAAAGCGGCGGGGAGTTTTCGGTGAATATTGAAGAAGCACTTTACGACGGCGGGGAAGATTCCGTATTTATTGCCGTAGATATTAGCGGATTTATCGGCGGCAGCGCCGAATTCGAGGAAAGCGGGGTAGTAGGGCTGCGCTATGCCGACCTGAAGCAATATAACGACAGCGCCTACAAGCGGCCCGACCGCTATCCGATGAACCGCTTTGGAAGGCCTTTGCAGTTAAGGTAGGCTCTACGAAAAGAAAATCGAAATTTCTTTGGTGATGTCAGAACCCAGCCGGATAATTTTTCCGGTGCTGTCTATCCTGTATTCTTCCCTTTTTTTGAATATCTGGATATTCCGTTTTATGTTAAACTTCTTTTTATCGCGGTCGAACTTTTGCATAGAATCTTTCAATATAATATGCATGTTCGGGGTAATTGTTACAGTAGACAACCCGCTGCAATCTTCATTTTCACCACAGCAATCGCCGATAAACAATTTCAGCGACGAAATCCTTTCCCCGTGTTCATTAAAGGTATTCAATATAGGCAGTTGCACATCGGCCGAAATGGAATAGATGATAGCCGTGTAATGCGGTGTTTGATATATTTTGCCAACCACTTGCCCATATTTTTTTAATTTAGTAAGGCTATCCGGCAGGGTAACGTGTTGGGTAGCTATGGTATCATAACATGTATCTTTAAAGGGAAGGTTCAATAATTTTACCGAAGCGGTAAATTGGCTCATAGCATTGGCAACGGGCGGTGGTGTTGCCTGGGTTGTATTATCTTTCAGAGAGTTGTGGCAGCCGGTTAACATAATACCACTTGAAGCCATAAGTAATAGCTTGATAAGCAGGGAAGGTAATTTGTTATTTGTAACCATTTATGATATTTATCAGTATAACCAAGGGCAAAGTTACATTTGTTTGCGAAAGAAACAATGCACATTTTTCTCATAGATAACCTCTATTAACTATATATTGTTTATAAAAACGCAAAATATTGATTAGAACAGGAGTATATGTAAAAATTTGTTTATATATTTGCCTTAGTGTAATAGATATAATACGTAAAATTACCGGAACATGAAAAAATTACTACCTGCATTTGCCCTGTTAATAGCCCCGTTGGCGGCTTTTTCTCAGGCGCGTTTAATGATAAACGGTACCACCCCTGTTTACATGGTTGAAAACGGCGGAGTTGCTGCAAACCCAATTTATATTGAGGTTAATAACCCCGCTCCTGATGCGATTACGGAAACAGGTGGCAATGGTTGGATTATTTCTGAAAGCGAGTTTAATATGGTGAAATGGGATTTAACTACCGCAGGCTCTCCTACCGGTGCTTATGTGGTGCCATTTGGATATTCTACTTCCTACTATTTACCTATAACTATTAATCTCACGTCTATTGGTAATCCGCCTGCAAATGGAGGAGTTAAATTTTCTACTTGGCACACAGTCGCTGATAATGCAACTGGTGTAATGTCAGTAAGTGGCGTTCCTTCAGACCCTGGGATGAACATGCATGCTATGTATAATAACGCTGCAACTGCATTTCCAAGTGTAACAGATGATAGTTATAATGTTGTGGACCGTTTTTGGATTATGGATGAAACAGGGTATTCAGCTGCGCCTACATTATCAGGTAATGGTGTTGCATTAAGTTATATTCATGCCGGATTACCCGAGTTTGCTGCCCCAAATATTGCGGCTGATGAAGCTGACCTTGTAGCACAGAGGTTTAATACTGGTATAAAAAGTTGGGGAGATTGGTTAGGTACTGGTGCATTACAAAGTTCAGTTGGAAATATTGGCACAGTTTTTACTGGACAAACTATTACAAGCTGGTACCGTTCTTGGACGTTAAGCAACTCAATTAACCCATTGCCGGTTGACATCAGTTCGTTTACCACCCAATGCGATAATGGCGTAGCGCTTATTCAATGGACTGCTGAAACCCAATTAGATAATGCGTACTTCACCATAAAGAAAACAGCCGACGGAATCCACTTTGAAACCGTTGGAACAGTTGCAGGTGCTGGAACAACCGACTTGCAAAAAATGTATTCTTTCACCGATAATAACCCGTATGCAGGTACTTCCTACTATTTCCTTTACCAAACAGATTATGATAACCAAATGTCACCTACATTGAGCCAGACTCAATTTGTAGGTTGCGGAGGCGAAAGCACTACAAGCGTAACGGCGTTTAATTCTACCAATAACATAGTTGTAAGAATTAACTCTACCAATTATGATAATGTTAACATTACCCTTACCAATATGCTGGGCCAAACCATAAGCAACAGCAACCATGCCGTTGCCTTAGGCGAAAACGAAATCGATTTGAACAACACACTGGCTGCCGGAGTATATATTATCAGCGTAAAGAACGATAAAGTAAACTTTACCAAGAAGTTGGTTATCGGAGTAAGATAATCTGCGCTGTTCGTCATTGCGAGGCTCTTCGAAGCAATCTCTCTTTAAATAGTATTTAAGAATTAGGAATGGGAAACCATTCCTAATTTTTTTGCCCAATCGTCAATGTAAATTTCTATTGTCATTTCAATGATGCATTAATATGTATTTGAAGTTGGCATAGGATATTGTCTCATAGCATTTGACCTAATGCTACCTGTAACTAATTGAAAAGAAAAGGCGTATAAGTAACTCCTGTTTTCATAAAAGCACCATATAAATATGTACAAATACAGTTGAATTACTCTATTGGTAATAGATACTATAAATGTCTAAAAAATGATAATTTGCTTTTTGAACATAAAATTTGCTTACATTTGTCTTCCAAATAATTAAAAGTAGCCGATGAGAAAGAATAATTACATGAGATTTATCAGTTTGTTTGTTTTAAGTTTTCTTCTGACCGTAAAGATAGTGTCGGCACAAAGTTCAGTACTTGTTTTAAAGGGAAATGTGCTTACCCCTATGCCTGCCAATGGCAATACCAATGCGGTAAAGAAAGCGGCAGTTGTAAAAAAATCTACTTCCGATTCAAGCAAACATACCTCGGTTGCAAAACAAACTCCGGCACCAAAACCTGCTCCTGCGGTTCAACCTAAACCAAAACCAGCGCCTGTTGTGGCAAAAGCTCCGGCTCCGAAACCTGCGCCAAAGCCCGCACCTGTAGTTCAACCTAAACCAAAACCGGCGCCTGTTGCCAAAGCAACTCCGGTAAAAAAAGGAAAACAATCTCCGGCCATCGACTATATAAAACGTGTTCAGTTTGTACATAACCTGGTATGCAAAAGGATACCACAAACGGTACTTGATTCTATTGCCGATGTAAACCACTATATGCTTGATTCTATCCGAAATGAGATTAGCAAGCACCGTGATAAGGACAGTATCAGCTTCCTGAAAACCGCCCTGAGCAATGGCCTGAGCGACAGTTTAACCATTATCGGAATCAACGGGCTTGTAAACTCAGCCACCGGCGCCGAGCCAACCCAAACTACCGGAGCCATTAATGCATATTGTATCGATTTATCGAGCCAGGCCCCTATGGATTCAGTAAAGGTGAGCATTTTCAGCCATGATTCACTTATTGCAACTTCTTACAGCGGAAATGACGGTTTCTGTAAAATTGCCAATATTAAACCGGGCGAATATAGCCTTGCGTTTTCCAAGAATAATTATACCCCATTTTCCGACAGATGGGTAAAAGTTACTCCCGGAAATGTAACCTATCTTGAAATGCCATTAACTGAAACGCCACGCTTTTACTTGCCTAAATTCTCACCCCAAATTTGGGCCATGATAGTTGTAGGCGTAATATCGGTGTTTGTTCTTATTTATTCCATTATACGCAGATTGGGCCGCGTTGCTTAATATGTTATAACCGGAAAATTCAGGCTTGCATTCACAGTTTTCAATCTTAGCAGAAGAAAAAGCGCTGCAACGAAACCTTTGTATATAGAATAAGGTTACTGCAAGCAGGAATTCTATTTTTTTTTGCTAAGGTTTAAAAACAAATAAGCCATCTGTTTAGAAGTTTTCTTTTCAATTTTAAAATTTGGGTTAAATTTGCCCATCATTAGAAATTTATTGTATGAAAAAATCCATTTTCTTATCGGTTAGTATTGCGTTTTGCATGAATGCTGTGGCTCAAAACAACAAAGTTACCAGTGCCAAAATGCACATGGACGAATTTGCATCGCATCAGGATTCGACCGAATTGCTGGCGGCTAAACAATCTATAGACGAGGCTTCCTTAAATGATAAAACCAAAGACGAGCCTAAAATGTATTTGTATAGGGGCGAGGTCTATCTTACATTATTCAATGTGCGCCTTAGTAAAATAGTAACCAATTTGGTTACCGGCAGCAAACTGCCAATTAACAAAGCAACCGGCCAGGGTTATGAAAAAATAGATACCAACTATCTTTGCGTATCGGCCAATTCATTTATTAAGGTACTTCAGATAAATGCGAAAGATTTTTACGGACAAGAAGCAAAAGAACCGCAAAACCTGCCAACCTGTACTGTAAACCTTGAAAACAAAGCGTTCAGGGAATATAACAACCAGCATTATGCTGTATCGCTGGCCTTATCGCAAAAACTGCTTACCATATTTTCATTGCAAAATATTACCGATAGCACCTATATGGAAGTATTGGACGGTGCAGCTGTTTCGGCCGATAAAATAGGAAATACTGCCTTGGCTTTAACATATTACCAGAAATTGATGGATTTGAAATATGATGGTTCAAGGCCATACATTGCTGTTTCGGCTATGTATATGAAACAAAAGGATTCTGCCAAGGCATGGGATTATATTGAAAAGGGGCGCGCCGCATATCCAAACGACTTGCAATTGACGATTTCGGAAACCAACTTTTATTTAACAAAACGCCAGTATGACAAAGCAACCGATAACTTAACGCTATCTATTAATAAACTGGAGCAAAGCCCGGATAAGGATAAGAACCAGGCTTTATTGGCAAGCCTTTATACAAACCTTGGTGGTATTTATGACCATAAGGCTAACCCGAAAGATGACAAGGGCGCCGATATGCCAAAACCGGCAGACTATTCCGATTTAATGGCTAAAGCGGAAAACAATTACAAAAAAGCCCTCGATATAAACCCAAACGATTTCGATTTACTTTATAACATGGGCGCACTTTATTTTAATCAGGGAGTTCCTATTTTAAAAGCGGCCAATGACCTGCCATTGAATGCTACCGAAAAGTATAAAAAGATGACGGCGCAAGCCATGGATTTCTTTAATAAGGCACAACCTTATTTCGAACATGCGTATCAAATTAAACCTTCGGACACAGATAATACAAATGCCTTGGTGCAGGTGTATACAAGCACCAATCAGAATGATAAGGCTGAAGCCATAAGGAATAAGAAATAATTGTAAGTAAATAAGAGGGCTAAATGATAGTACTGTCATTTAGCCCTCTTATTTTTTTATTACTGTCGTTGTATTTGCGCTTTCGCAAGGCGGAATATCCTCAAAACCGAATTAATATCGCCTTGATTAATATCCGCCTCGGTCGATGGGGCCTGCGAGTCGGTGCGCAGGAATAGCACCCAGCCATTGCTTCCTTGCCAGAAGCAACCAATTTGAAAATCATATTGTGTGGTAAATGATATTTCGGTATTAGGGTCTACAGCAGGGCGGTTAGTAACATTGGTGCTCAGGTATTTCATAAAGCTTATCAGCTCATTCACATCATTAGTATCGAGCAGGGCCGAGTGGCTGGTATTATTTGCCTGTATATCAAATCGAATGCACTGGAGTTTATCGCTTGTGTTCAGGTCGGAAAGGTATTCTATCTGTACATTTAGGTTGCCTACTTTACCCACTTCATCAAAACGTTTTTCCATAATTACACCTTTTCTCGCTGCGAATGTTTCGGCAGGGCTATGAACCTCCGGGGTGTTATTTTGGGCATTCGACACGGCGGCTCCCATCGCAAACAGAAATAACAGGCATCCCTTTTTCATGGGTGGTAGTTTAATTCTTCCTGAATTAGTTTCCTCCGTACTTTTTCAAGGCTAATTGAACCGCTTTATAGGCATTTATTGTTCCGCCCGAAATACATAATTCGCTCATATCGACACCTTTTTTATCGCTACCCGGTTGTGGTACGGAAAAGGTAATCTTGGTAACGGTTTTCATCAATAGTTTTTTCACCTTTTTGGCAGTCAGTTTCGGGAAGTATTCCCTAATAATGGTTGCCACACCTGCCACGCAAGGTGCCGCCATACTTGTTCCGTTGAAGTAAGCATAGCCGCTGTCGGGTATGCTGCTGTATATTTTAACGCCCGGTGCAAAAAGGTCGACCGTATGTTTGCCAAAGTTGCTGAAAGAACCCGGCCTGCCTTTTGTATCGGAAGCGCCCACTTCAATCCAGTTTTGGGCTTTACGGGTAGAGTTCCAATATTGCCTGTTTGGGAAATTGTCGGTTGTGTCATTGTCTTTATGGTCGTTTCCGGCGGCATGAACCAATAATACATCATGGTCTTCGGCATATTTTACGGCGTCATCAACTGCTTTTTTATCGTAGGAAAACTCTTTGCCGAAACTCATATTGATAACCTTGGCGCCATTATCCACTGCATAGCGGATTCCATTGGCAACATCTTTATCGCGTTCATCGCCATCGGGCACCACACGAACCACCATAATTTTAACATTATCCGCTATTCCTTCCTGTGCGCCGGGCATACCGGTTCTGTTTCCGGCAATAATTCCGCTTACATGCGTACCATGCACATCGGTTGGACCAACCACGTCATTGCTGCCATAATTACGTTCTTTGTCATTGGTATAGTTATCGCCAACTACAAAGCGCGGGTCGAAGTTTACATTATATTGGTATTTAAGGTAGGCATTGTAAAAATTCAACCCCCCGTTTAATTGTTTTTTCAAACTATCGGCAGTGCATCCTTTAATAAATGCGCCGAAACGGTTAAAGTTTCGGATGAGCCTTTTTTTTGCATGAACCATTGCGCTGTCGGTCGGATTATAACTGCTCAGGTCATCTTTGTTGAAATCGCTTTTACCCAATGCTTTTTTAACCATGCCCATAGTATCAATAAAGGCAATCAGGTTATCATATTGCTTTTGGTATCCGGCACGGGAGGTTTCAAATGTGGTTTTAACTTTCAGCCACTTCTTATATTCCGCTTTGTCGGTTGCTTTATCGGCAGTAACATTGGCATATTTCTTGCTCAAATCACGATAAAGGCGGGTTACTTCCACATTATCCTCTTTTACGGCGCTGTCTTTGCCGCCAATAAAATCCCAGCCATTCACATCATCTACATAGCCGTTTTTGTCGTCGTCTATTTTATTATTCGGAATTTCTTTCGGGTTCACCCAAATATGGTTTTTTATCGCCGGATGGTGAATATAAACCCCTCCATCGATAACGGCTACTATTACCGTAGTGGATGGGCGAGCCTTTAACAACCCAAGCGCATTATCCGAACCGGTTCCATATACACTGTCTGATTCAATGCTTTCATTTTGCCAGTTTTTGGCAGGATTGGAGCCCATTCCCATCATTTGCGCCGATAAATGGGTAGATAGCATTAAAGAAAGGCCAAGAAAGGGGAGGAGTCCGAATCGTTTATTCATGATAGTTAATTTGATGCAAACATACTTAAAAAGTGCAAACAATTAAAGACCAACGAATAAACCGTTAACATAATTGTGTGCTCTAAGTAATGGTGAAATTAAATACAAGATTATTATTTTTGCAGTCCATTATTAACACACAAAACAAAAAACGCTTATGAAGACAAGTATTAAAAGTTTGACAATTGCATTGGGCGCCACCATTTTTTTGCTTTCAGCAAATACCGGTAAAGCTCAAAGTTTCGACCAGGGAACCTCTGCCATCAATGTTGGGGTAGGTTTCGGATATTCTGTAGATTACTATGCCGGAGTTAGTTCTACACCTGTTATTACTGCCAGCTATGAGTATGGAGCCACTAAACTGGGACCAGGTACATTAGGGCTTGGTTTAGCGGTTGGTTATCAGGGTTCTTCCTATACTTACAGCGATGGTATTGGTGACAGTTGGAATGATAAATGGACTGCTACTTCGTTCGGTGTTCGTGCCATGTACCATTGGGATGTTTTACAAAGCGATAAATTTGATATTTATGGCGGATTACAGCTTACTTATGTACATTTCGGCTATTCTTATACTGCAACCGGGCCATATTATAACTATTATCCAAATGCTGCCGGAGCTATCAGCAGTTCTTTTTATCC